>JBEGVG010000014.1:0-2836 GCA_041178445.1 Pseudomonadota bacterium | reverse complement strand
CGCCGGTCCAGGGATCGGGCGCCTGCGCCAGCACGGCCCTGCTGCGTTCGCTCAGCGCCAGGCGGCCCTGCTGGACCACGCCGGGGTAGAGCGGGAGGGCACCCTCGTCCATGCTCGCCGCCAGCCCGGCAGCGACCGGCTTTCGCGCCGGGGCGGCCTGGGCCAGCCGCGCCTTGAGGTTCTGTGCGCGCTGTGCTTGCGTGGCGGCATCATCCACCGCCCGCCCGGCGATCACCACGCCGAACGCCTCTTCCGCTTCGGCGGCGGTCATCCGGTCGCACAGCACATCGTCCAGCACGGCTGCGGGATCGCGGTTCAGCGGGTCGCCATAGCCGCCGGCCGAGGCCATGCGGAAATGGAATTCCTGCCCGCTACGGACCTCGACATGGCTGGCCTGCGCGGAAACCGGCGTCTCGCCACCGTCGCCATCACGGATGATGATCTGCGTGCGTGCGCCGGGAAAGCCGCCGGCAAAGCCCATCGTCGGCATATGTTCGCGCGTGGCAATCATCAGCCCGGTCAACTGCTCCACCCCATGCGGGCGGAAGCCCATCTGCACCCCCGCGCCGGAACGGAACTGGCCTGCACCGCCCGATCCGGTGCGGAAGCGCTTGTCCGTCACCAGCATCGGATACCATTCCTCGTAGATTTCGGCCGTGATCAGTTCGAGCGGGGCGTGCTTGCCATAGAGGAAGAATGTGAAGTCCACCCCGTCATGGTCGAGCGCGCCCGCGCCGCCCGATCCGCTGCCGTCGATCACCAGAAAACCGTCGGGCCGCCCCTGCTTGTCCTGGAACGACCAGGTCTGCATGCAATGGTTGCACAGCGGCATCACCCCGGCGAGGTGCTCGCGGGCCGGGGCATTTTCCGAAGCCGCCAGCGCCAGCACCAGCGTGGACAGCGCCACCGCCGCCGCATTGCCGCCGACATCCATGTGCGAGGCGGCATTGGGCGCGGGCGGCAGGCAGTTGAGGATCGTGCCTTCCGGGCAATAGACGTCGATCCGGTCATAGATTGCATTGGCGAAAGGCAGGTCGATCGCCATCAGGTTCTGGATATGCGGGACCAGATTGGCCTTCACGATCCACGGCTTGGAATTGATGTAATGGTTGCATTGCGGCGGCACGCCGGTGAAATCGAACCGCAGCCGCCCGTCGGCCACGGTCAGTTCGCACGGCAGCTTGTACAGTTCAGTCTCCCATTCCGACCAGCTGGTCGAACGGTAGCGGCCCGGCGTGATCTGGGCAAAGCGTCGCGCGAATTCGGCGTCCAGCAGCGCGTTCATCCCGTCGGCCAGCCGCTCGAACCGGTCGGCACCGCCTTGCTCCGCCACCAGATCAACCAGCTTCTCGCTGGTGACATGACAGCCTGCGATCAGCGCGCGGACGTCCATCTCGACCAGATCGGGCACGCGGATATTGTTGCGCAGGATCGCCCAGATGTCGGTCTGTTCCACCCCTTGGCGGTAGAGCCTGACAGGTGGCAGCCGGATCGCTTCCTGGAAGCAGTCGGTAGCCAGCGGCGAGAACGAGCCGAACTGCAATCCGCCCATGTCGATCATATGGGCCGATGCGATCGCCCAGGCCACCAGCACACCATCGGCGAACACCGGCTGGGCCACCATCACGTCCTGGTTGTGGATGGCGATGCCCGAATGCGGATCATTGCCGAAGAACACGTCGCCCGGCGCCACGCTGTCGCCATGGAGCGCGAGGATTGTCTTCACCGCCGTGCAGGATGCGCCGAAGTGGAAACCCAGCGCGCCGCCGCCGACCAGCAGTTCGCCCCGCGCGCCGACAATGGTGCAGGTGCAGTCCTTCGCCTCGGCCACCGCCGGGCTGATCGCGGTGCGCTGGATCGCCAGCACGCCTTCTTCGGCGATGGCTTCCAGCCGGGTCCACAGCAGTTGCAGCGCGATCGGATCGGTCGGGGTGGACAGCACGTTCATGGCTCCAGCTCCAGCACAAGCGACATGTTTTCATCCACCCGGGCGGAGGAATGCGGCGGTATCCAGATGGTGGTATCGCTGGCATCCAGCAGCGCCGGGCCGCGCAGGGTGCGCCCGACGGCGAGACTTTCCGGGGCGATCAGGGCGATTTCGGCGCGCGGGCCGTCACGCTCCAGCCGTACCGCGCGTGTGCCGCTGGCGCTGACCTCGCCCGCTCCGGCCTGCGCGCTGGCATGGTTGAAGGTGGCCTTGACCGTTCTGCCGATGCCGATGGCGCGCAGCAGGGTCAGTTCCACTTCCATCCCCGCCATCAGCGCGCCCTTGCCATAGCGTTTGGCATATTCGCCGAGGAACCGCTCAACCGCACTGTCGAGCGAGCCGGTTGCCACCTCTTCGGCGGTCAGGACAATGCTCAATTCCCAGCGCTGGCGGCGGAAGCGCATGTCGGCTTCGAAGATGATCGTGCGATCTGCCGGGGTGACGCCATCGGCGCCAAGATCCTGCGCCAGTGCCCCGGAAAGATCGTCGCACGCGGCTTTCAGCATTGCTCCGGCCTGGCTGGCGGGCTGGCCAACTGCCCTGATCCGTTCACGCCGGATGTCCGATGCCGCCGCGCCGAAGGCCGAAAAGACCGAGGCGAATTCGGGGAAAATCACCGTCCTGGCGCCAATCGCCCGGGCGATATCGGCGGCAAACAGGCCACCGCAACCGCCATAGCTGACCAGCGCGTTTTCGCCCGGATCGAGGCCGCGTTCGACCAGCCGCGATTTCACCGCCTTGACCATGTCCGACAGCGCAATGGCGCGGATGCCCCAGGCGGCTTGTTCGGGCTCCAGCCCCATGGTTTCGCCCAGCCGGGCGCAGGCCCCAAGCGCTGCGTCGCGATCA
>JBEGVG010000013.1:0-39629 GCA_041178445.1 Pseudomonadota bacterium | reverse complement strand
CGAAGCCCTCGTCATTCTGAATTCCGTCCAGACCATTGATGCGCTTTTTACCGATATCTATCTCAGGAAAGCGGTTCTGGGCGGGTGCGACCTTGCCCATGCCGCCATCCGCCTGCGGCCGAACCTTCCCGTCCTCTACACCACCGGCAACATCATCACCGAGGCCATGAAGGCGGCATTTGTCAAAGGCTCGCGCTGCCTTCGCAAGCCTTATGCTGACGATCAGTTGCGCCTTTCCATCCAGGACATGCTCGCCGCGTAAGGCGCGAAAGGAAAAGCACCATGCCGGACAGCACCGTTGGCGACGAAGCCGCTTTTGACATCATCGCCAGCGATATCGTCGAAACCGTGCCCAGCGCCCTGGTCATTCTCGACCGGGAACTGGTGATCACCTCCGCCAACCGCGTGTTTTATCAAATGTTCCGCACCAGCCGCGGCGAAACCGAAGGCTGCCATGTCTTCGAGCTGGGGAACGGGCAGTGGGATATTCCGGCACTCCATACCCTGCTGGAAGACGTCATCCCCAACCGCGCCTCGGTCGAGAAGTTCGAGGTCGCGCATGATTTTCCGGCTATCGGGCAGCGCACCATGCTGGTCAATGCGCGCAAGATCAGCCGGCCCGGCAAGCATGACGGCTCCATCCTCCTGGCCATCGAGGATGTCAGCGAGGCGCGCGCCGCCCGGGCCGAGAATAAGCGCAACTGGAAACTGACCCAAAGCATCGTTGACACCATTCCCGATCCCCTGGTCGTGCTGGAAAGCGACATGACCATCGTGATGGCGTCGAAGGCCTTCCTCACCATGTTCGGAAGCACCGCCGGCAAGACCCATGGCCGGCGCGTCTCCGAACTGGGACAACATCAATGGGACGTGCCGGCGCTGCGCCACCTGATGGAAAAGGTGCTGCCGGAAAACAAGCCGATCGAGAATTTCGAGATCGAGGATGATTTTCCCGGCCTGGGCCGCCGCGTCTTCAACCTGAACGCCCGCAAGGTTTCGCAACCGGGCAATCACGCCCACCGTATGCTGCTGGTCTTCGAAGACATTACCGACCGCAAGCAGCGCGAACGCGATGCCAAGGCGCTGACCAACGAAATATCTCATCGGATCAAGAATAATTTGCAGATCATCGTCGGCCTGATCGGCTTTGAAGCCCGCTCTATGCCGCAGCCCTGGGTGCAGGGCTATCGCGCCATGCAGGCCCGCATCGCGGCCATCGCCGATCTGTATGACCTGATCTCCCAGTCCAGCCGCGGCCGCACCATCGCGGTGGACGCCTATTTGCGCGAAATTGCCAAGACCATGTCGGCGAGCCTGCTTGGACCAAGATCGGGCATCACCATCACCGTCGAAGGCGAAGCCCTGGAAATCGATCCCGACCATGCCGTGCCCTTCGGACTTCTGGTCAACGAACTGGCGACCAACGCCGTCAAGCATGCCTTTCCCGGCGGCAAAGGGCGCGTGGTGTTGCGGGTCGACCGGGTCGGAAACGAGATCGAACTCGCCGTCACCGATGACGGCATCGGGACGAAAGACAAGGATGCGGCCCAGATCGCCGAAAAGCGGGGCTCCGATTATATCGCGATCTTTGTGCGCCAGCTGGGCGGCACCATGAGCGTGGCGGGCGCCGCCAAAGGCTCCGGAACGGTGGTACGAATTCGCATGCCCCTGCTGCTGCTGCCCTCGAACGATGCCGCGCCGCGGGCGGCCTAGAACCGGTCCATCGCCCCCCTGAGGTCCATGCCCATGGACTTCTCCCAAGCGTCCAGACATGAAAACCCCGCCAGCTCCAGGCCGGCGGGGAATCTCATTTCATTTCAGCGGCGATCAGACGCGGCGATAGGCTTCGCGTTCCTTGCGGATCTGCTCGGCGCTATACGCCGAGGCGGTGGGGTCGTACCCGCTCCAGCCCGAGCTGCGATAGTCATTTTCGCGCGCTGCGATGTCGAAGGCCAAACGGTCCATGATGTCGGCATACTTCTTGTACTCGTCATCCGGCACCTTGGCCGTCACCACCGCGCCGCCGCGCCATGCTGGCCGCATCTGGCGCCGCGCTCGCTTTGCCCGCGCTGTCGTCGGCCGCCCAGGCCTATATGCCGAACGAAGGCCCCGACACGCCCAAGATCTGCCTGGGCCCCATCGTCGAGGACGAACTGAACCCGCGCGGCATCCAGCGTTTCTGCCAGATCGGCATCACCCACATCATCCTCAACAATTCGGGATTTCCCTGGACGGAAGATTACCTCAAGGCCCGCGTCGCGCTGCTCAAGCAGCATGGCCTCATCACCGGCGACATCGTGCTGCCCTATGTCGGCCCCGCGCGCGAAATCATGCGCGACATCATTCTGGGCCGCCCGGGCCGCAACGCCTCCATCGAGGTCGTCAAATCCTGCATCCGCGCGGCGGGCGCCGCCGGCATTCCGGTGGTGGAGTATAATTTCTATGCCCACCGGCTGGAGGAAGGCTATTTCCACGCCCCCGATCCCACGCGCGGCGGCGCGGTGGTGGAGAGCTTTCACTATGACCGGGTCAAGGATCTGCCGCCCTTGCCCGAAACCGGCCGCCTCAGCGCCGACCGGCTCTGGACCAACCTGGAATATTTCCTCAAAGCCGTGGTGCCGGTGGCCGAAAGCGTCAATGTCCGCATGTCGCTGCACCCCAACGATCCGCCGCCGCCGGTGTCGCGCGGCTCGGCCCAGATCATGACCACCTTCAAGGACTGGCAGCAGCTTTGCGGTTTGGTGAACTCGCCCAGCAACGGCCTGACATACGATTGCGGCGTCTCCTACGAAATCGGCGAGGACCCGGTGGCGGTGGCCCGCTGGCTGGGCGAGCGTGACCGCATCTCGCACTGCCATTACCGCAACGTGGTGGTGAGAAAGCCCATCTACGATTACACGGAAGTGTGGCCCGACAACGGCCAGGTGGACATGCTGGCGGTGATGAAGGAACTGGTGCGCCAGAAATATCCCCGCATGGTCCATCCCGAACATGCGCGCGGTCTGAACGTGAACGACAATGTGGTGGAAAAACTGCGCGACCCCGCCGGCGAACGCGGCACCCGGCTGGCCGCCGACACCGATCCCAACCTCAACAGCTACGCCGCCTGGGCCTATCACGCTGCCTACACCCGCGCGATGCTCCAGGCCGCACTGCTGACGCGCTAAACCGCCCTGTCATTCCCGGCGAGCCCCGCGCGCGCAGCGCGGGGCGAAGGAATGCAATCCAGCCGCCAACACTAGCGCTTCGGCGGCACGCCGACCCATATCGGTTTGGGCGGCGGCGGCGCGTTGCGGCGCGCGCGTTGGAAGTCATGTTCGATGCGCGCTTGCTGGGCGCGTTTCGATTCCGCCTGCGCCTGGCCGATCATGCAGCCGGTTTCCGACTGCCCGCCACCCCAGGCGTTCATGAAGCAACTGGGCGTGAACTCCCGCGCCGCCCGGTCTTCCGCCCACCTCGCCGCATCGCGCGAATGGCTTCTGGGCGGCGTCAGAAGATCCGCATCGGGAAGCCGCGCCAGGCCCTCCCCCGGCGGCGGACAGCGCAGCTGCTCTTCGCGCGTCAACTGCCCATAGCGTTGCGGCGCGCAGCCGAACAGCGCGCGGCCGATTCCCTCCAGCGCCGAGGGCGACGCGGGCGCGATCCCGATCACCTTGTCGTTCAGGATCGGTGGCATGGCGCTGGCCTGTGGCACGATCATGCGCGGCATGCGTGCCGGCGGCGACGGCGGTGGTGTGGTGGGGCGCAGGATGGGCCGCAGTATCAGCATCATCTCCCGCGCCACCTGTTGCGGCTTGCCCGGCGCAAAGGAATGCGCGAACAGCAGCACAAGCCCGATCTGCACAAGGATGGCAGCGCTTGCCGTGGCAAAGCGTTGTTGTGCGCGCGTCATCAGCCCACTTCGGTCGCGCTGGCCCGGCGGATCACCGCCCTGCCAGCCCACGCCCCCGCGCAAGGCGCATGCTTATGGATTTTTTCTCATCTTGCCAATTGCTGCCCGGGGCCCACGCCTGTGGCTCAATAGTCAAAACAGGGTAGGGACAATCAATGTTACGAATTGCTGCAATCAGCATTGCGCTCCTGCTTGCGCCGATTAGCGCGGTAAACGCCGCCGAGCCGCCCTTGGCGCGCATGGAGAAGGTGGTTCAGTCCTATGTCGCCAGCCAGAGCTTCATGGGCGCGGTGCTGGTCGAAAAGGACGGCAAGGTCATCTTCGACAAGGCCTATGGCTCAGCCGACCTGGAATGGAATATTCCCAACGCCACCGACACCCGATTCCGCATCGGCTCGATCACCAAGCAGTTCACCGCCGCCGCGGTGGTGCTGCTGGAAGAACGCGGCAAGCTGACGTTCGACGATCTGATCGGCAAGCACCTGCCCGATCTGCCCGAAGCCTGGAAGAAAGCGACCATCGGCCAGATCCTGAATCACACCTCGGGCATCTACAGCTATACCAGCCTGCCGAACGGCGAATTCATGCGCTGGAAATTCACCCCCGCCCAGGTGATCGACCGCATCAAGGACAAGCCGCTGGATTTCCCCTCGGGCGAGAAATACGCCTATTCCAACACAGGCTATTTCATCCTTGGGATGCTGATCGAAAAGCTCAGCGGCCAGACCTATGCGTAGTTCCTGCAGGACAATATCTTCACGCCGCTGGGCATGAAGGACAGCGGCTACGACACCGAAGCCGCCATCATCCCGCGCCGCGCCCATGGCTATGAACGGCGCGGCGGCGTGCTGGTCAACGCGCAATTCCTTGACATGGCGATTCCCTATGCGGCGGGCTCGCTCTATTCCACCACCCATGACCTGCTGACCTGGAACAGGGCGCTCCTGGCGGGCAAGGTGGTCAAGCCCGCTTCGTTCAAGCGCATGACCATGCCGGTCAAGAACGACTATGGTTTCGGCCTTATCATGCAGCCGCTGGATGGCCACCGCCGCATCTTCCACCATGGCGGCATCAACGGCTTCACCAGCAGCCTGATTACCTATCCCGACGACAGGATGACCGTGATCGTTCTGAACAACGCGCCGGGCACGTCCGAGGGTATCGCCACCAAGCTGGCGACGTTGATGCTCGGCAAGCCCGTCACGCTGAACAGCGAGCGCACCGAGGTGACGCTGGATGCAAAGACGCTGGCCCGTTACGTCGGGCGCTATCAGTTGCGCCCCGAATTCGTCCTGGAAATCACGCTGCAGAATGGCAAGCTGGTGGCGCAGGCCGCCACCCAGCCGGAAATCCCGATCTTCGCGGAAAGTCAGACCAAGTTCTTTGCCCGCGCGATCGACGCCCAGATCACCTTCGTGGTGGAAGGCGACGGCCCCGCCAGCGCCCTCATCCTGAACCAGGGCGGCCGCGACACCACCGCCAAGCGGGTGCCGTAAAGCACGGCGCTTGCCGCCTGCCCCGGGTCATGGCTGAATGCGCCGCCACTTCACGGGATGCAGCCATGAAGACCTTGTCGCACGCCGTTATCGCCCTCGTCCTGCTGGCCGCGCCCGCCCTCGCCGCGCCGCCCCTGCCGGCCAATCCGCCCGCCGCAAAAGCGGTGCAGGATTACCTGCGCGCGCAGCAGGCCGAGACCGCGCGCGACCGCGATCAGCGCGTCGCCGACCGCATGGATGCCCTTGCCAACAATCCCGCCTCGCCGGTGTTGGGCAACCCCAAGGGCGATGTCGCCATCATCGTCTTCTCCGATTACGCCTGCCCCTATTGCAAGCTGGCCGAGCCGCGCCTGATGGCGCTGATGGACCGCGACAAAGGCGTCAAGATCGTGATGAAGGAATTTCCCATCCTCACCCGCGCCTCGATGACCGCATCGCGCATGGCGCTGGCGGCGCACAAACAGGGCAAGTACCGCCAGTTCCATCTCGCTTTGATGCGCCGCGAAGGGGTGCTGGACGAAGCCGGTATAGTGGATACCGCGCGCGCCGCGGGCCTGGACGTGGCGCGCGCCCGCCGCGACATGCTGGCCCCCGACGTATCCGACGAGATCATCGCCAATTTCAACCTGGCGCGCGGCATCCGCGCCTTCCAGACCCCCACCTATATCGTGGGCGGGCGCATCCTCAATTCCGATTCCGCCAATATCAATTTCGCCCAGGAAGTCGCCGCCGCCCGCCGCCGCAAGTAGCGAGTTTTCCCTGCATCCAAACCGGCCGCATGCCGCATCATGCCTGTGATGGCACGGCATGGGTGGGAACGATGATGAATTTTCGGCTTGCATGGCCCGTGGTGATGCTGGCGCTTTGCCTGAAAGCGCCGGTCGCAGCCGCGGCCGGCCTTGTTATCCAGCATGCCACCGTGCTGCCGATGACCGGGGCAGCGCCGCTGCCGGGCGCCAGCGTGGTGATCGAAGATGGCAAGATCTCCGCCATCCTTTCGTCCGGCAGTGCAACCCCGCGCGGCCACAAGCGCATCGACGCCCGCGGAAAATTCCTGATCCCCGGCCTGACCGATGCCCATGTGTATCTGATGAGCGACGACCTGGCCAGGCTCTATCTCGGCATGCTCAAGCTCGACCTGCCGACCGCGACCAGCACGCAGGACGCGGTGCTGCCCTATCTCGCCAATGGCGTCACCCAGGTCTTTAACCTGCAGGCCACGCCCGGCGGCTTCGCTCAGAAAGCGCAGATCGCCTCCGGCAAGGTGCTGGGCCCCACCATCCTGTCAGCCGCGATGATCGACGGCGATCCGCCAAGCTGGCCCGTCGGCATGACGCGTGTCGCCCGCACGCCCGAGGAAGGCCGCGCCGAAGTGCGCAAGGCCGCTGCTGAAGGCTATGAGATGATCAAGCCTTACGGCCAGCTCAATCTCGAAACCTTCACCGCCATCCTGGATGAAGCGCGCAAGCTGAACCTGCCGGTGGTGGGCCATATCCCGGGGCGCGGCCAGGACAGCGCGCAATTTATGCAGCCCGGCTTCGGGATGGTCGCCCATGCCGAAGAATTCGCCCAGCGCACACAGAATCCCGATCCGTCGCTGATCCCGCGCTATGCCCTACTGGCCAAGGCCAGCGGCACCGGCCTCATCACAACGCTGACCCTGAACGACCGCTTGCTGGAGATGGTGCGCGATCCGGCAGGCCTCAAAGCGCGGCCCGAACTCGCCACGTTGCATCCCTCCGTGCGCAAAATCTGGCTGGAGCATAACCCTTACGTCTCGCGCGCCACGCCCGGTTACATCGCTTTCCTGGAACGCATCATCGCCTTCAACAAACAGCTGGTGAAAGCCTTTGCCGATGCAGGCATTCCGATACTGACGGGTACCGATGCCGTCGTGCCGGGCGTGGTGCCGGGCTTTTCCCTGCAGGACGAGCTTGCCGCGCTGGTGGCGGCGGGCCTGAGCAACCAGCAGGCCCTGGCGGCCGCGACCCGCGCGCCCTGCGAATGGATCAAGCGCAATTGCGGCGCCGTGGCGGTGGGCATGCGCGCCGATCTGCTGCTGCTGGACGGCGATCCGCTGGCCGACATCGCCAACAACCGCAGGATTCACGCTTTGGTGCTGGGCGGAAGGCTGATCAAAAAGGCCGACCTTGACCGCCGGATGGCCGCGCTCGCTGCCAGATAAATCGGGCGGACGCTTTGTCGCAAGCCTCACTTATATAATGCGACGCGTAATCACCACGCTTCCCGGCTTTCCCCTGAAAAGTTGCCACCGGCCGCGAGCCCGCCGGATCAGGGAACATTTCAGGCGCGCCTTGCCTCTCCCCCATCGCGGCCAGTACCCTGCGGGCCATGCAAGTCCTGCCCGGATCATTGCTGAGGAAAAGCTGCGCTGCGCTCTGCGTCGCGCTGATGTTCGTCTTTACCGCCGCGGCCAGCGCCAGCACCGTCAACACGGTCCAGCATGCCTTCGGCCAGCCCAGCAGCCACGATCACATGCCCTTCAGCAACATCTCGCTGGATGACGAAGACAATCATTCCACCAAGCATTACGGCCATGGCGATCACCATCATCATGGCGATATCGGCGCCGGCATGACCGTGCTGCTGTCCGATGCCCCGGCGCATGCGCCGGGCAGCACGCGCCACGCCGTTGCGCGGGGCAGCGTCCGCACCGATGTGCGGCACGCTTTGCCCGACCGCCCCCCCAGAGCCTGATCCAACCGCCGTCTGAGCCCCGCGTCTTCCGGCGTGGGCCCATTCCTGTTTGGCCCTGAGGCACCATCATGCTTGTGCGTATCAACGCGTTCGCGCGCGTCTTTGCGATCCTGTTTTCCGCCGGTCTTCTGGCCGATCCATCCCCGGCAACGGCAAAGTTGCTGCCCCTGTCATCGCAGCAGGTGGCGCGGCTGGGAATCCGCACCGCCCCGGTCCGGCCCGCCGTCACCAAATCGGTGGTCTCGGTGCTGGGCCGCGTCACGCCCGCACCCGGCGCGCGGCTGCCGGTCACCGCGCCCTTCGCCGGCACGGTCAAAAGCCTGATCCGGCTGGAAGGCGAAAGCGTCAAACAGGGCGACGCACTGGCGGTGATCACCAGCACCGAGATGTACCGGCTGTCGGGCCAGGAAGCGCGCTATCGCAGCGCCCGGGCCGCCGCGACCCGCGCCAGGACACTGGTCGATGAAGGCATCGCCCCGGCTTCGCGCGCCGAGGAAGCCAATGCGCTGGCCGCCGAAGCGGCGGGCGAACTGTCGGCCCTGCGCGGGGCGCGCGCCGAACGCTCCGGCGATGGCGAGTACCGGTTGCTGGCGCCGGCCAGCGGGCGCATCGCCTCCATCGCCGCCGCTATCGGCGAAACCGTCGCCGCGATGCAGCCGGTGATGTCGCTGGAAACCGGAAACGAAATCTGGGTCGAAGGCATGCTGCCCGCCGGCATGATCGGCAAGGTCGCTCCCGGCGATGGCGTGTCGGTGGACGGCACGAATGCAACCGGAACCGTCGCCGCCGTCGGCTCCAGCATCGATGCCAAAACGCGCTCGGCAACCCTGCGCGCCCGCCTTGCCCCGTCGGCCCGGCTGGTCACCGGCCAGACCGTGCGCCTGTCGGTGACAGCCCGCGCCGATGCGGCAAGCTTCAGCGCGCCGCGCGGCGCGGTCAGCGAACTTCGGACCGGCCCGCATGTCTTCGTGGCGCGCAAGGGCGGTTTCGAAGCCGTGCCGGTGCGGGTGATCGCACGCGGCGCGACCGACGCCACCATCGCCGGAAATCTCAGCGCCCGCGACGCGGTGGCGGTCACCGGCGTCAGCGAACTCAAAGCCATTCGCGGTCAGGAATAAGCCATGCTGCGCCGCCTGATCGAATTCGCGCTGAGCCAACGCCTGCTGGTGCTGGTGCTGGCCGCCCTTCTGGCAGGGGCGGGCAGCTATGCGCTGCTGCGCCTGCCGATCGACGCCTATCCCGACATCTCCACCACCCAGGTCAAGCTGATCCTGAAAGCCCCGGGCATGACGCCGGAAGAAGTGGAACAGCGGGTGATCGCGCCGCTGGAGCTGGAGCTCTTGGGTATTCCCGACCAGGTGATCCTGCGCTCCATGGCGAAGTATGCCATCGCCGACATCACCATCGATTTCACCGACGCGACCGATGTCTATTGGGCGCGCCAGCAGGTGGGCGAACGCCTGTCCAGCACGATGGATTCGCTGCCCGACACCGTGACCGGCGGGCTCGCCCCCATCGCCACGCCGCTGTCGGAAATCTTCATGTTCACCATCCAGGGCGGCGATCTCACCCTGGCCCAGCGCCGCAGCCTGCTGGACTGGACCATCCGTCCCGCCCTGCGCACCATTCCGGGCGTGGCAGATGTCAACGCGCTGGGCGGCCATGTCTCCACTTTTGAGGTCGTGCCGGACGATGCCGCGCTGCTGGCGGCGGGCCTCAACATTTCCGACCTGAAAACGGCCATCGAACAGGCCAACCGCAATGACGGGGCTGGCCGCGTCGGCGACGGCGAGGAAGCGCTGATCGTGCGCGCGGTGGGCGCCATCCAGACATTGGAAGACCTGCGCGAAGTGACCGTGGCGCATGAAGGCGCGGCGGTGCGGCTGGGCGATGTGGCGATGGTCCGCACCGGCTCGCTCACCCGCTATGGCGCGGTGACCCGCGACGGCCAGGGCGAAGCGGTTCAGGGCCTGGTTCTGGGCCTGCGCGGCGCCGATACCGGCGCGACGGTGGCGGGCGTACGCGCCAAGCTGGCGGAAATCGAGCCCAACCTGCCCAAGGGCGTGACGGTGCAGGTTTTCTATGACCGCGCCGATCTGATCGACAAGGCGGTCGGCACCGTCCGCAGCGCCCTGATCGAAGCCACGGTTCTGATCGTGATCCTGCTGCTGGTGTTCCTGGGCAATCTGCGCGCCGCCATCGTGGTGGCGCTGACCCTGCCCTTTGCCGCCATCACCACATTCCTGATGATGTGGATGTTCGGTCTCACCGCCAACCTGATGAGCCTTGGGGGGCTCGCCATCGCGGTCGGCATGCTGGTCGATGCCGCCGTGGTGGTGGTGGAAAATACCGTGGAGCAGCTGTCGCGCCACAAGCCCGAAAGCCGCGTGCCTCAGCTTCATCTTGTCTTCCGCGCCACAGCCGAAGTGGCGGTGCCGGTGGCCGCGGGCATCGTTATCATCTGCCTGGTGTTCCTGCCGCTGCTGTCGCTGCAGGGACTGGAAGGCAAGCTGTTCGCGCCCGTGGCCCTCACCATCATCTTCGCGCTGTCCGCTTCGCTGGTGCTGTCGCTCACCCTGATCCCGGTGATCGCCTCGCTGCTGCTCAAGCCCGGTCATCACGAAGAAGTCTGGGTGATGCGCAAGCTGATGCCGCTCTATTCCGGCGCGCTGGCAAAGGCGCTGGCCGCGCCCCGGCGCCTGTTCATCGGCGTCGGCGTCGCCTTCGCGGTCGCCGCCTTCGCCTACATCATGATCGGCAAGACCTTCATGCCGACCATGGATGAAGGCTCCATCATCGTGCAGCTCGCCAAGCTGCCCTCGATCACGCTGGAACGGTCCGCGCAGGTGGACACCATGGTCCAGCGCGCCATCCTGGACAGGGTACCGGAAGTTCAGGAAGCCATCGCCCGCACCGGAAGCGACGAGATCGGACTCGATCCAATGGGGCTGAATGAAACAGACCTGTTCCTGATCCTGAAGCCACGCAGCCAATGGCAGGTTTCGAGCAAGGAAGCCATTGTCGACAAACTGCGGGTCGTGATGGGCGACTTTCCCGGCGTGGGATTTGTCTTCACCCAGCCGATCGAGATGCGCACCTCCGAAATGCTGACCGGCAGCCGGGGCGATCTCGCCATCAAGGTGTTCGGTCCCGACCTGACGACGCTGGGCCATATCTCCGAATCCATCCGCGCCACAGTGGCGGGGGTGGAAGGCGCCGCGGAAGTCTTCACCGTGGCCGACGATGCCGTGCGCTACCTGCAAGCCGACATAGACCGACTGGCGGCGGGGGCGGCGGGCTTGCCGGCCCAGACGCTGCAGGAGGAATTGCGCGCACGACTGGAAGGGCTGAATGCGGGGACCGTGATGGAGCCCGCGCGCCGCACCAATATCATGATCAAGGGCGCCGACGAACTGCGCACCCACCCCGAGCTTCTGGCCGACATCGCGGTCGCGGGCGAGAATGGCAGTGTTGTCCATATCGGCGATGTGGCGCGCATCACCCAGCCCGAAGGCCCGGTGCGCATCCAGCGGGAGAATGCCTCACGCTTCGCCACCATCCAGGCCAATGTCGCGGGCCGCGACTTGGTCAGCTTCGTCGATGCGGCGCAGGCGGCGGTGGGCGCCAAGGTCAAGCTGCCGCTGGGCTATCGGCTGGAATGGAGCGGCGAATATCAGAACCAGCGCCGCGCCGCCGCGCGGCTGGTGGTGGTGGTGCCACTCGCCTTGGGCCTGATCTTCCTGGTGCTGTTCGCCACTTTGGGATCGGTGCGCCAGTCGCTGCTGATCCTGGCCAACATTCCCCTCGCCCTGATCGGCGGCATGCTGCTGCTCTGGGCGTCGGGCCAGTATCTTTCGGTGCCCGCATCGGTGGGCTTCATCGCGCTTCTGGGCATCGCGGTGCTGAACGGGCTGGTGTTGATCGTCTATTTCAACCAGATGCGCGCGCAAGGATTGCCCCTGCACACGGTGGTCTACGAAGGCTCGCGCCGCCGCCTGCGCCCGGTGCTGATGACCGCCAGCATCGCCGCGCTGGGGCTGGTGCCGCTGCTGTTCGCCACCGGCCCCGGATCGGAAGTGCAAAAGCCGCTGGCCATCGTGGTGATCGGCGGCTTGATCAGCTCGACCGTGCTGACGCTGTTCCTGCTGCCCATCCTGTTCGAACGCTTTGGCCTGGCCAAGGGAGAAGCCCGATGACCCATGTCAAACTCAACCTCTCCTGTCCCGCCGCGCTGGGCGACCAGATCGTGGAGTATCTTCTGGAAAGCGAAGCGCTGGAGGGCGGCTTCACATCGCTGCCCAGCCATGGCCATGGCGGCGATTTCGGCGCGGCAAGCCTCGCCGAAAAAGTGCGCGGCCGCGTCCATGTCCTCACCATCATGGCGATCCTGCCAGAGGCATATGTCGCGCCGCTGCTGGCTTCCTTGAAGCAACGCTTCCCCTCCCCGCACCTGATCTACTGGACCGAGCCGGTCCGGCAATTCGGAGATTTCACATGAAGATGATCTTCCCGGCGCTGCTCTTTGCCCTCACCATCACGCCCGCTTTCGCTCAAGTGTCATCCCCCAGCCTTTCCTTCATGCCGCCCGAAGGATTGGTGATCGACGTGCTGGCGCAGGACCCCTTGGTGCGTGAGGCCGGCGCCAAGCTGAACGCCGCCCAGGCCGAAGCCCGGGCACGCGATGCCGGCCCGCATGAATTCACCCTGCATGGCGGCTATACCAGCCGCGACGTCAAGCTGGCAGGCCGCTTCGACGAATGGAGCACCGGCATCAGCCGCGGCATCCGCCTGCCCGGCAAGGCCGAGGCCGACCGCAAGATCGGCGGCTTCGGCATCAGCGCCGCCGAGAACGGCTTCGGCGATGCCCGCCACCAGAGCGCGATCAACCTGAAGAATCTCTGGATCTCCTGGCTGGTCGCCGAAAGCGATGTGCGGCAGGCCGATGCCGATGTCGTCAGCTATGAACGCCAGCTCGCGGCCATCGAACGCTCCCGCCAGCTTGGCCAGTCGGCGCGCCTTCAGGTCGAACAGGCCGAGGCCGCCCTGGCCCAGGCGCGCATGCAGTCCGCCCAGGCGGTGCAGGCGCAGCTTGACGCCAGGATGACATTGCAGCGCAACTTCCCCAGCCTTGCGCTTCCCGCCTCGCCGCCCGCCATGCCCGAGCCCGCGCCCCTGCCCGGCAGCTGGGAGGATTGGCGCGCCGCCGTGCTGGAAGACAATCACGAAATCAAGATGGCGCGCAGCGAAGCGGACCGGCGCGACTGGATGGCGCGGCGCGCGCGCATGGACCGTTTCGCCGATCCCACGCTGGACCTGCGCACCTTCCAGGAACGCGGCGGCCAGGAAACCGGCATCGGCATCGGCTTTTCGATTCCTCTGGGCGGCGCGCTGCGTCAGGCAAACTCCGACCAGACGAGCGCCGAAGCGGTGGCCGCCTCGGTCAATGCCCACAAGGTGCTGCGCGATGTCGAGATCGTGGCCGACCGCGATGTGATCCAGGCGCGCCAGGGGCTGGAAGCCTGGCGCCAGGCCAACGCCGCCGCCACCGCCAGCACCGCCATGCTGGCGCGGATGAACCGGGCCTTCGAGCTGGGCGACCAGGGTCTCGGCGAACTTCTGGTCGCCCGCCGCCAGGATTATGACGTGCGCCGCACCGAGGCCCGCGCCCGCGCCGCCGCCCATGCCGCCATCCTGCAGCTGTTGATCGACACCCATCGCATCTGGGGGCTGGGGGACGAGAAGCATGGGGGGTGAGAATCGGCCCGCCCGGCGGTAACCGAATTGCGCTTTGGCCGTTCTATCCGCATAAGCCCCATGCTAGAGTCCTGAAATGAACACCAAAATCGGCGTTTCCGTCGTGTTCGGCGCGGTCTTTTTCCTTACCGTCCCGGCCCTCGCCCCCGCTTGGGCCCAGGGCGGCGGCGCCAGCCAGACCCAGGAATGGGAAGCCCTGTCGCGCCGCGCCACCCCGCCCGAAGGGCGCGAATGGGACGTGCGCCTGGGCGGGGCGGCCCTGATGCGCCCCACCTTCGAGGGGCAGCGACCGCTACCGTTTTTCCGGCTTCCCCTTCATTACCGTCAACTGGCGCGACACCATCACCCTGGGCGAAAGCGGCCTGTCCGCCCAGATGCGCCACGACGATTTCCGCTATGGCGTCGGCCTGACCTTTGACGCGGGCCGCGAAGACAGCGGCACCGGCGGCATCTTTGGCGGCGGCGGCGACCGGCTGCGCGGCCTGGGCAAGATCGACTTATCGCTGGGGGTTCGCGGCTTTGCCACCTATCGCTGGCAGTTCCTGGAGTTCGGCGGCGCGGTGACCAAATATACCGGCAAGCAGAATGACGGCATCCTGTCGGACATCGGCGTTTCTGCCGCCCTTCCCATCGCCGACAAGCTGCTGCTGATCCCCAACATCCGCCTGGGCTTTGCCGACGACAAGTATATGCAGACCTACTTCGGGGTCACGCCCGCGCAGGCCGCGGGCTCGATCTTCCCGGTCTTCAATGCGCGCGGCGGCCTGCACCAGATGCGCGGCGGCGCCAATCTGGTCTACAGCTTCACCGATCACTGGTTCGTGGGCGTCAATGCCGGCGTCACCCATCTGGCGGGCGATGCCGCCGCCAGCCCGATCAGCATCACCGACACCTATGCCACGGCGCTGAGCTTTATCGGCTATCGCTTCTAGCCCGCAAAGTTCCACCGCAGCGCCATAGGTTCGCCGCAGTTGGCGTGTTAACCTCGGCAATGATCCCGACACGATTACTGCTCGCGGCCATGGCGCTGCTCATCGCCCTGCCCGCCGCGGCACAACCTGGGCGCGGCGGCCGCCCCGCGCCGCAGACCTGGGAAGTCTCTCTGGGCGCCGGGGCCACATGGCGCCCGACCTTTGAAGGCAGCGACCGTTCGCGCTTTCGCCCCCTGCCCGTCATCATAATCAACTGGCGCGACACCATCACCTTCGGCGAAGGCGGGCTCAGCGCGCAGCTGAGGCGCGGACGCTTTCGCGCCGGCGGCGGCCTGACTTTCGATGGCGGCCGCAAGGATCACGACACCGGCGGGATCTTCGCCAATGGCGACGACCGGCTGGCCGGCATGGGCGACATCGATTTCGCGCTGGGGCTTCGCGGCTTTGCCGCCTATCGCGTCGGTCCGATCGATTTCACCGCCTCGGCGATCAAGTATCTGGGCAAGCAGAATGACGGCGTGGTGGCCAGCCTGGGCGCCTCCGCCCCGATGCCGCTGGGCCGCAAGCTGCTCTTCATCCCGGGCGTGCGCGCCGGCTGGGCGGATGAAAAATACATGCAGACCTTTTTCGGGGTCACGCCGCTGCAGGCGTCACGCTCGATATTCCCCGCCTTCAACGCCCGTTCGGGATTGCAGGAAGTGCGCGGCAGCGCCAACCTGATCTACCGCTTCAACAGTCACTGGTTCGCGGCCGTGAACACCAATGTCACGCGCCTGATGGGCGATGCCGCCAGAAGCCCGATCAGCATCACGGACACCAGTACCAGCGTGACCACGCTGCTGGGCTATCGTTTCTAAAAGGATCTAGCGGCGCGCCACGGGCGCGACATAGCGCGATCCGGCGGCGGTGCCGGTGCTGGCGCCCGAGGTCGGCTGCTGCACGAACTGCATCACGATCGGCCCGCCCTCATCGGCGGCGGACGAACCGACCCCGCCCGACAGGTCGCCGATGGTCAAGCCATCAGCCACTTCGATATCCTTGTCGTTAAGGTCCATCACGATGGTGGTGGTGGAATCCAGCTCCTGGGCGAAAACCGGGGTGCCGCCCAACAGGACGGCGGACGAAAGCAGAAGCGCGCGCAGAGTCATAAGGCCCTCCAATATAGGTGCCGCCCGGTAAAAGCGTCCCGGGGCGGGATTACGCGGCAGGGGGCGCTGCCGCGTCTGATCCAGTTTGAGACAAAGGACATGCATTCAACTCGTGTTGCGCTGAACCTCGCAACCGCCGTGCCAGCTGCTTAAACCGTAAACGTCACCAGCGCCGCGCTGCCTGCCGGCACGCTCAGCACCCCTTGCCCGCCACGGATCGTTACCGCCTCGGTCAAGCCGGCCCAGCGGCCGTCATTGCCCACGCCCCCGCGCCCCAGGGTGACGCCGCGCGGGGCCGAAACCGATGGCGCGGCCAGCCGCATCGCCTGCGCCTCGCCCTGCGGTGCGCCCGCAATGCTCACCGCCGCATCGCGCACCATGTCCTTGTTGATCACCGCCACGCCGATCGCGCCATCCTCCTGGCGCACCGCATGGGCCGACAGGTTGACACTGCCCTTGTTCACATCCGCCGCGATCATTTCGCCATCGGCGATCTGGGCGAAGGCCAGCAAGCCGTAATATTCCGGCGCCGCGCCATGGCGCCCCCTGCGGTCGTCGGTGATGGGCGAATAGGAACTGAGCAGTCCCAGGTGATTGATGCCGGTCTGCAAATTGGCCCCCGCCGCGCCGAACCTGGCCAGCACGAACAGGTAATCCAGCACCCACAGGGCGCTGGCGAAACTGTCGCTCACCCCCGGCTTGCCGCCGCCATACAGTGTCGCGGTCTCGCTCATCCGCCAGGGAATGCCGGCGCGTGCCGCGCTGGCCTGGAATTTCGCCAGGTTGTTCTGCTGGAAACGGGTTTCTTCCCGCAGCAGCAGCGCATGGTTGCTGGCCGGATTGTCCGCCCCCGCAATGTAATGATGCGCCGTCAGCATCACCGCGTCGCGGCCTTCGTCGCGCGCGAAATTTTCCACCCAGCTCACACCCCCATCGCTGATATCGGGACCGGCGAAACGCGCCCCCGGCACCGCCGCGCGGATCGCCCCCTTGAAGCGGCGATACTCCGCCAGCCATTGGTCATAGCCGTATGGCGCGGCGCGATGGCCCTGCAGCACGAACAGATCCGGCTCGTTGCCGATCTGGAAGGCGACCAGCCGATCCCCCATCAGGGAGGCCACGTCGCGCGCCAGCGCCACCGCATTTTCCACCGTGCCGGTGCCAAGATTAAGCCCCCAGATCAGCTTCCAGCCGACCGCATCCAGGAAACCGCGAAGCCGCCGCAGGCTTTCATAATTCAGCACCGTCGCCTTGTGCCCGGACATCGCCGCCGCGCCCACATCATAACGTGTGTAGTCGGAGACATTGCCCCCGATGCGGATCACCCCCCGGCCCAGGTTGCGCACCAGCTGCACATAGGCCCGATTCTCGCTGGTCAAAAGCCCCGGCTCCGCCACCGCCGAGGATTCAAATCCCAGCCCCATGAAATCGGCCGGCAGCGCGCGCAACCGGCGCTGGGGATGCAGCTGGATGGAAACGGCATCAGCCGCCCGCGCCGCGCCCACAAACGGCAACGCGGCCGACGCCGCCAGCATCAATCTGCGCGAAATCATCATGCCCATATCAAATAATCGCCACAAGTTCCCGCGCCGCTTCTTCCCGCGATCATACTGTACTCACACGACGCCTCCGCAAGGCACAGGTTCAGCAAATTCTACCACGATCCGACCCTGCCTCCCTCCAATAACAGGCAATTTTTCTGTCAGCCAGCCCAAGCACGACTTCCCCGTATTGCGTACTTTTTCTCCTGCGCTAGGCTGCTTCCCGCCGGAGGAGAACGCCATGCGCCGCACGCCCGTCCTGTTGTCCGCCCTGATCCTGGCCGCCCTGCCTGCTGGTGCGCAGACTGGCCCCGACAGCGCCGCCAACATCAAGGCGCACATGGCGGTCCTCGCGAGCGATAACCTGAAGGGCCGCGAAGCCGGCTCCCCCGGCTATGAAGCTTCCGCCGATTATGTCGCCCGCCAGATGAAGGCGCTGGGGCTTGAGCCCTTCGGCTCCAAGGGCAGCTATTTCCAGACCGTGCCACTGGTCGCGGCCCGCGCGCAGAATGAAGGCAAGTTCTCGCTCAAGGACGCATCCGGCAAGGAAACGCCGCTGGTGTTCGGCAAGGACTACATCACCGGCGGCGACGAGGTGTCCCCGCGCATCCGCATGAACGCCCCCCTGGTGTTCGTCGGCTATGGGCTGGTTGCGCCGGAAAAGGGCCGCGACGATTACAAGGGGCTGGACGTGAAGGGCAAGATCGTGGTGGCGCTGGCCGGCGCACCCAAGTTCCTGCAGACCGAGGAACGCGCCTATTACCGCGGCGGCCGCGCCAAGCTGCAGGCCGCCAGGGACCGCGGCGCCATCGGCTATCTCAGCGTCGGCACCCTGACGGGCGAAAAGCTCTATCCCTTTGCCAATCGCGTGCGCCAGTACAAGAGCTGGGGCATGAGCTGGCGGCAGCAGGACGGCACGGCCTTCTCCCAGGTGCGCCTGCCCATCGTTGCGGGCATCAGCGTGGCGGGAGCGGAAAAGCTATTCGGCGCGAAAACCAAGGACATCCTCGCCCAGGCCGAAACCGACCAGGGCGCCGTCAAGGGCTTTGCCCTCGGCCTGTCGCTCTCAGCCGCGATGGACAGCGAAACCCGCACCCTGGAAAGCCGCAACGTCATCGGCCTGCTGCCCGGCAGCGATCCCAAGCTGAAGAACGAATATATTGTGCTCTCCGCCCATCTCGACCATCTGGGCATCACCCCGGCGGTGAAGGGCGACAAGACGAACGACACCATCAACAATGGCGCGCTGGACAATGCAGCGGGCGTCTCCACCACCCTGGAGGTGGCGCGCCTGCTCAAAGCCAAACCGCCGCGCCGCTCCATGATCTTCCTAGTCAACACGGCGGAGGAAAAGGGCCTGATCGGTTCGGAGTATTTCGCCCGCAATCCGCCGGTGCCGGTCGCCCAAATCGTCGGCAACGTCAATCTCGACATGCCGATCCTGACCTATGATTTCACCGATGTGGTAGCCTTCGGGGCCGACCGTTCCACCATCGGCCCCGCCGTCAACCGCGCGGCCGCCAGGATGAACGTGAAGCTGTCGCCCGATCCGATGCCCGATGAAGGCGTCTTCACCCGCTCGGACCATTACCGCTTTGTCGAACAGGGTATCCCGGCGGTGTTCCTGATGACCGGCTTTGCCAATGGCGGCGAAAAGGCCTTCCTGCATTTCATGAAGACCAACTATCACAAACCCAGCGACGATCTCAGCCAGCCGATCAATTATGATGCAGGCGCCAAGTTCGCCAAACTGAATGCCGAGATCGCCCGCGAACTGGGCGATGCCCAGGCCGCACCCACATGGAACAAGGGCGACTTCTTCGCCGCGCGGTTCAGGCGGAAATAGTCGGGCGCGCGGCCCGCGAAATCTCCGTCTTTTTGCCCTATTATCCCGCCACCCTTCTGCCGCCCCTTACGCCGGTGACCATGCGCCGTCCCTTCGTTCTACTGCTGCTGCTCGCCGCCACCGCCCTTCCGGCGCGCGCCCAGGAGCTTGCCGTGCAGCCCGAGTGGAGCGAGATCGAAACCGTCACCGTGCGCGCCCAGCCGGGTCCGGCGCTGTGGCACCTGACGCGCGGTAACAGCGAAGTCTGGGTGCTGGGCCAAGTCTGGCCGATGCCCAAGGACCTGGAATGGAGCAGCGACGTGCTGGCCGATGTGATGGACGGCGCGCGGGAGGTCATCCACCCGCCCCGCCCCAGCATCAATTTCGTCGATGTCGCCTGGTTCCTGCTTTGGAACGGCGGCAAGCTGTCGCTGCCGCGCGGCCAGCACCTGGAAAGCCAGCTGGAGGACGATTTGCGCCGCCGCTTCATCGCCGCCCGCGACACGGTGAAGGGCGATGCGGATGAATATGCCACCGACATTCCCATCCGCGCCGCCGTGCGCTTGCAGCAGGACTTCATGAAGGCGCGCAATTTCGAAGGCGGCCAGCCGCGCGGAAAAATTGGCGAGATCGCGCGCCGCCACCGGATCGAGCGCCGCTCGGTCGCCCGCTTCGAAGCCATGGATGTGGTGCGCGAACTTCTAAAGCTCAGCCCCGCCCAGCAGCGCCAGTGCCTGTCACAGGCGGTGGACGATGTGCTGTGGGCCGCCGCCCATGCCGAACCCGCCGCCCGTGCCTGGGCGGTGGGCAATGTCAGGGCGATGAAGGCGCACTACGCCGAATCCCGGCTGATGAACTGCGCCATCGGCTCGGTCACCCGTGCCGCCCAGATCGAGGCGCGCAACGTCGCCGAAACCGTCACCGCGATCGACGCCGCGCTGAAGAAACCCGGCAAGACCTTAGCGATCGTCAATCTGGGACCGCTGCTGCGCAAAGGCGGCGTACTGGAAAAACTCGCCGCCATGGGCGTCACCATCCAGGCCCCGGCGGAAAGCTAAGGTTTAGCCTCTCGCCTTCGGCAGCCCCAGCGCCTCGCGCAACCGGGCCAGCACAACGGGCACTGGTTCCGTCAGGTAACGGTTGTCGATCGGACACTCCGTGCCATCGCGCAGCTTCACCACAATCGATCTTTCGCGGTAGACCAAAATTGCACCGTGGTGGAAATCCCCGATCCTGACATCCTGGACGTCGGTCACGGGCATTTCCGACGCGCCGATATACAGAGTTCCATTCGCGATCCATACAGCGCGGCCGCCGCGAACAATAGTCCTATACATAAATGAAAGCAGCGCCAGAAGGAACAGCGGCGCGACAACCAGCAGCAACGCCTTGCGCAAGCCAGTGTCATGCATGGACAGGAAGAAAGCCAGTATCGCAACAGCGCAAGCGCCAATCAACCAGGGCATCGCCCTGCGGATTTTCCATCGCGCGATAACCATGCGATCCAAAGCCTTATCCGTCAGGGCATGCCGTGGAACGGATCCTACCATACTCAAGCGACTCATCGGGTCCCACACCAGCAGAACGGTTTATTTCCCGTCCCCCTACGCCGGTCTCTTTTAAGAAGGCCAACAATCTCTCGTGCCCAGAGAGTCTTTCTCGTGCACCCGCGTTTGAGGAAGAACTGAACCAACCCGCCATCCGCTGCGTTTCCGCCAGGCATTCGCCTGGAGGATTTCAATGCGCAAACTGATCTTGGGCCTGGGACTGCTGGCGGTCAGCCGCCTTCTGGCGCGGCGCCAGCCGGGCGGGCTGGCGCGCTTCACCTCGCTGCCGTCGCTCGCCGCGATGATGGCGGGCGTTGCCGCGTCGCAGATGCTGAACCGGCCGCCCGCAAACACTGCGCCTTCGCCGAAGAACGGTGCGCAAGCGCACGATGCAACCGGCGGGAACAACAGGAACCAATCATTCTGGCGGCGGTTTTCACTGCAACCAAACCACGGAGAATGAAGATGAGCGTCAAGGGTCAGATCAAGGAAGCCGCCGGCTACGTCAAGGAAGAAGCCTACGAGCACGGCACCACCCCGGAAGACAAGGCCAAGGCCCAGGAAGGCCGCAACCTGCGCAACGAAGGCCGCATCGAAGACGGCAAGAAACCGATGACGACCGAGCCGGGCACGACCGACAAGCACACCAACAAGGCCTAACAGTCGCAGTTAAAAAAGATGCCGCCCGCGTTACACGACGCGGGCGGCATTTCCTTTTAGGCCGATTTCGGCTTCAGCGCCGTCACGATGTGGTCCAGCGCGAACACCGCCACCAGCGAGGCGCCGAACAGCGGCAGCAGCACCCCTGCGATCCCCATCAGTCCCAGCGCAATCGTCATGCGCGCCTGGGGCACCTTGGGCGGCGCGGCCAGCTTGCCCGACGGCCTGCGCTTCCAACACATCCAGATTCCGCTGAACATCAGCAGCACGATACCGATGCAGGGCAGCAGCATCAAAACCTGGTTGGCGCGGCCGAAATAGTTTCCCATGTGAAGCTGCACCCCCAGCTCGATCGCCTTGGCGCCCCAGGCGTAATCGCTAAAGCCCACATCCTTGATCAGCGCGCCCGTATGGCGGTCGAAATACAGCGTGCGCTGGCCCTGCGGCTGGTCGGGATAGATCGAGGCGGTATAAACGCCCGTCGGTCCCGCCGGCAGGGTCAGGCGATAGCCGCCGGTGATGCCCATGGCTCACAGCGCATCGGTGATGCGGTCCACGCCCGCCACCGCCGCCGCATCGCCGCCGCCGCTGGCCGCTTCATGTCCGGCATGGCCGGCATGTTCGGACGGCGCGGATTTCGGCATCGGCGCCTCGGCAAGCGTCCAGGGCGCATCCTTCACCACGGCCTGCATCGGCACGCTTTGCGCGCCGCGCGCCGGATAGCCGATGCCCATCGCAGTGACGCCCTGGCGGATGATGCCGCCCTGCACCCCGGCCCAGGGCAATCCGGTCAATATCAGAAACACGATCAGGCCTGCGACCCACACGCCGGTGACGACGTGAATGTCCTTCAGAAAAGCGCGACCACGTAGCCAGACGCGCGGGAAAAACACGCCGCCCAGATGGAACGCCGCACCGCGCGGCCACCACAGGTAAATGCCGGTGCCCACCATCACCAACGCCCAGCAGGCCGCCAGCTCGACAATCCATCGGCCCAGCGTGCCGCTGGTCAGCGAACGGTGAATTTCCCGCGCCAGGCCAACAAGCGTGTCCGCGGCCACATAGGTGCGCCCGTCCAGAAGCGGATGCCCGCGCTCTGCTGGCGGAACAGCGGAACCATTGCGGCGATCACCAGCGCGAACAGCGTGGATTGCCACAGATGGTCGATCATGGCGTCTTGTCTCTACCGCTCATCTGGCGCACCAGATTTTCGGCTTCCTGCACGTCTGCCAGCGTGACTTTTCCGGTTTCCACTAGATGTGTCATCACCGGCTGGGTGCGCCCGCCGAACAGCGCCAGCAGGTCATCGACCAGGCGGCGCTGGGCGGCGTTGCGCGACACCGCCGCTTCATAGATATGCGCATTACCGATTTTCTTCAGGCGGGTGACCGCCTTCTTGCCTTCCAGCCTGACCACCGTGGTCTGGATGGTGGTGTAGGCGGGGCGGCCTTTCTTGAGGAATTCTTCCTGGATTTCGCGCACCGAGCGCGGACCGCCCGTCCACAGTGTCTCCATGATGGCCAATTCCAGCTTGGTCAGGCGCGGCGGAGCCATGGAGCGATTCCTACTATGGGCATGGGTTTTTACCGCAGCGCTCGGTGCCTGTCGAATCCCTGCCGGCACGCAAGCCACCATGGACATGGCGAGCGAGCCCACCGAAAGGCAGTGCCGACGCCATCACCTACAAACAGAAAAGGCCCGGATTTCTCCGGGCCCTTTCATGCACAAACTGCTGCTAGCAGTTGAAGCGGCTGCCCTGGCCGGCCTTCTTCGCCTGGCCCGGCGGACAGAAGCCCGTCTTGTTGGCGCCGTTGATCCGGTCGTCCCGGTCGAGCGTCAGGCCGGCGCGCTCATCGGCCCGGAGGCGCGCGATGCGGGTTGCTTCACGATTCAACTCTGCTGTCGTCCTTGTCTCCGCGCGAACGCCGGCACGGGCCCGGCCCTGATCGTTCATGCGTTCGGCGGCCCGGTCGCGCCCGAAATCGCGCTCAATGGTGTTGCGGCCATTGCTGTTGGCATTGCCCTGCACGCTCATCTGGGTGGAGGAATTTGCGCCACGGTTTGCATTGTCCTTGCCCTGGGAATTGCCCTGGGCAATGGCGGGTGCCGCGCTTGCCAGCATCAAGGCCGCGGCGGCGACCCCGGCGAGAATCGACGAACGGCGGAAGGTTTGGCGAGTCATGTGGGAACTCCTGTTATTGTTATTGCGCCGTGATCCCGGCGACAGGTAATGGCCTCGCCAGGTGCCTGTTCCCCCAAAACCCGTCCCATAACGGGAACAGCAGGAACCGCGCCTTTCCGGGGCCGTTTTATTTTGATGGCCCGCTATTTCATCGATCTGCACGACGCACGCGGCACCGTCCGGGACGAGGAAGGGGCGGACTATGCCCATCTGGAAGAGGCGCTGGACGAAGCCAAGGCCAGCGCCCGCGACATGGTCCAGCAGTATATGGACGGGCGCATCTCGCTGAACGCCACCTGCGTGGAAGTGCGCGACGATGCCGGACGCGTCCTGGCCTCCCTGACCGTGGCGGAGGTGCTGGACCACCCCACCCATCCCGCCTTCAAGAACCACTGCTCCGACACGCCCCGCGCCGGCCATCATTAGGCCCGCGCCGCCACCATCCAGCAGGCGGCGATGAAGCGCACTTCGTCTGCCTGCACAAAAGGCGCAAAGGCCGCGCGCACCGCTTCGATCACCTTGCCGCGCGTCGCCGCGTCCATCTGGGGCAGAATCCGGCCCAGCGGTCCCAGCCGGGTGATGTAGCCATCCAGCGCCGCCCTGGGGATCACACATTCCACATCGATGGGCGCGATCTCGATGTCGCGCCAGCCGCTGTCTTCCAGGATGCGCGCCACGCGCTGCTGGTCGGCGAAGCCGAACTGGCCCGGCGCATCCTTTTGGCGCACCGGCATGTCCGGCAGAAACGGCGCGGCGGCGCGTTCGGCCGCGGTCATGAAGGGATTGTCCCCGGCGCTGCGCCAGGCGGCGAACCGCAGCGCCCCGCCGCTGCAAGCGCTGCGCCGCAAATTGGCAAAGGCAGCGACCGGATCGTCGAAGAACATCACCCCGAAGCGCGACACGATCATGTCGAAGCTTTCGGGCGCAAAATCATGTGTCTGCGCATCGGCGCGGATGAAGTCGGCATTCACCCCTTCGCGCGCCGCGATGGCGCGGGCGGCGGCGATCATCGCTTCGGAGATATCAACCCCGGTGCAGCGGTGGCCCAGCCGCCGCGCCACCGCCCGGATGACGCTGCCGGTACCGCAGCCGATGTCCAAGATCCGGTTGCCCGGCTGGGCGGCGACCGCCGCCACCAACGCGTCCTCAAAGGGGCGGAACATCTGGTCCAGCACCCCTTGCGTCTCCACCCAGGCCTGTGCGGCATCGCCGTTCCAGAAGGCTTCCTGCCCATTCGCGCTTTTCACTGTCGCCGTCATGATCAACTTCCTCTTGTCTCAATTGCGTGACGGCGGCACACTGCCACTTCAAGTCCACTTGAGGTCAAGGGCATGAAGGACCTGGATATCGCGGAAGTTTCCCGCCTGAGCGGGCTTTCCAGCGCCACCTTGCGCTTTTACGAGGAAAAAAAGCTGATCGCCTCCATCGGGCGGCGGGGCCTGCGCCGCCTGTTCGACCCCGATGTGCTGGAACGGCTGTCGCTGATCGGGCTGGGCCGCGCCGCGGGTTTTTCGCTGGACGAGATCGCCCGCATGTTCGCGCCCGACGGGCGGGTGCGCATCGACCGCAAGATGCTGGCGGCGCGGGCCGACGAACTGGACCGCACGATCCGCCGGCTCAGCGCCCTGCGCAACGGCTTGCGCCATGCCGCCGATTGCCCGGCGCCGCGCCACATGGATTGCCCCAAATTCCGCCGCCTGGTGCGCGCCGCCGCATCGGGCGCAATTGCGGCGCCGCCAAAACGAGCCCCGCATCGCAAAGCATAAAAGAACCCTTCTGTTACGCGCCGCCCCCATCACCGACCTGGAAATCTGCCTTTTTTCCGGGTTTTACTGCGTACGCAACCAGACGGTTCCCCCGGCTGGATCGCGCGGCGGATCGAAGTGATCCGGCCTGCGTATATAAAGCGAGAAGGGCCGCTTAGGAGAACGTCATGATCCGCAAATTGCTGGTGGTCGCCGCAATGCTCTGCGTCGCCGCCCCCGCTGTCGCCCAGTCCTACCAGGATCGCGACCGCCCGTGCCTGCGCAACCGCAACATCCATGACTATCAGCTGGTGCCGGGAAACCGTTCGCTGATCGTCACCGACATTGCCCGCCAGCGCTACCGCATCAACTTTGTCGGCCGCTGCTATGACCTCAAGCACAATTTCGGCCTGGCCTTCCGCACCCGCGGCGTCGGCACCCTGGCCTGCGTCACGCGCGGTGACTCGGTCTACAACAACACCGCCATCGGCGCGGTCCGCCAGTGCATCGTGGAAAGCGTGGAGTACCAGACCCGCCGCCACGACCGCATGGACTATGAAGCCCTGCGCACCCGCGACGACCGTCCCCGCCGCTAAGGCCCACGCCTGACGAACCCAGGGCGCATCCCGCAAAGGGTGCGCCCTTTTTGCTGCGTGCTGCGCCTGTCATTCCCGGCGAACATCGCGCGACAGCGCGATGTGAGGGAAGGGAATCCATCTATCCAGCCGCGTATCTCTCACCATGGATTCCCTTCCCCTCGCCCCGTACTTCGCACCGGGCTCGGCCGGGAATGACAAGCAAACCGGATGACCGCACCGCGCGATTGTGCCAAGTTCCGCTCCATAGTTTTCGCATTTCAACCGGCGGCACAGCCGGGACATTTCCATCAGGGGGCCATACGCCGTGAAGATCGAGTCGGTTGAATTCTTCTATCTCTCCATGCCCGAAGTTCTGGATATCGGCGACGGCAGCCAGGACGCGCTGCTGGTGCGCGTGCGCGCCGGCGGCCTGACGGGATGGGGGGAGTGCGAGGCCGCGCCCCTGGTCTCGATCGCCAGCCTGGTCTGTCCCATGTCGCACAGCGCCTGCAAGCCGGTCATGGCCTCGGTGCTGGGCCAGACGCTGGACGGGCCCGAGGATATCGCGCGCATCGGCCGCACGGTGCGCGACAACAGCCTGGACCTGCTGCAGGCCGACCATACGCTGGCCGGAATCGACATCGCCTTGTGGGACCTGATGGGCAAGAAAAAGGGCGTGCCGGTGTTCGATCTTCTGGGCACAAAGAAAGCCTATCCCAAGACACCCTATGCCTCGCTGCTGTTCGCCGACACGCCCGAACAGACGCGCGTCGCCGCACAGGCGCTGCGCGCAAAAGGCTACACCGCCATCAAGTTCGGCTGGGGCCCCTATGGCCGCACCAGCGCGCAAGCCGATGCCGACCAGGTCCATGCCGCGCGCGAAGGCCTGGGGGCCGATGGCCATCTTCTGGTCGATGCCGGCACGG
Source organism: Pseudomonadota bacterium (assembly GCA_041178445.1). Lineage (GTDB taxonomy): Bacteria > Pseudomonadota > Alphaproteobacteria > Micropepsales > Micropepsaceae > Rhizomicrobium. The sequence goes on along the minus strand of JBEGVG010000013.1, from coordinate 12,685 downwards.
TGTGGGTTGATGATGTGGCCAAGGCGCGCCAGCGGCTGGCGGCGCTCCAGGCCTGCGGCGCGACCTGGCTGGAAGAACCCTTCGTGTCGGGCGCGATCGACGCTTACGCCGAACTGTCGAAGGAAAGCGGATCGGTGAAGATGGCGGGCGGCGAAGGCTGCCACAACTTCCACATGGCCAAGCACATGATCGACCATGCCGGGCTGGGCTTTGTGCAGATCGACACGGGCCGCATCGGCGGCATCACCGACGCCAAGCTGGTCGCCGATTACGCGGCAAAGCGCGGCGTCACCTATGTGAACCACACTTTCACCACCCATCTGGCGCTGTCGGCCTCGCTGCAACCTTTCGCGGGGCTCGAAGATCACCGCATCTGCGAATATCCGGTGGAAGCCAAGCCGCTGGCCGAAGAACTCAGCCGCGACCGGCTGGAGCGCGACGCCAGCGGGCTGGTGCATGTCCCCGAAAAGCCCGGCCTGGGCGTGGAGCCAGACCTCGCCGCGATCCGAAAATATCTGGTCGAGACCGAGATCAAGGTCGGCTGCAAAATCCTCTACCGCACGCCGGAGGTCTGACCCGCAGCGCCCTACATCCACACCATCACGATCATCGGCGTCGCCACCGCGATGACCAACCACGGCAGGCCCCACTTCCCGCGGGTCGCCGAATGGGCTTTGTAGGGTCTGGCGCGTTACCAGCGCATGCCAGCCCCTGCGATCCGCGCCCTGGCCCGACCGGCGGGCGCTTTTCTGCTGGCTTTTTGCCTGTTGTCAGGCCTGGGCGCCTGCGCGTCTGTTCCCCATATAGCCCCCACCGCCGCGCCCGGAGCGCTCACGCCCGAGATGGTCGGACGAAGCGGCCCGCTCACCCAGGCGCAGAGCAGGGCCATCCTGCAAAAGCTCGCCACTGAGCCGGGCGATGCCGGCCTGTTGCAGCGCCATCTGGCGACCGAAGCAGCAGTGGCCGGCAGTCCGTTGATCGCGGGCAACCGCACCAGGCTGCTGCGCGACGGTCCCGAGACCTTCCGCGCCATGTTCGGCGCCATCGCGAACGCCAGGCGCGACATCAACCTGGAATATTACATCTTCGAGGATGTCGCCCATGACGGCGTGCAATTGGGCGACCTGCTGATCGCCAAGCGCCAGGCCGGCATCGCCGTCCATGTCATCTATGACAGCTACGGCTCGGGCTCGACGCCCGACGAGTTTCTAAACCGCCTGCGGCAGGCGGGCGTCAAGCTGGTATCTTTCAACCCGTTCAATCCCCTGGAAAGCAGCGTCGCCTACGCCCCCAACGACCGCAATCACCGCAAAATCCTGGTGGTGGACGGCCAGGTCGCCATCGTGGGCGGCGTCAATCTCAGCACCGCCTATCAGAGCAACCCGCTGGGCAAATCCGGCGGCCCGCCCGGTACCACGCCGGACCAATGGCGCGACACAGATCTGCAGATCGAAGGCCCCGCCGTGGCCGAGCTGCAAAAACTCTTCCTGGAACACTGGGCCAGCCAGAAAGGCGAAGCCCTGGACACCTCCGCCATGTTTCCCGCCAACGGCCCCACCGGCCCGGCGGTGGTGCGGGTGATCGGCGGCGCGCCGGGCGACGGGCTGCACCAGTATTACGCCACGCTGCTGACCGCGATCCGCACCGCCGAAAAGAGCGTCAGGATCACCACCGCCTATTTCGCGCCCACGCCGCAGCAGGTGGACGACCTGAAGGACGCTGCCCGGCGCGGCGTGGATGTGCGCCTGCTGCTTCCGGGGCGCAGCGATTCGGCGCTCTCCATCGCGGTGGCTCACTCCCATTACACCGATCTGATGGAAGCCGGCGTGAATATCTTCGAGACCTTCCACATCGTCCTGCATTCCAAGACTGCGGTGGTGGATGGGGTGTGGTCGTCCATCGGCTCGTCGAATTTCGATTTCCGCAGCGTCATCTCGAATGACGAGGTGGATGTGGTGGTGCTGGGCAGCGAGGCCGCCCAGGAACTGGAAGCGTTGTTCCGCAGCGACGAGGCCGCCGCCCGGCCGGTCACCCTCAAGCTGTGGAAATCCCGCCCGCTCTGGGGCCGCTTGAAAGAAACCGCCGCGCTGCTGTGGGAGAGGATGCTGTGAGAATTCTGCTGGCCGCGCTGTTGCTCCTTGCGGGCGGGGCGCAGGCCTCGCCGTCCGGGCCGCAGCTCCCCTGCGCCCCCGCCGCGCCGGTCGCCCATCCCTCGCCCGAGGCGCCGCCCGTGATTGCGATATGGCAAGGCGACGAACTCGATCAGCACAAATGGCGGCCGCCCGCCTGCACCGGCTGGCCCGCCGCCTCCCGCGCCAAGCTGATCGTCACCCTGACCGCCAGCTTCCGCCATGGCGGCAGCATGGAGGGATTGCTGGCACGGATCGGTGCGATCTCCACCTTGCGCGATATCCGCTATTGGTCGGCCAGCGACAGGAAATAGGGGCTGCTGGTGGAAGACGCCTCCGCCTTGTCGGACCCCGACGACAAGTCCCGCCGGACCGACTTCACGCCCGCCGAACTGGGCAAGGGCGCCGATCTGCATTACTGGGAAGACGATCTGCGCACCGGCCCCACCATCTATCGCATGCGGGTGCTGGAAAACTCAGGCGAACGCGTCGTGATCTCCAGCGACAATGTCACCGCGATGCGCTGCTATCTTTTCACCATCTTCAAGCCGGGCGCGCTGCAGGCGCTGCTGATCATCCAGCGCCTGTCGCCCGGCCTGTACGGCGTCACCATCGTCAGCCGCAGCGGCGAAGGCACCAGCCTGTTGGCGGCCGGCCATGACGAGTCCTATGTCCACCGCGCCACCGCGCTCTACCGGACGCTTGCCGGTATCAAGACCGACCTGGAACCGCCCACCGCCATGCCCGCGCCGCGCTGATTTAATTTCCGGTCCAACGCCGGGGTTCCATGCGGCAACAAAAATCCCGTCACGCGTTCCCAAAAGATGGCCCGGATGGGCCCTGAAAAGGGAGTGCGCAGATGACATCCACGATCCACAGAGTTCCGCTTCACACCGCCAGCGGCGTGAATGCGCGTATTCGCGCCAGGACCGACGAGCGGGTGATGCATCTGGCGCGCAGTGGAACCGGCCTGGAGGAACGCCTGCGCCAGCTTGACAAGGAATGGGATGTCGAACGCCTGCTGGAAACCAATGCGTCCGCCATCGCTTTTGCCGGGGTGATGCTGGGCGCGTTTGTCGACAGAATGTGGCTCATTCTGCCGGCCCTGGTGACCGGCTTTCTGTTTCAGCATGCCGTACAGGGCTGGTGTCCACCGCTGCCGGTGCTGCGCCGCCTGGGCTTTCGCACATCGCGTGAGATCGAGATAGAACGCAACGCGCTAAAAACGCTGCGCGGGGACTATGCATCGCCGCAAACCGATCTTGCCCCGGAAGAAAAGGCCAGACTGGCGCTGAGCGCCGCACGCCTCTGACAACCAGGCGGCGCCACATTTTCATTCCCGGCGAGCATCGCGCGGCAGCCCAAGCTGTCATTCCCGGCGAGCAGCGCGCGGCAGCGCGATGTGAGGGAAGGGAATCCATCTATACACTTGCGCACGTCTCACCATGGATTCCCTTCCCTCGCATCGCTGCGCGATGCTCGCCGGGAATGGCAGAGAGAGTTACATCCACACCATCACGATCATCGGTGTCGCCACCGCGACCACGATCAGCGACAGCGGCAGGCCCAGCTTCCAGTAATCGCCGAAGCGATAGCCGCCCGGCCCCATCACCAGCGTGTTGCACTGATGCCCGATGGGGGTGAGGAAATCGCAGGCCGCGCCGATCGCCACCGCCATCAAATAAGCATCCGGGTTTGCCCCCAGATCCTTGGCCACGGCGGCGGCAATCGGCGCCACGATCAGCACGGTGGCGGCATTGTTCAGGAACGGCGTCACCGCCATACCCACCACGATCAGCGTGGCAACCGCCAGCCAGGGCGGCAGCGGCCCCAGCAGCTGCGCCAGCGGGGCCGCGATCAGCGCCGCGCCGCCGGTGCTGGCAATCGCCGCGCTCAGCGGGCTCAGCGCCGCCAGCAGCACCAGCAGCGGCCCGTCGATCGAGCGATACGCTTCGGTCATGCTCATCACCCGCAGCAGCAGCACCAGCACCGCGGCCGCCGCCAGCGCGACATGGGTCGGCGCCCAGCCCATGCCGATGGCAGCCACAGCCGCGCCCAGCGCCAGCAGCGGCGCGTAACCAAAGCGCTTGACCCCCAGCGCGATCGAACGCTCGGTCAGCGGCAGCACATGCAGATCGGCAAAGGCTTCGGCGATTTCGCCCTCGCCCGCCTTGAAGATCACCACGTCACCGGCCTGCAAGGTGGTGGCGCGCAATTCCTTGGTCAGGCGCGCCCCTTCCCGGCTGACCGCCAGTAGGCTGAGGCCATAGCGCCGGTGAATGCGCGCCTGGGCCGGGGTGCGGCCCACCAGGCTGGAATCCTGTGCGATCACGCCTTCGATCACCTTGACCTCGTCGCCCGCCTCGTCTTCCGCCCGGTGCCGCTCGCCCGCCAGCGCCAGCTTGGCGATGGCCGCGAACTTCTCCAGCGCCGCTTCCTCGCCCTCGCAGATCACATGATCGTCGGCGCGCAGCAGATAGTCGGCCGCCGGCTTGCCCTTTTGCGGCGCCCCCACAATAGACACCACATCGACATCGGGCGTGCCCAGCGCATCCAGCTCGGAAAACGGCTTGCCGACCCATTCGCTGTCGCCCGGAATGGAAAATTCGGTGACAAAGCGCACCGACTCCAGCGCCTCTTCCACCGAAGGGGGCGCCGTGCGGTCGATGCGCAGCACGAACTGCGCCAGGAACAGAAAGACAAAACCGGCGGCGCAGATCACCAGCCCGACCGGCGCGAAATCAAAGAACTGATAGGGCTCGCCCAGGATCGACTGGCGCACCCCCGACACGATCAGGTTGGGCGATGTGCCCACCAGCGTCACCAGCCCGCCGAGCAGCGAGGCGAACGCCATCGGCATCAGCAGCCGCGACACCGGCACCCCGGTCTTGCGCCCGGTCTGGATCGCCAGCGGCATCATGATGGCCAGCGCGCCGATATTCTTGGTCAGCATCGACAGCAGCATCACCACCCCGGCGAACACCGGGATCTGCAGCGAACGATGGCTGAGATGGCTGATGACGGGGTTGAAGGCCGGCTCGATCAGCCCCGACCGGGCGATGGCCGCGCTCAGCACCAGCACCGAGGCGATGATCCAGATCAGGTCGTTGGAAAAGCCGGAAAACATCTGGTCTTCCGGGATCACCCCGACCAGCACCCCCACCACCAGCGCCAGCACCGCCACCAGGTCATAGCGCAGCTTGCCCCATATAAATAAGAGTATGGCCCCGCCCATCAGGGCAAAGGCCATCGCCTGTTCGGCGGTCATGAAATGCCCTTTTCAAGAAATCGTGGAACTATAACGCGCGGGAGGCCCTTTCAGGTTCCCGGCATGCTGAGGGTACGGATTGGCGCGAAACCGCCTGCTCCGGCCAAGACCGCGTCCGTACGCCCCGGCACCAGACAGCCACACCCCTGTCATTCCCGGCGAGCATCGCGCTCCCGCGCGATGCTCGCCGGGAATGACAGAACGTGCATCGGGCGCCAGCCCGCCCCGCCGTGCGATCCCGCACAAAAAGAAGACCCGCGCCGCAGCCAAGCCGCTATAACCCTGCCGCAACCTGCGCGAAAGCCATGCATGCCTGCCGGTAAGCCACACGGAAAATCCGCAGGGATCACCCGGCATGATGCGCAGGACGGCCTGATCTTCCTGGCCGCGCTCGCCGTCTTGCCGCTTCTTCCCAACCGCATGATCGGCCCCATGGCGGTGTTCAATCCCTTTGCCTTCTGGCGGCTGCTGCTGGTGATGATGGGGCTGAGCGCGGCGGGCTATTGGGCCGCGCGCCTGATGGGGTCGCGCCGGGGCCTGATGGTGGCGGGCTTCGCCACCGGCTTTATCTCCAGCACCATCGGTATCGCGGCAATGAGCACGCGCGCCCATGACCATCCGCCCGTCGCCCCCGCCGCCGCCGCCGGCGCCATGGCCGCCATCATGGGAAGCCTGATCTATCTGATCGCGCTGGTCACGGCGGCCGATGCGCCGCTGCTGGCCGGTCTGGCGCTGCCCTTCCTCTGCGCTTTTGTGCCGACGCTGGGGTACGCCCTGTCGCTGGCATGGCGGGCCCGCTCCCCGGTGGAGCGCGACCTGGACGGCCGCGCCTTCGACCTGAAAGTCATCGCGGTGTTCGCGGGGCTTGTTGTGCTGTTCTCCTTCGCATCGGCGCTGCTGGTGGAGCGCTTCGGCGCGCAAGGCATGCTGGCCAGCGCCATCGCCACCGGCGTTGTCGATGCCCATGCCACGGCGGTATCCATCGCCACCTTGGTGGTGGCGGGCCGGACCGACATGCAAACCGGCCAGCTCGCCATTCTGATCGGGCTGTCGGCCAACATGGCGGTCAAGATTCCCGCCGCCTTCATGCTGGGCCCGCGCCGCTTCGCGGTGCAGGTGGGCGGCGGCATCGCCATCCTGATCACCGGCCTGTGGTGCGGCTTTGGCCTGGCGGTGCTGCTGTAGGGGAGCCATCCCCCCATTGCCACGCGCGCAAGCCACGCTGACCGGTTCCACGGAACCCGCGCGCCCTCTGGGCGGTTATCTGGGCAACGAAAGAGGATGCCCGGCGATGATATATAAAGTGATGACGGCGGCGGCTGGCCTGTTCCTGCTGGCGGGCTGCGACGATCCCAAGCCCGGCCGCGACGTCTCCAACCCCAGCGAAATGAGCGGTTCTTCGTCCCAGCAAGGCACCGTCGCCAAGGAAACGCCGCAGAACTCCATGATGATGCAGAGCGGCGGAAACAGCGGCACCGCCCAGACCATGCAGGCCCCCGGCATCCAGCCGCAGGAGCAGCGCATCGGCCCGCGCGGCGAAAACGCCGCCGGCACCCAACCCGCCCCGACAACGCCCAGCCCGACCAGCCCGTAGTCAGATTCACTTCAGGAGGACTCCCATGGCCACCAACAAGCCCAGCGGCGACGGTCATCGCAACGGCGCCGTCAAAAAGCGCAGCCAGGTCAAGGACGGCCTATTCGGCAAACAGACCAAGCGCGACCTGACCACCGGCCAGTTCATGGATCAGAAAAAAGACGACGGAAAATTCAAGGGCGTGCGCAAGGAGCATTAGCCCCCGCGCCGGAACACAAGCCGCGCCCGCTCGTTGCCATAGCGAATGTTTGGCGGGAATAACCCATGCGTAAACTGATCTGGCTGGCGCTTGGCCTGGGCGCGGCCCAACTTCTGAATCGGCAGGCCCAGAAGCACGGCATCTCCACCGGCGACCTGGTTTCCAACTTCGCCCGCAACACCATGGCGCGCCTCAAGGGCGAACCCGACCCCGCGCCCCCGCCACCGGAGCCTAAGTCCGCCTCGACGGGTGCTTAGGCTGGACCTTTCGGATTGCAGGGAAGGTGATCTCGTTCTACGGCAGGTTCGCCGCAGGAAAAGCAGAGAGGATGATCTTTTAAAAATCGCCCCAGCCGGTCCTTGGATTGCCCCATTCCTTCCGTCGTCCTCGGTCTGCATCATGCTCGCAGACTCTACTGTCGGCCAACGCGCGCCGCAAACCTCGGCGAAGGCGCGCGGCCTGCCTTTTGAGAATGTTGGCTGCAAGCCCAATAGCTGCGGGGAGAGGGCGCCAACCCTCTCCCCCACAGTCCTGATAGGAGAACTAGCGTTCTTCGGTCCGGGTGACCTTGACGGCTTCGGTAGTGACGGTCTTTTTCGGTTCGTCCTGCACCACAACCACATCGTCCCGTGGTTTGACCACCACCACGTCGGGTGCGGGTTCGGGCTTGTCGTCGGTGATGATGATCTGGTCGCCCATCATGTGTCCCTAGCGGTTCAGGGTGGTGCCGACAACGGCCTTGGGCGCGCCGCCACTCTTGTAATTGTCCCACATGAAGAAGCCCAGCACGGCCGCCGCCAGCGCCACCGCGCCCACGATCATGCCGATAAAGGCCGAACCGGCGCTGCCGCCGCCCTTGTCGCCGCCGTCCTTGTTGATGATCACCGCCATGGGGAGACTCCGTCTTTGTGTTGCTGTCCCACACAACGGGCAGTCCTGCCGCCGGTTCCATCGTCACCGCCGCAGGGTTCCCGCCAGGCTGTCGAGCGCTTCACGGAACCGCGCGGTGACCGTATCGCAATAGTCGCCTTCTAGAGGAGGATGTCTTCTTCATTTCTCAAGCCATTACCATCGGCGCTTGCATACTGGTGCAGTAGCGGGACAAGAATGGTGTGGCACCGCTGGCGATGATCAGCGGCTGACCAAGTGTACGGCGCCAGAATTGCCCCGGATCAGCCTGTACAAGATATTTGAAAATCTTCTCAGAAAATATAGTATCCCTCCACCGTGCGATGGGATCAGGGGGAGCACAACGCATGACCGACCCAACTCGCCGCGAAAACATCGTGCGCTTTGTTCAGCAATCGGCGGCGGTGGCTTTTGCGGTATGGCTGGCAGTCGTCTTCAACCGCCGCAGTGAATTGGCCGACCTACCCACGCCCGAGGTGCTAGGGTTTATCTCCGGCTGGATGATTTCTGCGCTGCCCTTTGGCATGATTCTGACGGCGGGCGCCTGGGGCTTTCGCGCTGTGCTGGGCTGGGTTCTGCGCAAACCCTGACCTGTGTGATATGATTACCGCCGCTGAGTGCGCTAGGCTCCCGACTCGTATCAGCATTAGCACGCCGGTTGATGTTCCTTTCACGGTCACGTCACCGCGGACAATAGGTAGATGCACCTGACCTTTCCCTTCGCCTTTGTCGCCAGCGCCATCGCCGCGCTCATCGCTTCCGTCCTCTGCGCCGCAGCCTTGCGCCGTATCCCGGCCGTGGCAGCGCTGGGCTGGGTGTTCGCCTCCGCCGTGATCGCCACCGTCACCGCGATCGACTGGCAAAGCGGGCATTCACCGGTCGCACTGTTCTTTGATTTTACCATCATCACCGGCCAGGCGATGCTGGGCGCCATCGCCGGCGCCCTGCCCGCACTGCTCTGGCTGAAGCGCCGCGCCCGCGGCACGAGCGCGGACACATAATTCACGACGCCGTTTCCGTGTGCCGCCTGGCGAACGGGGCGTTCCGAACACGCAACGGGCCTTGATGGTATGCTGCGCCCGTCTGTGGTTCGAAAAGTGGAGTGCCGGGGGGCATGGTGCGGCGGCTGGTGGCGGGAAGTTTTGTGTTCGCGTTTCTTGTCACCAGTCCGGGGTCCGATGGTGGGGCCGGGCTCGCCGCCGTGCGAGCCGCAAAAATCGCCGCGCCGCACGTCGCCACAGGTGCCAGCCTACCGGGCGCCACCGCGCTGGTGATCTAGGGCATGATGCTGGTCCTGCGCGCCGCGCCCTGACGACGGGATTTTTCGTCCCGCTACTCAGCGGCCTTTTGCGGCGCGGGCTTGAACTTGCGCGGATGGATGAAATCATCGCGGAACCAGGGATAAAGCCGCGGATCGAAACAGCGCGTCACCCATTCGATGGTCCGGCGTATCCGCACGATCTTCTTGGCGTCGGCATGTTAGGTGATACAGATGTCCAGCGGCACTAGCTCGGAATAAATCGTGTTGATATAGGTGGGCAAAACCCCGATCCCCGCGCCATGCACCACGGACATGAGATTGGCGCTGCTGACATTGGGCCGGACCACGATCAGGCCCTCGAGTGATAGACCGGGCAGGAATTTTTTTCCGACTCCAGCCACCGACCCTGGTCATCGCTTTGAACGACAAAACGGTGCCCGGCGAGGTCAGACAGGCTGGTGGGGCGTCCATGCGCCTGGATATAGGCGGGGGCGGCAAAGAACATCAGATGCAGGCGCGCCAGCTTGCTGATCTTGAGATCGGAAAATTGCGGCCGATCCAGCCGCACCGCGACATCGGCCTCCATGCGCATCACATCGGCCGACTTCATCGCGCAGGTCATGTTGAGCAGCAGCTTGGGATTGGCCTGGTGGAAGTCCCGCAGCCGCGGCGCCAGCCAGTACGCGCCCAGCCCATCGGTGACGGCCAGGGTGACTTCGCCCCCGCTGTCCCGGCCCGATGCATCGCAGGCCTTCAACAGCCCAAACGACGCCTTTTACATCTGCAGCGCCGCCTCGTACACGGCGGCGCCTTCGCCGGTTAGCTGCACCCCGGTGATGCGGCGCAGGAACAGGGCAAGGCCCATCTTGCGCTCCAGCTCGCTGACCTCGCGGCGCAGGGCATTGACCGACTGGTCCAGCTTGTCGGCGGCGGCGCGAAAACTGCCGCAGCGCGCCACCTCCAGAAAGATATGGGCGGCTTCCCAGTCGGGGATGGTGCGCGGCTCGACCACCGTCCAGCTTTTCCCCTGGGGGCGGGCTTTCCTGCGCGGCGGCATGGGAGCGGTCTTTCCTTCGCGAACTGCGCAAAGTAAGGCATTTCCCCCCACCCGCCAACGCCGGCAATCGCCCATAAAAAGGCGAAATATCCCTGACCGGAACGTCATTTGGCATCCGGCGCCGAACGCTATAAAACCCCGCCCATCCCAAAGCCCACAGCACCGGAACCCTCATGGCCCTGCCCCGTAACACCATCATCGCAATCGCCGCCGCCGTCATATTGGTGGTGGGCGGCGTGGGGGCCTGGTTCCTGCTCAAGTCGCCCTCCGCGGATGCGCCGGCCGCCACTGCCGCCCAGGATGACGGCCCCCTGCCCGATCCGCACATCGTGCTGATCAGCATGGATGACGTCACCCAGGGTTCGGCCCTGGGCCAGAACATCATGGCCCAAATCCAGGCCCTGGCCACCCAGGCCAAGGAGGAGCTGGGCGCAGAAGCCAAGGCGCTGCAGACCGAACAGGCCGCGATCGCCAAGCTGCCGGCCGACCAGCGCGCCCAGCGGATGGAAGCCTTTGCCCCGCGCAGCAACGCATTCCAGCAAAAGGCGGCACAGCGTGACGCTCAGCTCAAGGCCGCGTTCGGCCAGGCCCGCGCCGCGCTGGGCAAGGAGATCGAACCCATCCTGCGCGACATCACGACCAAGCGCGGCGCCAACATCGTGATGGACCGCCGCGTTTCCGCCGTCGAGCCCGACCCCAGCCAGGACATCACCAACGAAGTGGTCGCCGCGCTGAACGCCAAGAAGACCAGCTATGAAGTCAAGCTGCCGCCGCCCCAGCCGGCGCCGCAGCAGTAACGAACGCAACCACCAGCCGACGACGTCAATTTCGTTTTCACAACCACAAAAGGATCACCCCATGGCCGCGCGCCGCAACAATGCCCGCAAGAAAGAAAAAAGACGCCGTCACGCCGGAGCCCGCAAGGCCTTCCGCGAAGCCGCCGCCGTCACCGCCAAGGAACCACCGCAGCGCCAGACGCCCAAGCGGCCGTCGAAGTAAGACAGACGAGAATGCAAAAAAGGGCGTGGCGGGTAACCGCCGCGCCCTTTTGCTATTTGACGAACGGGCGCACCAGCGGTTCAGCCTGCCTATCGCTTTCGCGATGTACGCACGCCGAAACGATAAAGGCCCTACCTCACAACTGAACTCTTTTTGTCGAATATTCAGCGGCGATGATAGCGCAGATATTTCGCCTGTCCGGGAGTGAAAGGTGCACCGTGACAGCGTTTGGGCAGCCTCCATTCGGATACAATACGTTTTGGCAGCCGCTCGCTTAACAGCAGAGAACCATCGTCCATGAACGAAATATACCCCTGGTCGAACAAATGATCGATGCGGGGCGTCAGAAGAAGCCCATTTTCACCATCTAGTTTTTCCTGGTTTGAAGATTTGGCCCACGGCTTTATGTGACTTGCCCTTAAGAGATGTGGTTCGGTGGCCTTAATCACTCGGCATCCTTTTTCGATGCGTTCCACCCGGTTCCGGAACAGCCCTTGGCCTATTCGTGCCCGCACGAGCTGCACACGCGTCGTGCGCTTGATGGTCCGGTCCGTCGAAATCTTCTCCAGTTCTTCACGTTCCTGATCATCCGCAGTGAGATTTCGGACTTCCTCTCCGGCGGCCATACTGGGAAACGTATCCGGAAGCTTTCGAAGATATTCTTTTAGGTCTTTCAGAAAACGAGCGGATTTTGGTGTGACTTTGTCTGCATAGTTGACGTTGGAGTGGCCAGGAAAACCGGGCCCATCGACCGGTGCATAGGGCACTTTAAAGTCCCGATCGGATTTTGGAATCAGATAGCTGCTTGCCGCGGGCGCTTCACACACGTAAGGAAGCTTTCTGAATTTTCCTTCCTTTCGCGGATTCTTCCGTTTCCGGTATTTGCGTTGGAATACATGGGCATCGAGATAGGCGCCCACGACCACCTGCCCGACCCCAGGCCGGCGCGCGATGACTACAACATCCGCGCGGGCAATCGCGGTGCCGTCTGAAAGACCATTCATGGAGCGACCGGCGATCCGCTCTGCATCCACCCCCGACTCATTGAGCGTCATCACATAGCCGAAACACATTCCGCCCGACGGGCAGAAATTCCACATTTCCCCGCCCCAGCCGTGTTTCTCGATATGTGATCCACCTCCGGTGATTGTCCGCCGTCAGCGTCTGTGGCTCAGAATTGAGGTTGTGATTTAAGGAGGGTTTTGGTCTCGTCGTAGTGACGAAGGAACGAAGATGAGACCAAAAGCCTTGAGCGCGAAGAAGCCTTCG
>JBEGVG010000012.1:0-75406 GCA_041178445.1 Pseudomonadota bacterium | reverse complement strand
GGGCTTGGCGCAAGCGCGCTTTGCCCCGCAACAGCAGCGCGGCCATGACCACAAACAGCAGCAGCAGCCCGGCATAGCCGGCGCGCCACGCGCCGGCCTGTCCCGCCAGGGTCAGTTCCGGCTCCAGCAGGACCGGAAAGCACAACAAGGCCAGCAGGCTTCCGGCATTGCTGGCGGCATAGAGGAAATAGGGATCGCCGCTGGCCTTGTGCCCGTTGCGCGCGAACCAGGCCTGCAGCAGCGGCGCGGACGCCGACAAGGCGAAGAAGGGCCAGCCGACGGAAATCGCCAGCAGCCCCACCAGCCAGAGTACCGGAGAATGATCCGTCGGCGGCGCCAGATTGCCGGACAGCGCGAAGGGCAGGAAGGCCAGACCGATCGCCACCACCACGCCATGGATCGCGACCTGCCAGCCAAGGCTCTCCACGCGGCGGGTCAGCAGATGCGCATAGCCATAGCCGGCCAGCAGCACCAGCTGAAAGAACATCATCGCGGTGTTCCACACCGACGGTGCGCCGCCCAGAAGCGGCAGGATCATCTTGGAGAAAAGCGGCTGGACCCAGAACAGCAGGAAGGCGCTGGTGAAGATGGCCGCGGCAAAGACGGGCATGGTTTGCAAACTTCCCCGGCCCGGCACGCGCCGGAGCGACTCACTCGTTACAGGCGGACCACGTTAATGTGGTGGGAGGATTCATGCACCTTGTCCTGGCCCACAAACTCGATGCCGACGCCGTCGCCATGGTGGCGCGCCACCCGGCCCGCGATCTGGGCGATCAGGACGAATTCGCCGATCGGCGGATTGATCTCGGTCTTGAGCAAAACCCCGCCCACCGAAATATCCATCACCTCGCAACTCACGATCTGGCCGTCGACGCGGGTGAACTTCGCAAAACCCTTCTGGCTGGAGCGCTCGTGCCGGCGCAGCACGCTGTCGTCCACCAGCGTCTTGTTCATGAACAGGGTCAGTTGCTCGGCGGTGCGCTCGCGCTTGGACGGGGTGCTGGCAAAGGCGATACCGAAACCATAACCGTCGCGGCGCACCACCGTGCCTTCGAAGCGGCCGAAATTGTCGACATACAGGACCACCGCGGTGCCGGCGTCGGGAATGGTTTCGCAGGTGATGGCGGCGCCGCCCGGCGACAGGTCGGACACGGTGCAGCGCGCCTCGCGGCTGTCGGAGGGAATGAACAGCCGTCCGGGCGTATCCACTTTGACGCGGCGAAAGCGGCGGCGCTCAGCGCCTGCCTTGGCGACGACCGGCTCGGCGTCCTTCATGGCCATCGCCAAGCCCTGCATGGGCCTGCCCCAATTGTTAATGCCTCGGGCGTGTTTTACCCAGCCTCGGTCAACAGGAGGTTACCATCCGGCCCCTCCGGTCACCTTATTTCGCCCTTTTAGGGCCCAAATCGGCCCGGCAATCAATTTGGAACGGGGGGCTTTTTTGTCCGGTTCCGCCGCGCTATAGGAGAAAGGCAATTTTGGCGGCGGTTCCAGAGCTGGGGCCCGCAAGTATCCGCTGCCGTGGGGACCAAAAAATGCGCTTTTCCGCCGATTTCCGTGGCAGCCGACTGCCCATGCTCGCGGCCGCAGCCCTTCTGGCCGCCGGTCTGGCGGGCTGTTCCAGCCTGTTTGGCGATAGCATGGACGGGTCCGTCGGCTCGGCTTTTACCCAGGCGCTGCAAACGGCCTATACCGAACAGGCTGGCCTGGCGGCCGAATTGCCGGCGGAGGAGGTTGAAAGCTCCATCTTTGATATCTTCTCCAGCAGCGAAACTACCAGCGACCTGCTGGAACAGGCCTTTACCGCCAAGGCCGAACTGGCCGCGGAGGGCGCCGAGCCGGAGCCCGAAGCCGCGCCCAACCCCAATGCCGAAGCCCTCCGCGCCCGCCTGATCATGGCCCTGGCCGCCGGCAAGGACACGGTTCCTGACTTGGCCGCCCTGGCCCAGGTCGATTATGACTGCTGGATCCTCTACGGCACGGTGGCCAGCGCGGCGAACGCGTCCCAGGCCTGCAAGACCTCGCTGGATTCCTCGCTGCTGCGTCTGGAAACCGCTGCCCGTCCGGCGCCGCCTGCTCCGGCCCCTGCCCCGGTGTCCGCGCCTCTTCCCGCTCCGGCGCCCGCGCCGGCCCCGGATCTCACGGTCTATTTCGACTTCGACTCCTGGACCCTGAAGGCCGAGCAGCTGACGGTGCTGACCAATGTGATCAATACCGCCCGTACCGGCGGCCAGAGCAACATCAACATTGTGGGCCATACCGACTCATCGGGTGACGCCGACTACAACCAGCGCCTGTCGGTGCAGCGCGCCAATGTCGTGGTCGAAGCCCTGGTGCAGATGGGCGCGCGACGCGCCGCGCTGCATGCCAGCGGTGTTGGCGAAACCGATCTGGCGGTTCAGACTGGCGACGGGGTGCGCGAAGCCCGCAACCGCCGCACGGTTATCTCGCTGCAACCATAATCGACGCCAGGACCAACGCCTCCGTTCTCGAAAGAGAGCGGAGGCGTTCCCTTTTTATCGCTGTTCCGGCAACAGCAAAGCGCCTAAGCTGCGCGTCATGAAGGCGATGGGCCCGGGTATTTTTCTGGCAATGCTGGTGGCGGGCGCGCTCTGTGCGCCGGCGCAGGGGCAGCGCAACAGCAACTACGCCGTCAAAGAAATGAATTTCGATCTTTGGTGCCAGCTGCAGGCCAATCTGCCGGCGGAACGCTGCGACAAGCGCGCGGCGCAGGATGAAGCGGCGTTCAACGCCTATCGCGACAAGGTCGAAGCGTATGAAATCCCGTATTTGCAGCGCAAAAATGCCGACGCGCGCCTGGACCGCAATATCCTGCACGCCGATCCGGTAGGACCTTTGCGCAACAATCCGGCGGCGCAGCGTCCGGACCTCAACAGCCCGTCCACCACAACCAGCCTGCCCACCCGCTAGCGACCCCTAGACGAAGCGGCTGTGATCCTGGCTGTTGGCGGCGCGCCAGCGGCCGAACACATCGAACATTTTCTGAAGCAGGTCGCCTGATCCGAAATGCAGGAAGGCGGGGCTTTCCTGTGACACCACCAGGCGCAGATAAGGCGCCTTGGGATGGGCGCGCAGGCTGGGCGGCGGAGGCGGCGGCGGCTGGTCCCGGTCGTCATGGACCAAAAGCGGCTCGTCTTCCTGGATCAGCTGCGAGCCGACCAGGCGTTCATAGGCAATGGAGCGTCCCAGAAGAGGTTTCGGGTCGCTCAGCATCTGCACCATGCCGAAAAAGCGTGTGGCTTCACCGCCATTGAAAGAGACCGGCGTGAGAATGGTTTCCAGCTCGACCATGCCATTGTCGGCGGCGGCGGTACGCCGACCATCAACCTGACGCTGGACAATATCGGCAATGCCACCGCCACCGGCGGCACGGGCACCGGCGGCACGGGCACCGGCGGCAACGCCACCAATGGCGACAAGACCAACACTGCCACCGGCGGTGCCGGCGGCTTTGGCGGCTCCTCCAGCGTGGGCGACACCACCGCCACAGGCTTTGGCGGCGCGGGCGGCTTCGGCGGCAATGCCACGGCCAATCCGACCATCACCTTCAATCCGACCATCACCTCGTCTGGCACCGGCACCGGCGGCAATATCGGCGACGTGTCGTCGAACAGCGGCGGCAACACCCAGGCCCAGACGAACAACCAGGATCAGCGCCAGCGTCAGGACTCCGCGGGCGGCGGCGGCGGTTTCCCCGCCATCACCATCACGGCCAATCCGACTTTGGCGGCGACCCAGACCACGGGCGACAACACCTTCAACGGCGGCACCAACAATGCCACCGCGGCGGGCGGCGCCGGCGGCAACGCCACGGGCGGCAATGCCCGCAACGGCAACGTCACCGGCACCAACACCAACGCCAACACGGTCAGCCCGACGATCAATCCGACCATCACGGCGGCCGGCGGTGCGGGCGGCTTCGGCGGCAACAACGGCGGCAACACCTTCACGGCAGCGCAGACCACGGGCGACACGACCGCGACGGGCGGCACCGGCTTTGGCGGCGCGGCAAGCGCGAACGCCCAGGGCGGTCGCGGCGGCAATGCCACCAACAACGCCAACCAGACCCAGAATCCGACCATCACGGCCACGGGTGGCAACAATACCAATACCCTGCGCGGCGGCGATCAGACCCAGACCAACGCCCAGACCCAGAACCCGACCATCACGGCGAAAGGCGGCAATGCCACCAACGCCAACACCCTGGATGTTCGCGCCACGGGCGGCAACAACACCAACACCGCCACCGGCGGCTTCGCCACCGCGACCGGCACCGGCGGCAATGCCACCAACGACAACACCAACAACAACACGGCGACCGGCAACGGCTTCGGCGGCAACGCCACCGCGACGGGCACGGGCACGGGCGGCAACGCCACGGCCAACGGCTTCGCCACCGCGACCAACAACAATACCAGCACCAACAACAACACCAGCAACGCGACCAACAACAACACCAACACCAGCACGAACAACAACACCAACACGGCCAACAGCAACGCGACGTCGAACAGCACCTCGAATGCGACCGCGACGGGCACCGGCGTGGGCGTTGGCATCGGTTCGGGTTCGGGCGGCGGCGGCGGCGGCACGCCGGGCAACAACACCTTCAATATCGCGCAGAACCAGAACCAGGCCCAGAACCTGAACAACGTCAACAACAACAACAACAATCAGAACCAGACGAACAACAACGTCAACAACAACTTCAACAACCAGAATCAGAACCAGAATCTGGTCAACAACAACAATCAGAACCAGACCCAGAACAACTTCAACAACAACAACAATTTCAACAACCAGAACCAAAATCAGAACCAGTTCCAGAACAACTTCAACCAGAACCAGAACTTCAACGACAACAGCAACTTCAACAACAACCAGAACTACTTCAACGCCTACAACAACAATCAGAACTTCAACGCCAACAACAACAATTTCGCGACCCGCTATTCGAACTTCGCCAGGGCGCCCTACGGCTATAAGTCCGGCCACGGCTATTAAGGCGGTGGCGGCTTCGAGGGCGGCTATGGCGAAGGCTATGCTGCCCCGGGCGAAGGTGTGTATGGCTATGGCACCAAGGGCGGTTATGGCGCTGCTGCCGGCGGCTATGGCGCCGCGCAGGGCGGCTTTGGCGCCGGCCAGGGTTATGCCCAGGGCTATGGCCAGCAGCCTTATGGCTCGGGCAGTGGCTATGGCTACTACCAGCCGGGCGGCCTGGAAGGCGCCTATGGTTATGGCCGCATGGTGCAGACCGGTCGCCCCGCCGTGGCGCAGGCTTCGGGTGCTGCGGTTGCGCAAAGCGCCGTCGCTGCCAGCGGCGCCGTCGCCGGCGGCCAGTGCCGCTGGGCCGACACCACCGTGATCAAGGCGGTCCATGCCATCTGCCTGGGCCGCGATGGCCGCCAGTTCCCCGCCGCGCGCATGATCGGCGATACCTGGATCAACTCTGGCTACGAAGGCGAAATCCTCCGCTGCCTGCCCGGTTCGACCCTGAAGGTGATGGTCGGCTCGGTGATGATGAGCGAACAAGGCATGGCGGTATCGATGAACGATCCGCAGATCCTGTCCTGCGCCCCCGGCCAAGCCGTGCGTCACTACAAGGATGGCATGCTGAAGTGCGCGCTGGCCGAGAAAGTCATGGACTGCACCGAGCGCAACAACATGCGCAAGTGGGGCACCGGCGACATGTTCTTCACCTATGTCACCCGCGTCTGTCTGGACCAGAAGCGCGAGATGATCGGCGGCCAAAGCCGGGTCAGCTCGTCCTACAGCTACTCCATGACCACGCAGCAGCGGGACTTGGCGGCGGCGGCGGCACAGTCCAAGGCGCGCGAACTGCGCCTGTCGGGCATGAGCCTGAATGGCGGGGTCGGCCAGGGCGCTTACTAAACAAGCCGGAAGGCTTCACGAAAATCCGGAGCTAGGGGCGCTGGATGGTCAGGAAAGGCGTCCCGTCTGCACAGCGGGGCGCCTTTTCATTTGGGGGATATCTGCCCCTCATTTTCGGGCCATCTACCGCGTTGCACAAAGCGCCCTCGCTGCTATTGTGCGCCCGCTTTCCCTTTCGCCTCAGCTTTTCGAAGGCTAACCCCATGAATATTCACGAATATCAGGCCAAACACATCCTTAGCGGACTCGGCGTGCCCGTACCCAAAGGCAAGGCCGCTTTCACCGTCGAGGAGGCCGTAAAAGCCGCCGAGGAACTGGGTGGCCCGGTCTGGGTGGTGAAGGCCCAGATCCATGCGGGGGGGCGCGGCAAGGGCGGCGGCGTCAAGGTCGTGAAGTCCATCGCCGACGTGAAAAAGGAAGCCGAGAAAATCCTGGGCATGACTCTGGTCACCCACCAGACCGGGCCCGCCGGACGGCTGGTCAAGCGCCTTTATATCGAAGACGGTTCTGCCATCGAACGCGAACTCTATCTGTCGGCACTGGTCGATCGCGCCACCAGCCGCATCGCCTTCATCGTCTCCACCGAAGGCGGCATGGACATCGAGGAGGTGGCGCACAAGACGCCGGAAAAGATTCACACTTTCCAGATCGAACCGGTCGCGGGCTATTCCCCCTATGTCGGCAACCAGATCGCCGTGGCCCTGGGCCTGAAGGGCGAGCAGGCCAAGCAGCTCGGCAAGGTGGTCAAGGCGCTGTACGAAGCCTTCATCGCCAAGGATATGAGCCTCTTGGAAATCAACCCGCTGGTCGTCACCAAGAATGGCAACATCATCTGCCTAGACGCCAAGCTGAACTTCGACGACAACGCCCTCTACCGCCACAAGGACATCCAGGAACTGCGAGACCTGGACGAGGAAGACCCGGCGGAAGTCGAGGCCAGCAAATACGACCTGTCCTATATCAAGCTCGATGGCGAGATCGGCTGCATGGTCAACGGCGCGGGCCTGGCCATGGCGACCATGGACATCATCAAGCTGTTCGGCAGCGAGCCCGCCAACTTCCTCGATGTCGGCGGCGGCGCCACCAGGGAAAAGGTGACGCAAGCCTTCAAGATCATTGTCAGTGATCCCAATGTGAAGGGCATCCTGGTCAATATCTTCGGCGGCATCATGAAATGCGACATCATCGCCGAAGGCATCGTCGCCGCCGCGAAGGAAATCTCGCTCTCGGTTCCGCTGGTGGTGCGGCTCGAAGGCACCAATGTCGAATTGGGCAAGGAAATACTGGCCAAATCGGGCCTCGCCATCACCTCTGCCGACAATCTCGCCGACGCCGCGCAGAAGGTCGTCGCCGCCGTGAAGGGTTCGAACTAATGGCTATTCTGGTCGACAAGAACACCAAGGTCATCTGCCAGGGTTTCACCGGCAATCAGGGCACCTTCCACTCCGAACAGGCCATCGCCTATGGCACCAAGATGGTCGGCGGCACCACGCCCGGCAAGGGCGGCAGCACCCATCTGGGCCTGCCGGTGTTCGACACCGTGCGCCAGGCCAAAGAGAAGGTCGGCGCCGACGCCTCCGCCATCTATGTCCCGCCGCCGTTTGCGGCCGACGCCATCCTGGAAGCGATCGATGCGGAAATCCCGCTGATCGTCTGCATCACCGAAGGCATTCCGGTGCTGGACATGGTCAAGGTCAAGCGCGCGCTATCGGGTTCGAAATCCCGGCTGATCGGACCCAACTGCCCCGGCGTCATCACGCCCGGCGAATGCAAGATCGGCATCATGCCCGGCCATATCCATCGCCGCGGCAAGGTCGGCATCGTGTCGCGTTCCGGCACTCTGACCTATGAAGCGGTCTGGCAGACCACGGCGGTCGGCCTGGGTCAGACCACCTGCGTCGGCATCGGCGGCGATCCGGTCAAGGGGACCGAGCATATGGATGTGCTGGAAATGCTGCTGGCCGACCCGGAGACCGAAAGCATCATCATGATCGGCGAAATCGGCGGCACTG
This sequence comes from Pseudomonadota bacterium, assembly GCA_041178445.1. GTDB lineage: Bacteria > Pseudomonadota > Alphaproteobacteria > Micropepsales > Micropepsaceae > Rhizomicrobium. The sequence goes on along the minus strand of JBEGVG010000012.1, from coordinate 67,481 downwards.
CCGAGGAAGATGCCGCCGATTTCATCAAGCGGTCGAAAGTGAAGAAGCCGATGGTAGGCTTCATTGCCGGCGTCACCGCCCCCCCGGGCCGCCGCATGGGCCATGCCGGCGCCATCATTTCGGGCGGCAAGGGCGGCGCCGAGAGCAAGATCGAGGCGATGAAGGCAGCGGGCATCCGCGTTTCGCCCAATCCGGCTGCGCTGGGCACCACCCTGGTCGAACTGCTGAGCGGCAAGTAAGCAACCGACGTCAAACTGTCGCCGGAATGGTCCAATAAGACCATCGCCATGCACGTGCGGCGGGGCCCTACCCCCGCTTTTGCCGGGCAAATACGGGCTATTGAGCCCATATTAACCGCATTCAGCGTTGAATCGGCTGACAGAAGCAGTTATCACGCACCGCCATAAATGACGCGGCACCAGGAAGGGCCAGAGCCCAACAAGCTCAGCCACAAGCGTTTGAAATGACTGAACAATCTCCCTCCGATCGGTTGAACCGCGCCTCGAACGATATCTTCGAAGCGACCTCATTCCTCAACGGCACCAACGCCGCTTACGTCGAACAGGTGTATGCCGCCTGGCTGGCCAATCCCAATTCCGTCGATGAAGGCTGGCAGGCCTATTTCACGCAGGCCGGCGAACAGAATCTGTCTCCCGCCCAGCTTGGCCGCGGTCCGGCCTGGAAGCGCGATCAAAAAGTCCAACATGCCAGCGGCGATCTGATCGCCGCCCTCACGGGTCAGGAGCCGCCAGCGGCTCCGGGCAAGCCAGGTAAAGGCAAGCCCGCCGCCGCGCCTGCCGCCGCCGACACCACCGAAGCCGCCAGGGCCTCGATCCACGCGGTCCAGATGATCCGCGCGTTCCGCATGATCGGCCATCTGGAAGCCGATCTCGATCCGCTGAAAATCACGCCCACCACGCCACAGGCGATGCTGGATCCCGGCTTTTACAATTTCGACGGCGCCGCGATGGATACGCCGGTGTTCGTGAACGGCATTCTCGGCCTGGACATGACCACGCCGCGTGAACTGGTGGACACGCTGCGGGGCATTTATTGCGGCCGCATCGGCTATGAGTTCATGCACATCCATGATGCCGAACAGCGATTCTGGCTGCAGCGGCGCATCGAAGGTGCGGAGAACGCCATCCACTTCACGCCCGAAGGCAAAAAGGCGATCCTCAACAAGCTGATCGAAGCCGAAGGGTTCGAGAAGTTCGCGTCCAACCGCTTCGTCGGCACCAAGCGTTTCGGCCTGGACGGCGGCGAGTCCACCATTCCGGCGCTCGAGCAGATCATCAAGCGCGGCGGCCAGCTGGGGGTAAGCGAAATCGTGCTGGGCATGGCCCATCGCGGCCGCCTCAATGTGCTGGTCAATGTGATGGGCAAGCCCTATCGCCAGCTGTTCCATGAATTCCAGGGCGGTGCGGCCAATCCCTCGGACGTCGAAGGCTCGGGCGACGTCAAATACCATCTGGGCGCGTCCAGCGACCGGGAGTTCGACGGCCACAAGGTACACCTGTCGCTCACCCCCAACCCTTCGCATCTGGAGATCGTCAATCCGGTGGTGCTGGGCAAGGCGCGCGCCAAGCAGTGGCAGTTGCGCGACATCGATGCCCGCACCAGCGTGCTGCCGATCCTGATCCATGGCGACGCGGCCTTCGCGGGCCAGGGCGTGGTGGCCGAATGTTTCGCCATGTCGGGCATCAAGGGTTTCCGCACCGGCGGTACCATACACTTCGTGATCAACAACCAGATCGGCTTCACCACCGCGCCGATGTTCTCACGCTCCTCGCCCTATTGCACCGACATCGCCCTGATGGTGCAGGCGCCGATCTTCCATGTGAATGGCGACGACCCCGAAGCGGTGGTGCACGCCACCCGCATTGCCACCGAATTCCGCCAGAAATTCAAGAAGGACGTCGTGCTCGACATGATCTGCTATCGCAGGTTCGGGCATAACGAGAGCGATGAGCCGGCCTTCACCCAGCCGCTGATGTACCGGGTGATCAAGGACCATCCCACCACCCTGCAGCTCTTCACCAGCAAGCTGGTCAAGGAAGGCACGCTGACCCAAAGCGAAGCCGATGCAATGGCCGATGGCTTCGTCCAGACGCTGGACCGGGAATTCGACGCCTCCAAGTCGCATCTTCCCAACCGCGCTGACTGGCTGGATGGCCGCTGGCAGGGCCTGGAAACGGCGCCCAAGAACAGCGACCGCCGCGGCGAAACCGGTGTGCCCGAAAAGGTGCTGCGCAAGGTCGGCAAGGCGCTGACCACCGCGCCGGAAAACTTCAATCTGCACAAGACCATCGCCCGCCAGCTGGAAGCCAAGGCCAAGATGTTCGAGACTGGCGAGGGTTTCGACTGGGCGACCTGCGAAGCACTGGCGCTGGGCAGCCTGCTGGATGAGGGCTCCTATGTCCGCTTTTCGGGCCAGGATTCCACGCGCGGCACCTTCAGCCAGCGCCATGCCGCTTTGGTCGATCAGCAGAGCGAGGAACGCTATTACCCGCTCCAGCATATCGACAAGGATCAGGGCTGCTTCGAGATCATCGACACATTGCTGTCGGAAGAAGCCGTGCTGGGCTTTGAGTATGGCTATTCCACCGCCGAACCCAAGGCGCTGGTGCTGTGGGAAGCCCAGTTCGGCGACTTCGCTAATGGCGCCCAGGTGGTGATGGACCAGTTCATCGCCAGCGGCGAAATGAAGTGGTTGCGCATGTCGGGCATCACCCTGCTGCTGCCGCATGGCTATGAAGGCCAGGGGCCGGAACATTCCAGCGCCCGCCTCGAGCGTTACCTGCAGCTTTGCGCCCAGGACAATATGCAGGTCTGCGTCCCGACCACGCCGGCCAACTATTTCCACATCCTGCGCCGCCAGATGCATCGTAGCTTCAGGAAGCCCCTGATCGTGCTGACGCCCAAGTCGCTTCTGCGCCACAAAAAGTGCACCAGCTTCCTGTCGGACATGGTTCCGGGCACCTCGTTCCACCGCGTGCTGCGCGACCAGGCCGAAGTCGTGCCCGGCGCCACCACGGTCAAGCTGGTGGAGGATGCCAAGATCCAGCGCGTCATTCTGTGCACCGGCAAGGTCTATTTCGACCTGATGGAAGAGCGCGAGAAGCGGGGCGAGAACCGCATCCAGATCCTGCGCCTGGAACAGATCTATCCCTTCCCGGAAAATGTCCTGGCCCAGGAGCTGAACCGCTTCCCCAAGGCCGAGATCGTCTGGTGCCAAGAAGAGCCGCAGAACCAGGGTGCCTGGCATTTCGTCCGCTCGCGGCTCGAAGACACGATCGCCAAGCTGGGCGGCAAGGGCAGTCCGCGCTATACCGGGCGTCCCGAATATGCCTCCACCGCGGCGGGCCTGATGAAACAGCATCTGGCCGAGCTGGCCAAATTCCTCGATGACGCGCTAACGCTTTAGTTTTTGACCCTCCAATTTGAGTAGTGTCGCTTATGACCATTGAAATCAAAGTCCCCGCGATGGGCGAGTCCGTCACCGAAGCCACCATCTCCAAATGGTTCAAGAAGGAAGGCGACGCGGTCAAGCGGGACGAGCCCCTGCTGGAGCTGGAGACCGACAAGGTGACGGTGGAAGTGCCCTCGCCCGCCGACGGCTCCATTGAATCCATCGCCGCCCAGGCCGGCGCCACCGTCACGGTCGGCGCGCTGCTGGGCGCCATCGCCGAAGGCAAGGCCGGATCGGCCGCTGCCGCCAAGCCTGCCCCCGCCAAGCCGGAAGCGCCCAAGCCTGCCGCCGCTTCAGCGCCCGCCGCATCCAAGACCGATGCGAAGAAAAACGAGGGTTTGGCCATGCCATCGGCCAAACGCATTGCCGAAGAATCCGGCATCGCCACCGCCTCCGTCGCCGGCACCGGCAAGGACGGACGCGTCACCAAGGGCGACATGCTGGGCGCGCTCGCCGCCCGCTCCTCCTCTCCGGCCCCGGTGGCCGCCGCGCCGTCCGGCCCGCGCCACAATGAAGCCCGCGAGGAACGCGTGCCGATGACGCGGCTGCGCAAGACCATCGCGCTGCGCCTGAAGGAATCGCAGAACACCGCCGCCCAGCTCACCACCTTCAACGAGGTCGACATGACCGCGGTGATGGGCCTGCGCGCCAGCTACAAGGACGTGTTCGAGAAGAAGCATGGCGTGAAGCTGGGCTTCATGGGCTTCTTTGCCAAGGCCGTGGTCGCGGCACTGAAGGAACTGCCCAACGTCAATGCCGAGATCGAAGGCGACAATATCGTCTACAAGAACTATTTCGACATCGGCATCGCGGTTTCGACCGAACGCGGTCTGGTCGTGCCGGTGGTGCGTGACGCCGATCACCTGTCGCTGGCCGCTATCGAAAAGGCCATCATGGATTTCGGCACCCGCGCCCGCGACAACAAGCTGAAGCTGGAAGAGCTGCAGGGCGGCACCTTCTCGATCACCAATGGCGGCGTGTTCGGCTCGCTGATGTCCACCCCGATCCTGAATTCGCCCCAGTCGGGCATTCTGGGCATGCACAAGATCCAGCCCCGCCCCATGGTGATCGGGGACAAGATCGAAATCCGCCCCATGATGTATCTGGCCCTGTCCTATGATCATCGCATCGTGGATGGCCGCGAGGCCGTCACCTTCCTGGTGAAGGTGAAAGAGAATCTGGAAGACCCCCAGCGTCTGCTGCTGGAAATCTGAGGTTTCACCGAACGGAACAAAAAAGGCGGCTTCAGCCGCCTTTTTTATTGCCGGAGGTTGTCGGATCGGCGCAGGTTCCGGCGTCCTTGAACGAAACCACGGGAGAACAGCCATGGCTTATGTTGACGGTTTTGTACTTGCGGTGCCGAAAGCGAACCTGGAGGCCTACAAGGACATGGCGCGCAAATGCGAGCCGATCTGGCGGGAATATGGCGCCACCGACTATGTCGAATGTGTGGGCGACGACACGCCTTATGGCGAAGTGACGTCTTTTCCCCGCGCGGTGTTGGCCAAGGAAGATGAGGTCGTCGTCTTTTCCTGGATCGTCTACCCGTCCAAGGAAATCCGCGACGCCTGCAACAAGAAAGTGATGGAAGATCTGCGCCTGAAGGGCATGGATAAGGACATGCCGTTCGACGGCAAGCGCATGATCTATGGCGGGTTCGCGCCGTTCCTGGGGCTTTAAGCGAGCCTTTTGTCCAGGACTTCCAGCTTTGCCAGCTCGACATGGGCGCGAAGCTCGATCTGGTCCAGCACATCCTGAAGCTTGGGATCGGCAAAGGCTTCGTGCCGGCGGGTCACCGCGGCGGCCAGCTTGTTCAAGGTTGCACGGGGAATCCCGCCGGCCAAAAGGCCATCGCGCACCGAATCCAGCAGGTCCAGCAGCTGCTCGCCATGGGCCAGCGCCTTGGATTTGCCCTGGGTTGAATCGTCGAGACCCTGCAGCATCAGGATGGAATCCAGCGCCGCGATAGGGCCCGGGCCGGCAACGATCTGGGGCTGGGCCTGGGCCGCGCTGCCCACGCTGAAGCCGCCGCGCGAAGCGCCGGCGGGTGCCTTGCGCTTTATGGCGGCTGCTTCAACACGGCTGGGGCCTTTGATTTCCAAGCGGAATGTCCCACTGCGACACACCAACATCCCCCCTTATGGTTAAGGAAGGGTTAGGCCGTGCCGGAGCAGGACGTTAAAGGCGGCCCCGTGCTGGCACGGGGCTTGAAAGGGTTCTGCTGTAATTTGAAGGAGAAGGTTGCCCGATGCACGGCGATCATACGTTTGACGAGCGCAAAAAGCCGTATGGCCTTTTGGGCCTGCTGCTGGTGTCACTGCTGGTTCTGGCCGGCGTGGCCTATTGGAAATTGAGCAAGCCGGAAATGGGGCCCTATGGCGCCATTGCCCTTTCGGACTCGTCCCTCACCTATGGCGGCGCTTGGGGCTATGCCGACCCGATCGACGCCTACAAGCGCTCCATCGCCGAGTGCAACAAGGCGGCGGGCGGCAAGGATTGCGTGGTCAAGGTTTCGCTGAAAGACAATTGTGGCGCGCTGGCGATCAGCGTCCAACGCAATGCCTCGTTCCTGGTGCAGGGCCGCGATCAGGTCACCGCCACCCAGACAGCCATGGCCCAGTGCCAGGAGACCGGCGCCAGCGATTGCGCCATTCACGAGAATATCTGCTCCAGCGCTTCTTAAGTTACCCCCTCCGGCTTACGCTACCTATCGGCCACGCAGCTTCGCGCTGCGTGGCCTCAGTCGCTTCAGCCACCTCCCCCTCGCAGCGCTTCGCGCGCGATGGGAAGGAAGCCTCTGGAATTCGTGAAGGTTACGCCCTGTGATAGGGATGCCCGGCCAGGATGGTAAGAGCGCGATAGACCTGTTCGGTCAGGAGCGCGCGGGCCAGAAGATGCGGCCAGGTCTGCGGACCGAAGGCAAGACTGCGGCCCGCCTTCTTGCCCGGCAGCGGCGCCAGTCCGTCCGGGCCACCGATGACAAAGGCCATGTCCTTGGTGCCGACATCGCGCAGGCTTCCCAGCATTTCCGAAAAGTCCTCCGATGTCATGCCCTTGCCGCGGGCATCCAGCAGCACGATATGCGCCCCGTCCGGCAGCCGCGCCGCCAACCGCTCGGCTTCGTCTTTCATCCGGGTGGCGGCGTCACGATGCTTGGCGACGGGAAGTTCCTCCAGCGCCACGGCGGAGAAGCCCATGTTGCGACCCAGCTTACGGGCCCGGTCGCAGAAATCCTCGCACAGCTGGCCTTCGGGCGTGCCGCGCATGTGACCGATGGCGTAGATCCAGAGTCTCATTGATGGTCGCACGGCCTAACGGAAAAAGTCTCCGCTACCGCTCCGCCTTTTTCCTGGCCGCTGCTCCAGCGCATTATTTACGGCTGCCGACCGACCACATGCCTTCCAGGTCGTAATAGTCGCGCACTTCCGGGCGGAAGAGATGGACGATGACATCGCCCGCATCCACCAACACCCAGTCGCCCTGCCCCTGGCCGCTGATCGGACGGGTGCCATAGCCGCCCTCTTTCAGCTTGCGCGCCAAGTGATCGGCCATGGCGGCGACATGGCGGGACGAACGCCCGGACGCAACGACCGCCGAATCGCACAGCGATGAGCGGCCTGCCAGATCGATGGTCACGATATTCTCGGCCTTGTCGTCATCCAGCGAGACCAGAATGCGCTTCAACAGATCGCTCTGCGGTGCGGGTTTGGGCGCAGCCGCCTTTGGGGCGACTTTCTTGACGGGCTTTTTCGCGGGTTTCTTCGCAGGCTTTTGGGCCGGGACGGGCTTTTTTGCCGATGCTTTCTTGGCGGATTTCGCGGCGGGCTTTTTGGCGACCGGTTTCTTTGCGACAGCCTGTTTGGTGGCTTTTTTCGCGGGCTTTTTGGCGGATTTCAGGGCGTTGTCCTTTTGCGGCTAGGGGGTCAAGTTTAGCACGGCCTCGGCAGCCGCACCAAGGGCCTGTTCGCGCAGCCGTGTCGAGCTTTCCAGGCTGCGCGGACCGTCCAGAACCACCAGCGAGGGAGCATGGCCCAGCCGGCGCGAAACCCCGATCCGCCGCGCCAAAGGCGCATGCAGTGACGCCAGTACGGAACCCGGCCGGCGCACCACCGCGATGGGAATGGTTGCCGCGATCTGCCGCCAGCGCCGCCAGCGGGAGAATTGTTCCAGATTGTCACTGCCCATCAGCCAGACGAAATCGACCTGGGCGAACCGTTTGCGCAGCGCCGTTACCGTATCAACGGTAAAACGGGTTCCCATTCCGGCTTCGATGTCGGTGACGAAAATGCGCGCGTCCCGGGCGGTATTGCGGGCCCATGCCAGCCGTACGCCCAAGGCATCGGGCAGCGGCTTAAGCGGATTGCCCGGCGAAACCAGCCACCAGACATAATCCAGCTTCAGCGCTCTGCGCGCGATACTGCTGACATAGAGATGGCCGCCATGGGCAGGATCAAAGGAGCCGCCCAGCAGCCCGATACGCAGGCCATCGCTGACGGGGCCCGGCGGCCGGATCCAGCCCATTCAGTCGGCGATCCCATTGTGGAAATTCAACGTCAGCGCGCGCGGATCGACACCCTCGACGCAGCGCAGATTGATCGCAACCATCTTGTTGCCCTTGGGATCGGTGCCGTCCGAGAAGGGCGCGGTGCCGCAGGTTGGGCAGAAGTGATGTTTGATTACATGCTTGTTGAAGCGGTAGGTCGCCAGATTCTCCTGCGGTGTCTTCAACGTGAAGGCCGAGGCCGGAATGAAATGCATGATCACACCCTTGCGGGCGCAGATGGAGCAGTTGCATTCCAGCCCCTCGGTAATGGGTCCGCTTTCAAAGGAATAAGCGATCTTGCCGCAATGGCAGCTGCCAGTGTGGGTGGTCATGGTTCTCCTTTTTACGGACGGGTCTGGCCGTTTCCGCGCACCACATATTTGAAGGTGGTGAGCTGTTCGGCGCCGACGGGCCCACGCGCATGCATCTTGCCAGTGCCGATCCCGATTTCCGCGCCCATGCCGAACTCGCCGCCATCGGCGAACTGGGTGGAGGCGTTCCACAGCACGATGGCGCTGTCGACACTGTTCATGAAGCTTTCCGCGGCTGCGGCGTCTTCGGTGATGATGGAGTCGGTGTGATGGGAACCATAATGCTCGATATGCTGGATGGCCTGTTCCAGGCCGTCCACCGCGCGCACCGCGATGATGGCTTCGAGATATTCGGTTTTCCAATCTTCCTCGGTCGCGGGCTTGGCGGCCGGGAAAACGCTGCGTACCGCTTCGTCGCCACGAATCTCGCAGCCTGCCCTGGCGAGATGTTCCAGCACCGGCACTCCATGGGATTGGAGCACGCTGCGGTCGATCAGCAGCGTTTCCGCCGCGCCGCAGATGGAGGTGCGACGCATCTTGGCGTTCAGGGTAATGCTGCGCGCCTTGTCCAGGTCCGCCTTGGCATGGATGAAGACGTGGCAAAGGCCTTCGAGATGGGCCAGCACCGGCACCCGCGCTTCGTTGATGACACGGCCCGTCAGGCCCTTGCCGCCGCGCGGAATGATCAGGTCCACCGTGCCTCCCAGCCCCTCCAGCATCAGGCCCACCGCGGCGCGGTCAGTGCTTTTGACCACCTGGATGGCCGCTTCGGGCAAACCCGCCGCTTTCAAGCCCTCGCTCATCGCCGCCTGGATGGCGCCGGCCGAGCGGATGGAATCCGAACCGCCGCGCAGGATGGCGACATTGCCCGACTTCAAGGCCAGCGCCCCGGCATCGGCTGTCACATTGGGGCGGGATTCATAGATGATGCCAATCACGCCGATGGGGGTGGCGATGCGGGCGATGTCCAGGCCATTGGGCCGCGACCAGCGCGCCAATTCGCGCCCCACCGGATCGGGGAGCGCGGCGACCGTCTCGATACCGGCGGCCATGGCTTCGACGCGCGCGTCGTTCAGCATCAGCCGGTCCACCATCGGGGCGGGCATGTTGTTCGCCTGCGCCGCTTCGATGTCGCCCTTGTTGGCCGCCAGGATTTCGGCGGCGCGGCTGCGGATGGCGGCAGCCGCCACGGTCAGAGCCCTGGTCTTGGTTTCGTCGCTGGCCTCGCGCATGGCGCGGGCGGCCTCGCGGGCGGCGGCGCCGATGGTCATCATCTCGGCCGCAAGCGCGTCGCTGGAATTGTGAACCGTCATGTTCCGTTTCCCGTCAGGATCAGGTCGTCGCGATGGATCATTTCGTCCCGGCCACGATAGCCCAGAATGGCCTCGATTTCGACCGTGCGCTTGCCGGCGATCCGTTCCGCGTCCGACGCATTATAGGCCGCCAGTCCCCGGGCAATTTCGCGACCGTCGCGGTCCTTCACCACCAGCGCATCGCCGCGCTCAAAACGGCCATCGATCTGGCGGATACCAGCGGGCAAGAGGCTTTTGCCTTCCTTCAGGGCCCGCACCGCGCCTTCGTCAATCACCAGCGCGCCTTCGGGGCGCAGCACGCCCGCGATCCAGCGCTTCCTCGCCACCGCCGGCGTGGTCGAGGCGCGGAAAATGGTGTGGCGGGCGCCTTTGCGGATGGCCGACAGCGGCGACAGCGTCTCGCCCTTGGCCAGGATCACGTCGCAGCCCGCGCCCATCGCGATCTTGGCGGCGATCAGTTTGGACGTCATGCCGCCGCGGCCGAAACCCGAAATGGAATCCCCCGCCATCGCCTCGATCTCGGGCGTGATGGTGGTGACTTCGGGAATGTGTGTGGCCGAGGCATCGATGCCCGGATTGGCGGTGTAGAGCCCGTCGACATCGGAGAGAAGCACCAGCCGGTCGGCGCCTATCATGGAGGCAACCCGCGCGCCGAGGCGATCATTGTCGCCGAACCTGATTTCGGCGGTGGCGACCGTGTCATTCTCGTTGATCACCGGCACCGCGCCCAGTTCGACCAAAGTGCCCAGGGTGGCGCGGGCATTGAGATAGCGGCGGCGTTCCTCGGTATCGCCAAAGGTCAGCAAAACCTGCGCCGCGACGATATCCAGCGAGGCGAACATGTCGGCATAGGCTTCCGCCAGCCGCACCTGCCCTGCCGCCGCGGCCGCCTGGCTTTCCTCCAGCCTGAGTTCGCCGGGTGCAAGCTTGAGCAACCGGCGCCCCAGGGCGATGGAGCCGCTTGAGACCAGCACGACCTTGACGCCTTCGTGCTTCAGCGCGGCGACATCGGCGCACAGCGAAGTCAACCATTCGCGGCGCAGTTCGCCCTTGGTGCCGTCCACCAGCAAGGCCGAACCGACCTTGACCACCACCAGCTTGGCGCCGGAAAAAATATCGCTCATCGCCGCTTCTGCTTCTGGGCCCGCGCCCGCGTTTTGCTCAGCGGCCGGGGTTTGGCCCTGGCCTTGCCGGTGCGTATTTTGGCTTTGACGGTTTTGACCGCCTTCTTCACCTTGGCATTGCCTTTGGGCCGCCCGGCTTTGGGTTTGGGTGGGGCAATAACCTTCGCCGCGGGCTTTGCCGCTGTTGCGGGCCGGGCGTTCTTGATGACGTCCTGCAGCCTTTCCTTGGGCACTACCGGCGCATTGAAATTGGCGGACTGCCGCTCGCTGCGCGTGCGCGGAAGGGACGGAGCGCGGCCAAATTCCGCGCGCTCGGCGCGATAGAGACGACGCTGGGTGATCTCCTTGGCCATCGCCCGCAGCACGGTGTTGATGCCTTCGCCGGACACGCCGGAAATCACATACACCTTGTGACCGCAGGCTTTTTCCAGCGCGGCGCGCTTTTTGGCGAGGTCCTTTTCGGGAATCGCGTCCACCTTGTTCAGCGCCACGATCTCGTTCTTTTCCGTCAGGCCATGCCCATAGGCTTCCAGCTCGGCGCGGATGGTCTTGTAGGTCTTGGCGATGGCGTCGCCCGTGCCGTCGATCAGATGCAGGATCGAAGCGCAACGCTCGGCATGACCCAGAAAGCGGTCGCCAAGCCCCACACCCTCATGCGCGCCTTCGATCAGCCCCGGCAAGTCAGCCAGCACGAAATCGGTTTCGTCGATCTTCACCACGCCCAATTGGGGCTCCAGCGTCGTGAAGGGATAATCGGCAATCTTGGGCCGCGCCGCAGAGATGCGGCTCAGGAAAGTGGACTTGCCGGCATTGGGCATGCCGATCAGTCCGGCATCGGCGATCAGTTTCAGCTTGAGGATGAAGGTCTTTTCCTCGGCGGGCTGGCCGGGCAGCGCGAAATCGGGCGCCTGGTTGGTGGCGCTCTTGAAATGATGGTTGCCGAAACCGCCATTGCCGCCTTTCAACAGGCGATAACGCATGCCGGGCGTCGCCATATCGACGATCAGCGTCTCGCCGTCTTCCTCATAGATCTGGGTTCCGACCGGCACCTTCATGATGTGATCGGGACCGTTGGCCCCGGTCATCACCTTGCCCTTGCCGCCTTCGCCGCTTTTGGCTTTCACATGCTGCTGGAAGCGGTAGTCGATCAGGGTGTTGAGATTTTCCACCGCTTCCGCAATCACATCGCCGCCGCGGCCGCCATCGCCACCATAGGGACCGCCATACTCGATGAACTTCTCGCGCCGGAACGCGATGCAGCCATTCCCGCCTGCGCCGGACTGGGCATAGACTTTCGCGACGTCAAGAAAGCGCATTTTCAGCTCCTAATGGGCCTGTTTTCGCAGGAAATCGGCCCGCGTCAACAGCATGTCATGGCACAGGATTTCCCTGCCCCGGGCCCGGCATTCGCGCATCCGGCTGCCATTGTGGCGCGCCCCGAGCTTGGCCAGAACATGGCCCGATGCCGGATTATCGTAGAACCAGCCGGCATGAACCCTCTCCTCGTCCAGCTCCTCGAAGGCGAAGCTCACCAGCCGGTAGGCCGCCTCAGTGGCGAAGCCCTGGCCCCAGAAAGGGGCGCCCAGCCAGTAGCCGAACTCCAGCCCGCTGGCGCCTTGCTGAAAACCGGCGCAACCCAAAAACAGGCCGTCCGACTTGCGCACCACAGAGAAGCGTTTGCCTTCGCCGTGCGGGCCCATGCCGGCGACGAACATCTCGGCATCTTCCTCGTGATAGGGATGCGGCACGCGGCTCATGTTTCGCGCCACGTTGAAATCACCTAGCCACACAACGATGCCCGAGATGTCGCTGGGCCTGGGGGGCCGCAATATCAGTCTTTTGCTCTCCAGAGTGCACATGTCATTCCCCGCTCGATCCTTTCGATGCGAGGAATAAAAAAGGGAGATGGCGGACCATCTCCCTCGCACATAACGGGCCGCCAATTTCTTGGCGGCCTATGTCTTCAGCCGCCTATTCTGCCGCGATCTTCGCCGCCGGATTCGCGGCCGAGACTACGGACACGAAGGTACGGCGCTTGTAACCGGTCTTGAACGAGACGCGGCCTTCGCGAAGGGCGAACAGGGTATGGTCCTTGCCCATGCCGACGCCTTCGCCCGCATAGAATTTCGTGCCGCGCTGGCGAATGATCACGTTGCCGCCCGAGACGGCTTCGCCGCCGAACAGTTTCACGCCCAGCATCTTGGGGTTGGAATCGCGACCGTTGCGCGAAGAACCGCCTGCTTTTTTGTGTGCCATACGACTAGTCCTTTAACCGGCGGTGATGCCCAGCACCTTCACCTTGGTGAAGTGCTGGCGGTGGCCACGCTTGCGGTGGGTGTTCTTGCGGCGCTTCTTTTTGAAGGCGATGACCTTCTCGCCCTGGCCGTGCTCGAGGATCTCGCACTGGATGGAGGCGCCCTTGACCAGCGGCGCGCCGATCTTGGGGACATCGCCGCCCAGCATCAGAACGTCGCCGATGGTGAGCTTGGAGCCCACATCGCCCGCCAGGCTTTCGACCTTCAGGACCGTGTCCTTGGCCACTTTATACTGTTTTCCGCCTGTGCGGACGACCGCGTACATGGTCTAAATCCTTGAAAGTAAATGGTTTTCCGCAAACCCGAGTCTGGCGGAGAGCGCCGGAATATACGCAAAGGCGCACTTGGGTCAAGCACCGGTTTTTACGGCGTTTTCAGGCGCTTCTTTTGGCGCTCCTGAACCCGGGCCAGCACGGCTCCCAGCAGCATGACCACCCCCAGCATGATCGCCATCATCTTGGCGTTGGAGATGGTCAGGGCGATGCGGGCGAGATTGTCGGTGGCCCCCGACAGCATCATGAAAAGCTGCAGCGCATTTTCGAACATGTCCAGAACGGCGCCCGCCACCGGCACCGCCGCCAGCATGGTCATGATGCGGTGAAACCGGGTCCCGGCCGGGGCGAAGGCTTCGCGGGCGATAATGGCCGAATAGAAGAAAGACGCCGCATAGAGCGGCATCAGCAGGTAATCCAGGCCCCAGTTGAAGCCCGCGCGCACGGCATAGATCGACGGCCACACCATGAAGGCGGCATTGTATTGCTGGGCGGTGGAAAAGCGCTGCAGGTCGGCGGTGCCGAACCCCGACAGGGCCTCCAGCCGGAGATCGGACGCCGCCAGGACGGCAAAGACCAGGATCGCCAGCAAGGTGGAAATGGCCCAGCGCCGCACCAGCAGCTGTTTGGTAATTCGCATCGTGTCCGCCGAAAAATGCTCTAAATTCAGTCTATGCGAAGCTTGGGCGACATTCTCTACAATTTTCACTGGGTGGTGCCGGGCGAGGCGTCGCGGGCGATGCAGGCCTGGGCCGGCGGCCTTGGCGCATTCCTGCGGGTGCGCGGCATCCGCGCCATCATCAATCTGCGCGGCCGCAATGACGACCTGTCCTGGTGGAAAAAAGAGACCGCGACCGCGCAAACCCACGGCATCGCCCATCTCGACGCCATGCTGGATTCCAGGAGGCTCCCCAGCCGCGAAATGCTGGTGCGGCTGATCGAAAGCTTCAACACCGCGCCCAAACCCTTCATGCTCAAATGCTCAGGGGGACAGGACCGCACGAGTTTCGCGGCGGCGCTCTATCTGATCTATCGCGACGGCTGGGACGCGTTGCCAAGGGCGCGTGCCCAGTTCGCGCGCTATCCCTATCTGCATTTTCCCAAGCGGCAGCAGCGCTGGCTGAAAGCCTTTGTGGATTTCGCGCATGCGGATTCCGGCGGCCTGCCGCTGGAACAATGGATCGCCCAGCGCTACACGCCCGAAGATCTGAAAGCCTGGCTGGACAGCCATGGTCTTCAGGACGGTTATGCCGCGATCTTCACCGCGCCCACACGCAGTCCCTATCAATGGTAAGCCGCGCCTGAGCAATCCGCTGACCATTGCGCCAGGCGTGTCGCTGTTGCGCGAGAAGTTCTCGCCGCTTCAGCAACAGGCACTGCTGAAGGATGTGCTGGAACGCCTCAAGCTAGCGCCGCTGTACCGTCCGGTCATGCCTGGCACCGGCAAGCCCTTTTCGGTGGAGGAAAGCAGCTTCGGCGCCCTGGGCTGGGTGGCGGACAAGACCGGCTATCGCTATCAGCCGACCCATCCGGTGACAGGCAAACCCTGGCCCGAGATTCCGCCGGCGCTACTGACGCTTTGGCGCGAGATCAATGACGGCCACGCGCCGGAAAGCTGCCTGGTCAATTTCTATGGCCCGGGCGCCAGGATGGGCCTGCACCAGGACCGCGACGAGAAGGACACCAGCGCTGCGGTGATCGGCGTTTCGCTGGGCGACACCGCCCTTTTCCGCATCGGCGGCCAATTTATTGATGGGAAGTGGGGGCGCGGCGGCAAGACGGTGAGCGTCAGCCTGGCCTCGGGCGATGGGATCGTGTTCGGCGGGCCCGCGCGGCTGGCCTATCACGGCATCGACCGCATCAAACCCGGCACGTCGCGCCTGGTGCCCGGCGGAGGACGCATAAGCCTGACCCTGCGGCGGGTGGCGGTGTGAGACAGCCCAAAAAAAAGCCCCCGGCGCGAGGCCGGGGGCTAATGCGCTTAAATGCGCGAGAAGCTGCCGGGAGGGGATGACCGAGAGCCTCAGCGACGACGGGAGCTGAAAGCGAGCGGGGGGCAGTGCCAGCAGCTCAAGGACGTCTCCGAGATATAAACTATGCAGGAATGCAACAGGTTTCAATAAAATTCGGACCTGGGGCGAATTACATCATTTTTAGAGTGACAATTATATTTCTGCCACATTCGTTCGCCGCCAAATCCTAGCGATTCTGCCCTTTGCGCGGCTGACGCATGGCCTCGCCAAAAGCCGCAAACAGGGCCCGGCTGAGGCCATCCTCCGCCCAGCGCCATTCCGGATGCCATTGCACCCCCAGCAGGAAGCCCGGCGCCTGGGGCGAAACCGCTTCGATCTGGCCGTCGGGCGCGGTCGCCTCGACTTCCAAGCCCGGCGCCAGGCGGTCCACGCCCTGATGATGCAGCGAATTGACCATGGCCTCCCCCAGCCCTGACAGACGCGCGAGCAGGCCGCCGGGTGCCAGCCGCACGGCATGGGCGGAAGCATATTCCTGGTCGCGCGAGGTGGCGCTCTGCGGCTCGCGGTGATCCAGGCGGCCGAGAATCTCATGGAGGTGCTGGTGGAGCGTGCCGCCCATGGCGACATTGAGTTCCTGGAAACCCCGGCAGATAGCCAGCACGGGAACGCCGCGTGCGATCGCGGCTTTGAGCAGGGGAAGTGTGGTCGCATCGCGCGCCGCATCCAGTTCGGTGCCGGTACGCAGGCTGCCGCCATAATGGGATGGCGCAATATTGGAGGGCGCGCCGGTGAACAGCAGCCCGTCCACCGCAGCCAATAGGTCGTCCACCGCCAGCGGCATGTCGGTCGAAGGGATCAGAAGCGGCAGGGCCCCGGCACCATCGCGAATCGCGGTGACATATTCGTCATTGACCTGATGCGTGGGCATCCCGTCAAAGATGCGACGGTCGGTTACCAGCCCCGCGACCGGCATTATCTGCTGCTTTGCTTGATCTTGACGGCCTTGACCGGCACGGCGAACAGCGCCTGATCCAGGCTGCCGCCGGTCTGTGCACCCTGCAGCGCCACAGTGGTGACGCCGCCCTGATTGTCCTTCACCGTCCATTGCCGCAGTTCGATGACGGGCGCGGAAAAGACCAGCGTGATGTTGGAAGTGTTGCGGTTGGTGCTGGTGCGGGCACGCACTATCAGCGCGCCATCCTGCTCGGTCACACCCAGAACGGCCCGGTTGCGCGCCAGGTCCACCTTTGTGTTCAGCAGCAGACCCAGCGGCGTATCGTCGAGATCATAATTGTCGACCGTGTTGAGCCGGGCGTTTTTCACATAAATACGGCCGCCGGTGGCCACGATGCTGACCGGATTGGGGGCGCGGAAGGCAAAGCGGATGCGGCCGGGCTTTTCGAGATAGAGCTCGCCCTGGTCGGCATTGCCGTCCGGCCCGATCTGGACGAACTCGCTGCGCAGCGTGCGAATGCTGTTCAGATAGCCGCTGATCCGGTCGAGATGGGCTTTCTCCTGCGCGCTGAACGACTGGTACATGCGCTGGGGAACCTGGCCGGCGCCGGTCAGGCAGACGATGGAGAAGGCGGCGATCAGGAGTGGAAAACGGCGCATCTTGGTAGGCTCACACACCAATAGGGAGAAAATCGGGCAGCTTGCGCCGCATCCGGCTTTGCGGCCATACAGGGGCAAGATAGGGTCTCAAGCTGAATAAACAACCAACGAATTGATGTCTGTATCCCCCTTTTCCCATATCGCGGTGCTGGGCGCGGGCGCCTGGGGCACCGCCCTGGCGCTGGCGTCGCTGGCGGCGGGACGCAAGACCACGCTTTGGGTACGCGAGGACGATGTCCTGGCCTCCATCGTTGAGCGCGGCGAAAACCGTTTTTTGCCGGGCGTGACCTTGCCGAAAGAGTTGATCGCCACTGGCGATCTGGCGCAGGCCGCCAAGGCTGATGCCTTGCTGCTCGTGGTTCCGGCGCAGGTGCTGCATGGCTTTGCCGACCGGCTGAAACCGCTGATTGCGCCCGGCACGCCGCTGGTAATTTGCTCCAAGGGTATCGAACAGGGCAGCGGCAAGTTGGTGACCGAAGTTCTGGCCGAGGCCGCGCCGCAGGCACAGGCTGCGATCCTGTCGGGACCATCCTTCGCGCGCGATGTGGCGCGCGGTCTTCCCACCGCCGTCACCATCGCCGCGAAAGGCGAGCTGGCGGCACAGCTTCAGGCCAGCCTGGGATCGGCCACCTTCCGCCCCTATGCCAGCGATGATCTTACCGGCGTGGCACTGGGCGGGGCGGCCAAGAATGTCTATGCGATTGCCTGCGGCGTGGTCGAAGGCATGGGGCTCGGCGAAAATGCCCGCGCCGCGCTGCTGGCGCGCAGCTTCGCCGAACTGGCGCGGCTGGGCGAAGCCCTGGGCGCCAAGCGCGAAACCCTGATGGGCCTGTCGGGCCTGGGCGATCTGGTGCTGACCGCGACCAGCAAATCCTCGCGCAATTTTTCCTTCGGCGTGGCGCTGGGCGAAGGCAAGGCGCCGGCGGGTGCGCTGGCCGAGGGCGTGGATACCGCGCCCGCGCTGGTGGCGCGCGCCAAGGTTGTGAATATCGAAATGCCCATCGCCGAAGCGGTGGCCGATCTTCTCAGCGGCGCGCTGCCGCCGGGCGAGGCGGTGATGCGGCTGATGGGCCGGCCCCTGAAAGCCGAGAAGTAAAGGCGGAGTAAATGGCGTACTGGCTGTTCAAGACCGAAGCGGAAACCTTCTCCTGGGAGATGCAGAAGAAGAAAGGCGCCAAGGGCGAACCCTGGAGCGGGGTGCGCAACTGGACCGCCGCCGGCAATATGAAGGCGATGAAGAAGGGTGATCTGGGCTTTTTCTATCACACCGGTGACGAGAAGCGGATCGTGGGTATTGTCGAAGTGGTCGGCGAATACCGTCCCGATCCCACCGACGAAGCCGGCAAGTTCGGGCTGGTGGTCGTCAAGGCGGTCAAGGACATGCCCCAGCCGGTGACGCTGGCGGAGGTGAAAGCCAATCCCAAACTGTCCGAGATGAGCCTGGTCAAGAGCTTCCGCCTGTCGGTGCAGCCGGTGCGCGACAATGAGTGGAAAGAAGTCTGCAAGATGGGCGGCTTGAAGTAGTCACGCCGACAGTTTCATCAGCACCAGCCCGCTGACGATCAGACCCGCTGCCGCAAGGCGCATGGCGCTGGCCGGTTCACCCAACAACGCAATGCCTAAAAGGAACGTGCCGACCGCGCCGATCCCGGTCCAGATCGCATAGGCGGTTCCGAGCGGCAGGACCCGCAGCGACAGCGACAGGAACAGCAGGCTGCCCACCAGCGATGCCAGCGTGATCAGCGTGGGAACGGTGCGGGTGAAGCCCTGTGATTGCTTCAGGTAATAGGCCCAGACGATTTCCAGCGCGCCCGCGAGCAGAAGATAAAACCAGGCCATGACGGCTCCTGAGAGCCGGGCCGTCCCGGTCATTGTGTGAGATGCGCGAGGCCGTCCCCGCGCGCCTTATTTATTTAGGGCAACACGTCTCAGGTTCAAGACAGATAGCGGCGCATCATCACTGTGTAGGGCGCATAGCCCGCGCCTTCATAGGCGCGGATGGCGCGGGCATTCCTGGCCAGAACGCCGATGGTGAGAAGCTGGTGGCCCCGCGCCCGCGACCAGTCTTCGCAAGCGCCGATCAGGGCCCGGCCCAGCCCCTTGCCGCGCGCCTCAGGCATCACAAAGATTTCCGCCAGGAAGCCGTGACGGCGTTCCGGCTCGGCGATGAAGAGTTCGCCATGCTCCTCATAGGCAAAGGCCCAGCCCATGGCTTTCGCCCCCACTTCAGGAACAAAGTCCTCGGCGATCAGCATGATGCCGTGCTTTTCGGCGCAGCGATGCTGGGCATCGCGCCAATGTTCCACGGCGAAGGCCGCATCGCGGCGGCGATTGGGTTCAAACGCGGCCTCGTAATCCTGCAGCCCGTTGATGAAGGACAGGATGGCCGGTTCGTCAGCGGGAAGACGGGCTTGGCGTATCGTCATGCATCGATATTGGCATGGCGGGTTTCGCGAATGAAGAACAGCCCGATCACGAAAGTGAGTCCGGCCACGATCACCGGGTACCACAACCCGAAGAAGATATCGCCGCTGGCCGCCACCATGGCGAAGGAGGTGGTCGGCAGGAAGCCGCCGAACCAGCCATTGCCGATATGATAGGGCAGACTCATCGAGGTGTAGCGGATGGCGGCAGGGAACATCTCCACCAGCATGGCGGCGATGGGGCCATAGACCATCGCGACATAGATCATCAGCACCGCGAGAATGGCGATCACTGCCGGCTTGTTGACCGTGGCGCTGTCGGAGGTGGTGGGATAGCCGGCTTGTGTCAGCGCGGTGGCGGCCTGTGCTTCCCAGGCGGCGCGGCGGGTGGCTAGCTCGCCCTTGTCCATCACAAGGCCGTCGAACGACGACAGCGCGGTTTCTCCCACCGTCACTCGCGCCAGGGCGCCGGGCGGCGCGGTTTCATTGCGATAAGGAAGACCGGCGCGCGCCAGATAGGATTTGGCGATATCGCAGGAGGAATTGAACGCGGCCTTGCCCACCGGATCAAACTGGAAGGCGCAGGTCGCCGGGTCGGCGATCACCGTGATGGGCGCACGCTCGGACGCGGACGCCAGGCCCGGATTGGCGGCGGCTGTCAGCGCATGGAACAGCGGGAAATAGGTCAGCGCCGCCAGCAGGCAGCCGCCCAGGATGATGGGCTTGCGCCCGATCTTGTCCGACAGCCAGCCGAACAGGATGATGAAGGGCGTACCAATGGCCAGACCACAGGCGACCAGCTGGTTGGTCAGGGCCCCGTCCACCTTCAGGATTTTCTCCAGGAAGAACAGCGCGTAGAACTGGCCGGTGTACCAGACCACCGCCTGCCCCGCCGTCAGTCCGACCAGCGCCAGGATCACCAGCTTGAGGTTCTTCTTGTTGGCGAAGGCTTCGGTCAGCGGTTTCTTGGAGGTCTTGCCTTCCTTGACGAGGCGTTGGAACACCGGACTTTCATTCAGCTTGAGCCGGATCCACAGCGACACGCCCAGCAGCACACCCGACAGCAGGAAAGGCAGCCGCCAGCCCCAGTCGGAGAAATCCTGGGCGCCCAGCTGGGTGCGGGTGGCCAGGATGACGATCAGGCTGAGAAACAGGCCCACCGTGGCGGTGGTCTGAATCCAGCTGGTGTAGAAGCCGCGCCGTCCGGGCGGCGCATGTTCAGCGACATAGGTGGCGGCCCCGCCATATTCCCCGCCCAGTGCCAGGCCCTGAAGAAGGCGCAAGCTGACCAGCGCGATCGGCGCGATCACGCCGACGCTCTCATAGGACGGCAAAAGGCCGACGGCGAAGGTGGACACACCCATCAAGAGCATGGTGACGAGAAACGTGTTCTTGCGGCCCCACAAATCGCCCAGCCGCCCGAAGATCAGTGCCCCGAACGGGCGCACCGCAAAACCGGCGGCGAAGGCGAGCAGGGCGAAAATATAGCCGGTGGTCTCGTTCACCCCGGAGAAGAAATGGCGGGTGATGTAGGTGGCAAGCGAGCCGTAGAGATAGAAGTCATACCATTCGAACACGGTGCCGACGGACGCGCCGCCGATGACCATCGCGTCTTTGTGATCGACCTTGTGCCTCGCCATTACGCCCCCGCTCCGTCAGTGATCCAGCGCCTTGACGATTTCTTCCGTCATTTTCTTGGCGTCGGCGAACAGCATCATGGTGTTGTCGCGGAAGAAGAGTTCATTCTCCACGCCGGCATAACCCGAGCCCATGCCGCGCTTGATGAACAGTACGGTCTTGGCCTTTTCCACGTCCAGGATCGGCATGCCGAAGATGGGCGACTTGGGATCGGTCTTGGCCGACGGGTTGGTAACGTCATTGGCCCCGATCACATAGGCGACATCGGCCTGGGCGAACTGGGAATTGATGTCTTCCAGCTCGAACACTTCGTCATAGGGCACATTGGCTTCGGCCAGCAGCACGTTCATGTGGCCGGGCATACGCCCCGCCACCGGATGGATGGCGTAGGAAACCTTGACGCCTTCCTTCTTCAGCTTGTCGGCCATTTCGCGCACCGCATGCTGGGCCTGCGCCACCGCCATGCCGTAACCGGGCACGATGATGACCGAGGCGGCGTTCTTCATGATGAAGGCGGCATCGTCGGACGAGCCTTGCTTGACGGGCCGGGTTTCCGCGGGCCCAGCCGCGGCCCCGCCGGTATCGCCGCCAAAGCCGCCCGCGATCACGCTGATGAAGCTGCGGTTCATGCCCTTGCACATGATGTAGGACAGGATTGCGCCCGATGATCCCACCAGCGCGCCGGTGATGATCAACGCGGTGTTTTCCAGGGTGAAGCCCAAAGCGGCGGCGGCCCAGCCCGAATAGGAGTTGAGCATCGAGACCACCACCGGCATGTCGGCGCCGCCGATGGGGATGATCAGCGTGATGCCGAACACGAAGCTGAGGATCGTGATGGCCCAGAACATCCAATAGGCCTGGTCCAGGGTGAACCAGCCAATCAGTCCGAAGATTGCGACAAAGATCAGCAGATTCAAAAGATGACGCGCGGGCAGCAGAATGGGCGCGCCGCTCATATTGCCGTTCAGCTTGGCAAAAGCGATGACCGAGCCGGAGAAGGTGATGGCGCCGATGGCGACACCCAGGCTCATTTCGATCAGGCTCTGGGCATGAATGGCGCCGGGCACGCCGATGCCGAAGGTTTCGGGCGAATAAAGCGCCGCGCCGGCCGTCAGAACCGCGGCCATGCCCACCAGGCTGTGGAACGCCGCCACCAGTTGGGGCATGTCGGTCATGGCGATCTTCTTGGCCATCACCGCGCCGATCAGCCCGCCAATGCCCAGGCCCCCGATCACCAGCGCCCAGGTCACCACATCGCTGACGCCTGAAATCCACAGCGTGGTCAGGACCGCGATGGTCATGCCGATCATGCCGTTGCGGTTGCCGGTGCGGCTGGAGGCCGGGGACGAAAGCCCCTTCAGCGCCAGGATGAAAAGCGAGCCGGCGACGAGATAGAGGAGCGCGGCGATATTGGGATTCGCGCTCATTTCTTTTCTTTCTTCTTGTACATCGCCAGCATGCGGCTGGTGACCAAAAAGCCGCCGAAGATGTTCACCGAAGCCAGGATCAGGGCGAAGAAGCCAAGCCCCTTGGAAATCCAGGATGCGTCATTGATGACCGGCACCGCCACCGCGATCAGCGCGCCCACCACGATCACCGAGGAAATCGCATTGGTCACTGCCATCAGCGGGGTGTGCAGCGCAGGCGTCACGCCCCAGACCACGAAATAGCCGACGAAGATCGCCAGCACGAAGATGGAAAACCGGAAAATGAAGGGGTCGATGGCAACGGCTTCCATGTCTAGCTCCCCTCAACCGGCGCACCGGAGACGGCAGCGCCCTTGACGATCTCGTCATTCCAGTCGATCGCAAGCTGGCCGGACTTCTTGTCCACGATCAGCGAGACGAAATTGAACAGGTTGCGGGCATAGAGCGATGAGGCATCGGTCGAAAGCCGCCCGGGCAGGTTGGTGTACCCCATGATGGTGACGCCATGGACTTCGACCACTTCATCGGGCTTGGACAGGGGCGTGTTGCCGCCCGCGCCTGCCGCCAGATCCACGATCACCGAACCGGGCTTCATCGACTTGATCATCTCTTCACTCACCAGGATCGGCGCCTTGCGGCCGGGGATCAGCGCGGTGGTGATGACGATGTCCTGCTTCTTGATGGTCTCGGCCGTAAGCGCGGCCTGTTTGGCCTGATACTCGGCCGACATTTCCTTGGCATAGCCGCCGGCGGTCTGGGCGTTCTTGAACTCCTCGTCCATCACCGCCACGAAGGTGCCGCCCAGGCTTTCCACCTGTTCTTTGGTGGCGGGGCGCACGTCGGTGGCGCTGACGATGGCGCCCAGCCGCTTGGCGGTGGCAATGGCCTGTAGCCCCGCCACGCCCACGCCCATCACCAGCACGCGCGCCGGCGCGATGGTGCCCGCCGCCGTCATCATCATCGGCATGGCGCGGCCGAACTGGGCGGCGGCGTCGATCACCGCCTTGTAGCCGGCCAGATTGGCCTGGGACGACAGCACGTCCATCGCCTGGGCGCGTGAGATGCGCGGCAGCAATTCCATCGCAAAAGCGATGACGCCCTGGGATGCCAGCGAGGCGATGGCGTCCTTTTCGGCATGCGGAGACAGCAGCGCCGCCAGCACCGCGCCCTTTTTCATCTGGGAGATTTCGCTGCTCTCGGCCCCGCGAACCTTCAGGACAATGTCGGCGTCCTTGAGGGTGCTGGCCGCATCGGGCGCGATCACAGCCCCGGCGGCGGTATAATCGGCATCGCTGACGCGGGCGCCTGCGCCCGCCCCCGCCTGTACCACCACCTCCAGCCCAAGAGTTTTGAACTTCTTGACGGATTCCGGGGTCGCGGCTACCCGCGTCTCGCCCGCTCGTGTTTCCTTGGGGACCGCGAGCCGCATCGTCAGGGGAGCGCGGCTAGTTGGTGCGGAAAATGGCGAGGAAAATCATGATCAGCATGATTCCCGCGAACGACCACTTGCTGAAGGTGAGAAAGCCCGCATAGGCCTTCTTGTGCTGGCTGATGTCCATGGAACCGATATGGTAATCGTTGTCATGCGCCATTTCGGCTCCCCAACTGTTTTGAAAGTGGGCGGAATATAGCAAAGGCAGAGCCCGCGGCAACGGGCTTTATTAAGCCTTTGTTACCCGCGTCCGGCGGCGCATTCTGCGGCCCTGCCCTGTAGATTTGCGCCGATTCAGCTTTGCTTAAGCATCGAATCGCCGGTCTGGCTGTACTGGATAAGGACAGGCTTAAACGCCACATTTACCTGTGCCGACCACAATGCGGGCTTCACTCCTGGAAGGCCTTAGTCATGGCGCAGACCATTCTTGTCGTGGACGACGATCCGGTTCAGCGGCGTTTGCTGGAAACAGCAATCACCCGCAGCCGCATGCAGGTGGTGACCGCCCCGGGCGGCTAGCCCGCCCTCGACCTGATCGGGGGCCCGCGCGGCGACCAGATCACGCTGGTGATGCTGGACTTGGTGATGCCAGACATGGGCGGCCTGGACGTTCTGGCCAAGCTGCGTCCGACCAATCCCGACCTGCCGGTGATCGTCCTGACCGCCAAGGGCGGCATCGATTCCGCCGTCGAAGCCATGCGCGCCGGCGCCAACGATTTCCTGGTCAAGCCGGCCAGTCCGGAACGCATCGCCGTCTCCATCCGCAACCAGCTCAAGATCGGCACCCTGTCGGGTGAAGTGAAGCAGCTGAAGAAGAAGGCGGACAACAAGCTGACCTTCGACGACCTGGTCGCCACCTCGCCGGAAATGAAGCAGGTCTTCCGCCTGGGCACGCGCGCGGCCCAGTCCGACATCCCGGTGCTGATCGAAGGGGAAAGCGGCGCCGGCAAGGAACTGATCGCCCGCGCCATCCAGGGCACTTCGGCCCGTTCTGGCAAACCCTTCGTGACCGTCAACTGCGGCGCGATTCCGGAAAACCTGATCGAAAGCATCCTGTTCGGCCATGAGAAGGGCTCCTTCACGGGCGCGTCCGACAAGCATCTGGGAAAGTTCCAGGAAGCCGATGGCGGCACACTCTTTTTTTGGACGAAATCGGCGAGCTGCGCCTGGACATGCAGGTCAAGCTGCTGCGCGCCCTGCAGGAAGGTGAAGTCGATCCGGTCGGCTCCAAGCGTCCGGTGAAAGTGAATGTGCGCATCGTCGCCGCCACCAACCGCGATCTTGGCCAGATGGCCAAGGAAGGCACCTTCCGCGAAGACCTGTATTACCGCCTGAACGTATTCCCCGTGATGGTGCCTGCCCTGCGCGAGCGCACCGGCGACATCGCGCCGCTGTCCCGCCACTTCATCGAGCGTTTCGCGGCGGAAGAGAACAAGCCGGTTTCGGGCCTCACCCCGCAGGCCAGCCAGTTGCCGGAATCCTTCAACTGGCCGGGCAATGTGCGCCAGCTGGAAAACACCATCTTCCGCGCGGTTGTCCTGTGCGACGGCACCCTGCTGGATGTCTGCGACTTTCCGCAGATCGCCGCCGCGCTTGGCGTGGACACGCTGGTGCGCCAGAATCTGCCGGCGCCCGCCGCCCCCGGTTACGCGCCTGCCCTGCCGGCGGGTTCGGCCTATTCGCTGAATGCCACGGATTCTTCCGGCCATATCCGCAAGTTCGAGGACATGGAATCGGAAATCATCCGCATGGCCATTGCGCGTTACGAAGGCCATATGTCCGAAGTCGCCCGCCGCCTGGGCATCGGCCACTCGACGCTCTATCGCAAGCTGAAGGAATTCGGCCTGGAGCCGGAACTGCAGAATGAGCCGATGGCGGGCGTGGCGCTGGACACCGACGAGTCGGTCCAACCGGTGGTTCGCAAGGCGAGCTGATAGCCCTCAAAAACAAAAGGCCCGCTCTCGCGAGCGGGCCTTTTTTGTTGCGCCAATGATCAGCGCATGTCCATTGCGGTAAGATAAAGGTCGAGCATGGCTTCCTGTTCCTGGAAGTCGGCCTTGTCGAGTTTTCGCATGCGGATCACCTGACGCATGATCTTGGTGTCAAAGCCGGTGCCCTTGGCCTCGGAATAGACTTCGCGGATGTCGGCGCTGAGCGCCGCGCGCTCTTCTTCCAGCCGCTCGATGCGGTTGATGAAGGATTTGAGCTGGTCCTTGGCAAAGCCGGATTTGGCCATAATGGAACTCGATTCTTGAAAAGCGGCGGACCCTAGCCTTTCCGTGCGAAGCGGCGCAACGCGAAAAAATCAGCCCCGGCCGTGCATATCGCCCAATGCCGCGTCCAGTATGGGTTTCAGGCGCGACGCAAAAGCTTGTGCTTGCGCTTCGCCGGCAATCAAATCCTGCCGCACCTCAATCAGCACATGCGGCAGACCCCGCAGGGTGCCGTGGGTATAAAGCGTGTCGCCTTCCAGCGCGCCGGTATAGGGCTCGTTGTCGCCCACGGTGAAACCGCCTTGCGCCAGCCGGGCCATCAGCGGCGCCGAGAGCCGCGTGTCGCGGTCATACAGAATGCCGACATCCCAGATGCGCGGCACGGCCTTCCAGGACGGCGTGAAGCTGTGAATCGAGATCACCACCGCGCCCTCACCGATACGGTCCAGCTCGCGCCTGATGGCGGCGTGATAGGGGGCGTGGAACTGGGCGATGCGCCGCGCCACATCATCGGCATCCGCATCACGGTTGCCCGGAATGATGCTGCCATCCGACAGCTTCATCACCAGGGTCGGATCCTCGGGGCCGCGGTTGAGATCGATCAGCAGCCGCGACCAGCGCCCCAGCAGCGCGGGCGCGCCATAGGCCGCCGCCAGGGCACGGGTCACCACGGCCGCGCCAATGTCATAGGCGATGTGGGTGGCGAACAGAGCAGGATCCAGGCCCAGCGTGCCGAAGCCAGGCGGCAGGGCGTTGGAGGCATGGTCGCACAGCAGCAAAAGCCGCGATTTTTCGCGGCCCGGCATGGCTTCAAAGGCGCTGTCCGTCATCAGCTTGCCATATAGGGCCGCGTCCCGTTGACGGCCAAGCGGTTTCACGCCAAACCGGGAAAACGATGTGTCGCACGACCCTCCTTCTGGCTGTGACCATGACCCTTTTCGGGGCCGCCCCGGCGCTCGCCGCCTTCAATGTCTGCAACAAGACCAGCCTGCCCACCCGCGTCTCCATAGGCCGCTTTGACGGCACCAGCTGGACATCCGAAGGCTGGTGGACGATCAAGCCCAAAAGCTGCGCCGGCATCCTGACGGGCCCCTTGCAGGGACGCTTCTATTACCTCTATGCCACCGATGGCGGCGCCGGAACCTGGGAAGGCAAGACATACTTCTGTGTCGCGCCCGACAGCCGTTTCAAATCGGCGGGCCGCGGCAACTGCGCCAAGCGCGGCTTCGACCGCCGCGGCTTCTTTGAAGTGGACACGGGCAAGAAAGCCGACTGGACTCAAAATCTTTCCAACTAGGACTTTTCGCATGCGCCGCCGCAGAAAAACAAAAATCCTGGCCACGCTGGGTCCGGCTTCCAACACCCGGCCCATGATGCGGGCGCTGTTCGACGCCGGCGTCGACGTCTTCCGCATCAATATGAGCCATACCGGCCATGCGATGCTCAAGCAGATGGTGGCGGACTTGCGCGCCCTGGCGGACGAGGTGGGACGGCCGATCGGCATCCTGTGCGACCTGCAGGGCCCCAAGATCCGGCTGGGCAAGCTGTGCGGCGGGCCGCGCATGCTGAAGGAAGGCGAGCAGATCAAGCTGATCCTGGGCGAGACCAGCGACAAGCCGGAAGAAGTGCCGATCCCGCATCCGGAAATCTTCCAGGCCATCAAGCAGAAACACGCGCTCCTGATCGACGATGGCAAGGTGCGGCTCAGGCTGCTGCGCAAGGCCGACACATTTGCCGAAGCGATGGTCGAAGTGGCGGGTGAGATCAAGGACCGCAAGGGCGTCAACATGCCCGACACGCTGCTGCCGATGTCGGCCATGACACCCAAGGACCGCGCCGATCTGGACGCGGCGCTGGAGCTGGGCGTCGACTGGATCGCGCTGTCCTTCGTGCAGCGGCCCGAGGACGTGGCCGAACTCAAGAAGATCGTGGCGGGGCGCGCCGGGGTTCTGGCCAAGATCGAAAAGCCAAAGGCGCTGTCGTCGCTGGCCGGCATCCTGGAACTGGCCGATGCGCTGATGGTGGCGCGCGGCGATCTGGGCGTGGAAATGCCGCTGGAACGGGTGCCGGGCCTGCAAAAGCAGATCACCCGCGCCGCCCGCAAGGCCGGCAAGCCGGTGGTGGTGGCGACCCAGATGCTGGAATCCATGATCACCTCGCCCATGCCCACCCGCGCCGAAGTCTCGGACGTGGCGACGGCGGTGTTCGACGGCGCCGATGCGGTGATGCTGTCGGCGGAATCGGCCTCCGGCGCATGGCCGGTGGAAGCGGTGCAGACCATGGACCGCATCGCCATGGCGGTGGAAGATGACGAGCTCTACCGCGCCTATATCGAATCCCAGCGCGGCACGCCGGAAAAGACCACGCCGGACGCCATCATGGCGGCGGTGCATGAAGTGACCGAAACCATCGAGGCGCGCGCCATCGTGTGCTGGACCAAATCCGGCCTCACCGCCCTGCGCGCCGCCCGCGAGCGTTCTTCCGCGCCGATCATCGCCCCGACGCCCAGCATCGAGACCGCGCGGCGGCTGTGCCTGGTGTGGGGCACCCACAGCGTCGCCACCGAGGACATTCGCGACTTTGACGACATGGTGAAGCGCGCCTCGCAGATCGCGCGGCAGGAAGGCTTTGCCGTGGCGGGCGAGCGCATCGTCATCACCGCGGGCGTACCGCTGGGCACCACCGGCGCCACCAACATGCTGCGGGTGGCCTTTGTGACGGACGAGGACTAGCTAGCTGATCAGGTCGCAGGGCGGCATCTGGAAATCGCCCGGCACGCGCCGCGCCTCATAGGCGAAGTTGGTCGGCAAATAGACATAGCGCTGCTTCTGCGCATCCATAGACACCAGGCGATAAACATCGGTGCGCGGGTTGGGCTCGCCATTCACGGTCTGGATATTGATGGTGAAGCCGTTCGCGGTTTTCGACCAGCGCCCGGCGGCATGCTGGTCGAAAGCCTTGCCCTTGATGCAGGTGCGATGATACACCCGGAAGGTGCCATCGGGGAGCATCCTGTCCAGATACATCGCGCCCTTGTCATCGGGCTGGCCAGTGCCAAACCAGTTTCCCGCGAGAGACGGCTGCGCGAAAGCCGCGCAAGGCGACAGCAGCAGAACCAGACACACCACCAGACGCCCCATGCGTCAGATATCCTGGCCTTCGACCGCGCGGGTGAGTTCGCGGATACGGCGCTCGGCGCCTTCCATCTGGGGGTTCAGCGCCACGGCCTGGCGATAGAGCTTCAACGCCTGGGCCTTGTCGCCATACTCCTGCAGCATGTCGCCCAACTCCACCATCGCCATGAAATGGCGCGGGTTGAGCTGCACGGTCTTTTGCAAGCTGACCATCGCCGCGGCGTCATCCCCGGCGACGGTTTCCAGCGCGGCGCGGGTGCGCCAGCCCTCGGCATAGCGCGGCGCAATATTGGTGACGGCGTTGATCAGCTTCTTCGCCGCCGCCTTGTCCGAGGCCTGGGCCGCGATCCGGACGCGGGTCATCAGCAGATCGATGCTGGGACTGCCGGAGGCGCGGTAAAGTCCCGCCAGTTTTTCCTCGATCGGCTTGGCGGCTTCCGGCGAGTCCGCTTTTTTCAGCTGCTCCAGCAGCTGCGTTTCGGTGAGCGGCTTTTGGGGTTGCGCAGGCTTGGCAGCCGGTTTGGGCGCGGGCTTTGGCGCCTGCGCGGCAGCGGCCACGCCGGATATCAGCAGGATGCAAAGCACCACCTTCAAGCGCATGGCTGCATTGTAGTGCCGCCAATGTGGCATTTCTAGGCGCGCGGCCAATTCTAAGCCCGCGACAAGTCCAGATTGGCGGGTTTCGGCCCGCCCTCGGCCCAGTCCAACAGCTCCGCCAGGTGCAGGATCGGCTGGTGCAGGCCCTCGCCCGCCGCCAGATGCTGCAGGCAGCCGATATTGCCGCTGACCAGAACATCGGGCTGGGCGGCGGCGATATTGCCCAGCTTGCGCTGCCGCAAGGTGCCGGAAAGTTTCGGCTGCAGGATGGAATAGGTACCAGCCGAACCGCAGCACAGATGCGATTCCAGGAAGGGCGTCAGTGTGAAGCCGGCGGCTTCCAGCATCGCCTCGCCCACGCCGTTCAGCTTCAGGCTGTTCTGCAGGCTGCAGGCGGGATGATAGGCGACGCGCAAGGGTTGCGGCGGCGTCACCGCAAGCGGCGTGCAGAGTTCGGCAAAGTCGCGGGCGGCGGCGGCGAATTTCGCGGCGCGCGGTTCCCATACCGGGTCGCCGGCGAACAGATGGGCATAATCCTTCATCGCCGAGGAACAGCCGGTGGCGGTGATCAGCACCCCGTCATACTGGCCTTGTTCATACGCAATGATCGCTTTCTTGGCCCATGCCTTGGCCTCATCGTCGCGGCCCATATGATGGGGCAGCGAGCCGCAACAGCCCGCGCCTTCCAGCGCCACCAGTTCGATGCCGCGCCGCGCCAGCACCCGGCCCACCGCGGTATCGATCTGCGGCGCCAGCGCGCCCTGTACACAGCCCGGCATGATGGCGATGCGCTGTTTGACGATGTCCGGCTTGGGGAAATGCAGCGGCTCGGGACCTTGCGGCCGGGCCATCAGCCCCATCTTGGCCATGGCGCCCAGCCGTCCAGGCAGGATGGCGGCGATCGGCGCGCCGATCTTGGCCAGCAGCAAGCCGATGCGCACCAGTTTGGGGCGTGTCATCACCTTGGCGAGAGTCCAGCGCAGCAGCCGCTCGCCCAGCGGGCGGCGATAATGTTCCTGGATATGAACCCGGGCCTGATCCACCAGCCGCTGGTAATTGACGCTGGAGGGGCACGCCGTCTTGCAGTTCAGGCAGGACAGGCAGCGGTCGATGTGGTGCACGGTTTCCTTGCTGGGGGCGCCGCCATTTTCCAGCATGTCCTTCATCAGGACAATGCGGCCGCGCGGACTGTCGCGCTCGTCGCCCAGCACCACATAGGTGGGACAGGTGGCGGTGCAGATGCCGCAATGGACGCAGGAACGCACCGCCTTGGCGGCGGGACCAAGCTGGGGATCGGCAAGCTGCTCGGGGGTGAAGGCGTATTTCATCTTACAGACGGCCCGGGTTGAACAGCGAAAGAGGATCAAACGCCGCCTTGACGCTGCGATTCAACGCCGCCAGGGCGGGTGGCTGCGGCGCATAAAGGCCGTGTGTTGCGCGGCTGTCAGCGCTGGCACGCAGCAGCATGGCCTGGCCGTTCGCGCCCGCCGCGATCTTGCGAATACGCGCCGCGTCCGAGGATGGCGCGGCCAGCCACAACAGACCTCCGGCCAGATCACCCAGCCAATGCTCCGCATTCAATTCTTCTGCCACGCGCGGCGCATCGGAGGGCGCGATCATCACCCGCCAGACATCGCCTTCCACCCGCGCGAATTTTGCGCCGTTGCCGATGGTGGGGAATGGGTCTTCGCCGTCGAACCGCACCATGGCGCTGCCCAACAGCCCGTGCGCCAGAGCAATCTTTTCTTCCAGCGGCTGGCTGGCGCCTTCCAGGTGGATCAGCGCCGAGCCCTGACCGGCGCCCGGCGCGATATTGCCGGGCAGATAGGCGAGCCCCGCGGGTTCCAGCGCGCTTTGTGCAATCTTGCGAAGCGCTGCAAAGCCAAATTCCGGCGAGACATCCGGCAAGGCCAGCACCGCGAAATGGGTGGGGCGCGGATAGACCCGGAAGGTCAGTTCGGTCAGCACGCACAAGGTGCCATAGGCGCCGCAGACCAGTTTGGGCAGGTCGAAGCCGGTGACGTTCTTGACCACCTTGCCGCCGGCGCGGAAATACGCGCCCTGTCCGTTGACGCCATGAAAGCCCAGCAGCGAATCCCGCGCCCCGCCGTGCCGAAGGCGCCACGAACCGGAGGCATCGCAGGACACGGCGCCGGCCAGGGTGGCGACGCCATTGCTGCCCAACAAGCTGGACCAGTCGGCGGGGTCAAAACCCAGGCGCTGGTTCTTGGCCGCCAGCACGCTGACGATCTCGGCCAGCGGCGTGGACGGCGCGGCGGTGAGGATCAGCTCCTCGGGCTCGTATTTCAGGATGCCTGACAGGCTAGAGACATCGAGTTGCGCGATATCGCCCAGCGGACGGCCGACGGCGCGGCGGGTACCGCCCGCCACGATCTCGAACGGCGCTTTGTCGGCACGCGCGGCGCGCACAAAGTCGATGATCTCGGATTCTTTGGAAATCGCGCTCATCTAGAAGCGCGGCAGGTGGGGATGGGGCAATTGCGCGCCATGGACATGGATATGGCCCTGCTCGACACAGGCCGAAAGCGTCGGAAACACCTTGCCGGGATTGAACAGGCCCTGGGAATCGAAGGCGCATTTGATCCGGTGCTGCTGGTCCAGGTCGGCTTCGCTGAACATTTCGGTCATCAGGTCGCGTTTTTCGATGCCCACGCCATGCTCGCCCGAAAGCACACCGCCCACCTTGACGCACAGCCGCAATATGTCGGCGCCGAAGGCTTCGGCGCGCTCGAACTCGCCTTCCTTCATCACGTCGAAAATGATCAGTGGATGCAGATTGCCGTCGCCGGCATGAAACACGTTGCAGAAGCCCAGCCCATATTGTTCCGAGAGCTTCTCCATTTCCTGCAAGACCTGCGGCAGGGCATGGCGGGGAATGGTGCCGTCCATGCAGATCATGTCGGGGGCGAGACGCCCCATGGCGGCAAACGCCGCCTTGCGGCCTGACCAGATGCGCGCGCGCTGCTTTTCGTCGGTGGCTTCGACCGACTTGCCGCCGCTCTCGGTGACGATGGCAACGATGCGCGACACGGCATGGGAGACGTCAGCCTCCACGCCATCGGCGTCGATGATCAGTATGGCTTCCGCCCCGGCGGGATAGCCGGGCTGGTTATAGGCCTCGATGGCTTCGGCGGCGCGGCCGTCCATGAATTCCATCGCGGCCGGCACGACGCCATCGGCAATGATCGCAGCGACGCAGGTCCCCGCCGCCTGGACCGTGTCGAACGACGCCATCAGGGTGCGGGTCACCGGCGCCTTGCGCAGAATCTTGACCACCACCTCGACCACGATGCCCAAAAGACCTTCGGAGCCGGTGATCAGGCCCAGCAGATCGAGCCCGCCCTGCGAACCGCACTTGCCGCCCAGGGTGACGATCTCGCCGCCGGGAAGCACGATGGTGACGCCCAGAAGGTTGTTGGTGGTCAGGCCGTATTTTAGGCAGTGCAGTCCGCCGGAATTCTCCGCCACATTGCCGCCGATGGTGCAGGCAATCTGGCTGGAGGGATCGGGTGCGTAATAGAAGCCCTGGGCTTCGACCGCCTTGGTGATGTTGAGGTTGGTGACGCCGGGCTCGACCACGACGCAGCCATTCTCATAATCGATCTCGAGGATGCGCTTCATGCGCCCCATGCCGATCAGGATGCCATCCTCGCGCGGCAGCGCCCCGCCCGACAGCGATGTGCCCGCGCCGCGCGGCACGATCGGGATGCCTTCGGCCGCCGCGTATTTCAGAATTTCGCTGACCTGGTGGCGGTCGGCCGGCAGCACGCAGACCAGCGGCATCTGGTGATAGGCGCTGAGCGCATCGGAATCGAAAGTGGAAAGGCCGGACTTGTCCGAGACCACGCCGC
Organism: Pseudomonadota bacterium; assembly: GCA_041178445.1. Lineage (GTDB taxonomy): Bacteria > Pseudomonadota > Alphaproteobacteria > Micropepsales > Micropepsaceae > Rhizomicrobium. The sequence goes on along the minus strand of JBEGVG010000012.1, from coordinate 33,808 downwards.
CGGGAACGATTGCTTCCAGCGCCGCGACGATCTCCGCGCGGCGGGCGACAATCTTAGAATCGGTAACCGGAAGAAACATGCGCGCCTATAACCCAACGCGGCGCAATATGTCTTAGCCCTGACGGGCTTTGAACCGCGGATTCTTCTTGTTGATGACGTAGACACGGCCCTTGCGGCGGATCACGCGGCAATCCTTGTCGCGCTTCTTGAGCGAACGGAGGGAATTGCGAACCTTCATGACACGCCTTTTTTAGCCAAAATGCGGCCCAAAGGCCGGGTTTTCTTAAGAAGCGCGGAAACTATGCAAGCACCCCCACCCTGTCAACCCGCCAAAAAGGGTCAAAAATGGCGGTTTCCCGCCAAAAACTCCGCGAATGGGGTTAGGATGACGGCATGACGCGGTTGATTAAACCCCTATCTAGCCCCCAGCGGCTGGCGGCACTCTGTGGAACGCTGTTGGCGGTGGCCTGTGCCACCACCGCGCCCAAGCCCACGCCGCCCGTTCCGCCGGCGGTTTCCATCCCCGTCCAGCCGCCCAAGCCGATCTCCGGCAACACCAAATTCGACGCCTTTCTGGAGGGCGCCCGCAATGCCGCGCTGGCCCAGGGCATCCGCCCCGAGGTGTTCGACAGCGCCACGGCGGGACTTGCGCCGATTCCCGCCATCACCACCGCCAATGCCAACCAGCCGGAATTTTCCCGCCCCGTCTGGAGCTATCTCGACAGCGCGGCGTCACCGCGCCGCGTCAATGACGGCAAGATCATGCTGACCCGTCACGGCGACATGCTGGAGCGGATCGCGGCGCAAAGCGGCGTGGCGAAGGAAATCCTGGTGGCGGTCTGGGGAATCGAGACCGACTATGGCGCGGCCAAGGGCAGCCACAACCTGTTCGCGGCGCTGGCGACGCTGGCCTATGACGGGCCGCGCACATCCTTTGGCGTGCCGGAATTCCAGGCCGCGCTCAGGATCTATCAGGAGCGGCAATATCCGCTGAGCGAGATGATTTCGTCCTGGGCCGGCGCTTTCGGCCAGACCCAGTTCACGCCCACCACCTTCCTGCGATTTACCAGCGACGGCGATGGCGATGGTCAGATCAATCTGTGGCGCAGTGCGCCCGATGCACTGGCCTCAGCGGCGAGCTTGCTGGCGCGCCAGGGTTGGAAGAGCGGCCAGCCCTGGGGTTATGAAGTGTGGCTGCCCGCAAAATTCGCCTATGAAGATGCCGACACCGATACGCAAAAGCCCCTGCGGGAATGGCGCAGCCGCGGCGTGACGACGGCGGCGGGCAATGCGCTGCCCGCGTCCGATGAAAGCGCCGCCATCTATCTGCCGGCGGGCGCGCGCGGACCGGCCTTCCTCCTGTTTTCCAATTTCAACGTCATCCTGAAATACAACAATGCCGCTTCCTATGCCCTGGCGGTGGGGTTGCTGGCTGACCGCATCACGGGCGGCGGTGTCATCAAGCGCCCCTGGCCGCGCGACGAGCGCCCCTTGACGCGCGACGAGCGGATGCGCTTTCAGACCAGTCTGGCGCGTGCCGGTTTTGATCCGGGCGAGCCCGATGGCGTGTTGGGACGGCGCACCCGCGCGGCGCTGCGCCAGTATCAGATAGCGCGCGGCGGCGTCGCCGACGGTTTTGCAACGGCCGCACTGCTGGCGATGCTGGACAAAGAGCCCGCGCGCTAACGCATTTTCTTGAAGCGGATTTCGCTGGTGGCGCTGCGGCCATCGGCATCCACCACCGTCACCCGCGCCAGTCCTTCGCCCTCAGGCGTATAAAGCGCCGGCGCGAAACGGTCGAAACTTCCCAGCGGCGCGCCGTTCACCAGCCATGTCAAAGGCGCACGGCCACCATCGGCTTTGAATTGCAGCGAAGGGTCCGCCGCTGACGCATCCGGCAGTGGCACCACCGCGCCATGGGGCGGAAAGCTGATGGCCGGCGGCGGAATCTGCACCATTTGCGGCGCGGGCGGCGCCTCGAGCTGGCGGCGGAAATTGCGCAGGGCGGGCGGCAATTCGTCGGTGCCGCGCACCACCAGCGCGCCCGCCGGCACCGGCGGCGCGGCGCGGCGATCGGGCGGCAGCTGGCCGAACATTTTGAGCAGAATGGGCGCGCCCGCCTCGCGGCCGACATGGCCGGGACGCGGCGTGCCGTCGGCGCGGCCCACCCACACGGCAACCGTGTAATCATTCGAGAATCCAACCGCCCAGGCATCGCGATAGCCGTAGGAGGTACCGGTCTTGAAGCCGATGCTGCGCTTTTTCAAAAGCCCCTGCCCCATTGCCCAGCCGTCGGGCAGCGCCACGCCATTCAGCACCTCGCGCAGATAAAAGGCCGCCACCGGTCCGAACATTCGGTGCGCGGGCTGATCGGGCGCGTGTTGGATGGTGCGCAGGCCCCGGGCGATGCCGCCTTCCGCAATGCCGGCGTACAGCATGGCAACGTCGGACAACGGTACGCCCAATCCGCCCAGTGCCACCGGCAGGCTGGGCGCGTCGCTTGTGGGAAAGGCCAGGCGCGCGCCGGCATTCTCAAGCGACATGGTGAAAGCCAGCGGCCCCACCCGGTCCAGGATCATCACGGCGGGAATGTTCAGCGACATTTGCAGCGCATCGCGCGCCGTCACCGCGCCCAGATAGGTGCCATCGAAATCCTTGGGTGCGTAATCGCCGAAGTTGGTGGGCACATCCTCCATCCGGCTGGCGGGATGCAGCAGCAGATTGTCGAAGGCCAGGCCATAGATGAAAGGCTTGAGCGCCGATCCGGGCGAACGGTTGCGGGCGGCCAGATCGACCTGCCCGGCCCGGCCCCAATAATCGGTGCCGCCGACATAGGCGATGACGTTGGGGCTCTTGTTCTCCACCACCACCAGCGCGACATCGACGCCGTCGTCGAAATAGGTGCGCTCCTGTTTGGCCAGGCGCTCGGCGGCGGCCTGAATGCCAGCATCCAGCGTGGTGACAATGCGCGGTGATTTCTCGCGCAGCACCAGGCGCTGCGCCAGGTGCTGCGCATTCAGCGGCATGCGCCGACGGGCAAAGGGTACGCCGTCCTGCATCGCGACCCGCGCATCTCCCGCGCTGATGACCCCGGCATCCACCATGCGGCTGAGCACCTTGTCGCGCCCCGCGCGTGCCGCATTGGCATGACGGTCGGGACGCTGGCGGGTGGGCGATTGCGGCAACGCCACCAGCAGGGCGGATTGCGCCAAATCCAGCGCCGCCGGCTCCTTGCCGAAATAGGACAGCGAGGCGGCGCGCACCCCTTCCAGATTGCCGCCCATCGGTGCCAACGTCAGGTAGAACGAAAGGATTTCCTCCTTGCTGTAGAGAAGCTCCAGCTGAACAGCGCGCACGATCTGCAGAAACTTGTAAGGGAGCGAATGCGGGTTGGGCTCGAGCAGCCGTGCCACCTGCATGGTCAGGGTGGACCCGCCCGACACGATGCGCCCGGCGCTGAGGAATTGCAGGCTGGCGCGCGTCAGCGCCGCCACATCCACGCCCCAATGCCGTTCGAAACGCTTATCTTCATAGGCGCGCAGCATGGCGAGATAGCGCGGCCCCACCTGATCCGGCCCGGTCTTGATGCGCCAGGCGCCGTCCTTGCTGAGAAAGGCGCGCAGCAGCGTGCCGTCCTGCGCCGTCACTTCCGGCGACAAAGTCACGGCGCGGGTCATGTCGGGCGGATTGGCGCGGTCGGCGGCGGCAAGCGCGCACAGACAGCCGAAGGCGCCAAAAGCGCCGACGATCAGGCGCTGCCCCAACCGTGTCACTGGCCCACGTTGAGGTGGCCCATCGCGGTGCGCGCCCGGATGGCGGGGGCATACATATCCTCGGCATGAGCCGCGGGTAGCGCGAACCGTCCCACCGACACGGCGCGGGCGATATAGGCGATGCGGAAGGTTGGGGTCGGCTCCGGTGTCTTGCGGTTGGCCGGGCGATAGCGCTCGCCGATATCGAAGGCGGCGATATAGCGGTCATCCCGCGCGGTCTGGCGGCTGGTGTCGGTCAACCCGCTCAGAAAGGGATAGGCCTTGGCGTCGTTTCCCACCAGCGGCTGCTCGATCTCCAGCCCGGCCGTCAGCAGGTCGATCACGCCCATCTGACGATAGATGCCGTTGGGCATCTGCCCCGTTATCTGGATGATCACCCGGTCGTTCTGGCGCAGGCTGGACACATCGGCGGGGGCGCCCGACATGGTCCAGATGCTCTTGTTCAGGATGAGACCATTGGCCATGGCCGGCAGGGTCGCATTGGGCGTGCCGGTGACGGCGGTGGAGCTCCACACGCCCGCCGTGCCGCGATTGGTGAAGGTGATGCCGGCGTCCAGCTGCGCCAGGGTCGGCGTCAGCCGTACCGCGCCGGCGCGCGGGCTTGCGGGCGCGCCATTAACAGTGACGTTGAGCGGCAGCTTCTGGCGGGTCAGCGCATGAGCGGCACGCAGCATCCAGCCCTTTTCCTGGGTGGTGGTGTCTTCGATCCGGCTGCTGAGGACCTTGGCCTTGTCGAGAAACTGCGGCACCAGATCGGCCTTGCCGTTCTCCGCCGCCAGCGCCAGCGCGCCGGAGAGATCGCGCAGCAGCGAGCCATAGACATCGTGCGGATAAGTGGCCGGATTGGCGTTGGCGATCAGGTCACGCGCCTTGCGGAAGCCATATTCGGCGCGGGAGCGGTCGCCCAACTGCGCCGCCGCCGCGCCGGTCAGGCTAGCGGCCAGCGCCGAGCGCATCGCCGCCACCTTGGTGTCGCTGAAGTAGCGCAGGTCGGAGACATTGGCCTAGCCGTTCTGCGCCAGCACATAAAAGGCATAGGCGCGGGTGAGATCATCGCTGCCTTCCGATGCGCCCGAGGTTTTCAGCCAGTTGGTGCCGCGGGTCAGCGCGTCGTTGCCCACCACGTAATTGCAGGCTTTGGCCTGATAAAGGAAATCCAGGGTATAGACGCTGAGGAATGCGTCCGCCTCGCTGCCCGGACCCCACATGCCGAAATTGCCGGCGTAATTCTGCATGTCCAGCACCTGGTCGATCGCCTGCTGAACGCGCGGTCGCAGCGCATTGTCACGCGGCAGGCCGGCCAGATCGGCGACATCGTTGAACAGCAGCAGCGGTGCGGCGCGGCTGACCGTCTGTTCCAGGCAGCCATAGGGATACTTGTCCAGCCACTTGAGCAGGCCCGCGACATTGTTATAGCTGTGCGCTGCCGAGACGCTGATGGTTGCGCTGGCGGTGGACGCCACCAGATCGGAGATGATGGCGCGACCCGCAGTGTAGCTGCCGTTCGCGGCAAGCGGCAGTTCCTCTTCGCGCGACACATCCAGTTGCGAGGCCCGCACCTGGATGGGCCAGGCATGACTGACCTTGAAGCCGCCAGGGCCCGTCACGTTCAGGGTGATGTTGGCAATGCCAAGCCCCGCGCCGCGCAACTGCACCGGCACCAGCACGCGCTGCTTGAGGTTCAGGCTCTGGGTCACCACCGTACCGCCCGCCAGGGATACCGGCCCGCGTGTTTGAATCGTGGCGGTGTAGGTACCCGCCGCGCCCTCGACATTGTCGAGGTTCAGCGCCGCACCGATGGTGTCGCTGGGCGCCAAAAAGCGCGGCAGCACGAGATCGGCCACGACAGGATCGCGCACGATCAGCATGCGGCCAGCATGGCCCAGCTTGTCGGCGCTCCAGGCCACCGCCATCAGCCGCAGGCTGCCGTTAAAGTCAGGAATATCCAGCGCGATATTGGCGGTGCCATTCGCGTTCAGCTTCACGATGCCGGAGAACAGCGCCACGGTGCGCTGGGGCACCACCGCCAGGCTGCGCCCGCCAAAGCCGTCGCCGCCTTCGCGCATGGCGCCCACCGCGCCCCGTTCGGCGCGGATCAGCCGGCCGTAATCGTCGCGCATCAGCACGCCCAGCCGTCGCTTGCCGAAATAATGGCTGACCGGATCGGGGGAATTGAAATCGGTGAGCTGCAGGATGCCCTCGTCCACCGCCGCCAGTGTCACGAACGCTTCTTCGCTGGCCAACCCCTTGATGGTCACCGGCAAAGTCACTCTCTGGCGCGGGCGGATTCTCTCCCCGCCGCCGATGGCGACGTTCAGGGTGCGAGGGCCATTGTCCACGCCCAGCCAGGCCAGGCCGATGCTGCGCACCGGCTCGCGCCCCTTCACATCGGCCAGCGGACGATAGGCGGTGACCAGCACATAGGCGCCCGCGCCCCATTCGGCGGAAACAGGAATGTCCACCGTGGCGCCGCTGGCCGGCGCTTCGATCAGGCGAGAAGAAAAGACGCGGTCGCCAGCCCACCACCACCAGCGCTTTGCCGCTGGCATCGGGCTTGATGCGCACCCGCGCCACCGAGCCGGGCGCATAGGAGGGCTTGTCGGCCGCGACGGGAATGCGGTCGGGCCGGTCCCCGGCGCTCGAGGCCGACCAGCCCGAATAGAAGCGCACCGAAGAGGCCGCGCCGGATTTGGGGTCGGTGACGGTCAGGCGATAGGTGCCATAGGGCAGCGCCTGTTCCATCCGCGCGGGCGCATGCTCGTGCCGCCGCTGGTGATCAGGCGGTCGCGGGTGGTGGGCTGGTAGCGCCATTCGCCATTGCTCTGGAACCACTGATAGGTGGTGTCTTCCCGCACCCAGGAGAAGGTCAGACCGGACAGCGCGATGCGCTTGCCTTCGGCGTCGAGCGCGATGACGTCGAAACCGGCGCGGGCATTTTCGGCTACCTGCCCGCCCTCGAACACCGGGCAGATGCCGATGGCGACGTCATGGGTGCGGATGGGAATGTCGAGCGACCGGTCGGTGGTGCGCCCGCCCGGCTCGTGGATGGAAATGCGCACAGAGGCCTTCAACGGCAGCGTGGTATCGGCCAGCGCCCCGGTATTGCCGGTGACGGTGGTGATGCCTGCCGCATCGGTGCTGGGCACCGTCAGGCTGACCTTGGTTTCGGCGAAACTGTCGTCCACCCGGCCGAACTGGAAGGTGCGGAACTGCGGATAGGTATTGGCGTCGGCGCTGATGGTGGCCTCGCCGTCACCGCTGAGGTTCGACGCCGGCGCGCCATAGAGGAACTGGCTGTCAGCCCGCACCCGAAAATCACCACCCGGCCTGATGCTCTTGTCCAGCGCGCTCAGCGTTACTTTCAGGCGCTGGGGCACAAAGTCGGCGACGTCAAACTGCACCCGGCCAACCGCCGGCGCCTTGGGATCGATATAGGCCGCGATCTGCCAGCGGCCATGCGGCGCGCTTTGCGACAGCGGCAGGGTCCATTGCGCACTGCCCGCCGACAGCCTGTCTCCCGCCACCGTGATGCGGCCCACTTCCAGCCCGTCGGGGCGCTGCGCTACCAGCGTCAGGGGCGCGGTGACGGCCGCGCCGATGCGATTGCGCAGCATCGCCGTCGCATAGACGGTTTCGCCGGGCCGATAGATGCCGCGCTCGGTATAAAGATAGGCGTCCACGGGGCCGGGCGAGGCGCGTCCGCCGACACCGCGATCGGTGAGGTCGAAGGCCGAGCGCCGCAGGTCGAGAAAGCTGAAATCGCCTTCGCGGCCATAGGCCATCACCATCACCGGCTCGTCGCCGCCGGTGGCGCGCAGCAGCCCGGAGTCGAAATCGGCGCGGCCATTGCCGTCGGTGGTGACGGAGGCGAGCTGGTTGTTGTTGCGCGCGATCAGGGTCATGCGCACGCCCGAAATCGGCGTGGCGCGGTTGTAGGAACGGGCGAAGACGCTGAGGCCCGCGCCGGAGGCGACATTGGCGCTGGTGAAGCTGGTCAGGGCGATATCGGAATCCACCACCCACTGCATCGCCAGCTGCTCGCCGGAATAATCATTCTCATCGACGGGCTTCTTGGCCGCATCCTGGGCGATCAGCACATAGGCCCCGGGCCTCCTGTTCTTCAGCAGGTCGCGGATGGGGATCAGCGTCACCACGCTGTCATTTTTCACACTGTCCACGGCCATGCTGCCCTGCCACACCAGGGCGCCCTAGTTGTTCTCGAGCTGCTTGCTGTCCCAGAAATAGAGCGTGGTCTGGTCCACCAGGCCGGTTTCAATCTGCGACAGCAGCCGGTCGCCGACCCGGATGATCTTCACGGCAAGCCGGTCGATATTGACGGTGGTGACCGGCACGCCCGCCAGATTGTCGCGTGGCAGGATGATGCCGCCGGAGAAGCGCACCAGCGAGGGCTTGTCGCGCAGCTCGACCGGCACGGTTTCTGCCGATACCAGCGTTTCGCCGCTGGCGGCGGGAAGACCGGTCTTGAGGGTGACGTTATAAGTCTTGTCGAAGGCCAGGCCCGACAGGCACAGCCGCGCATCCACCACGCGGGTGGCGATGCGCACCACCGGATCGAGCGTGAGATAATCCTCGTACCGGGTCTTGCCGCTGGCATCCAAAGGCCGGGTGAAAACCAGGCAGGCTTCGGGCTGGGCCTTGGAGACATCAATGTCGAGGCGGCGGAAGGCGAAGTCACGCGCCACGTCCACAGGGGGCGGGGTCAATCCGCTGGTAACGGCGCTCAGCCCGCTCTGGAGCCGGGCCAGCATGCCGGCATCCTGGTTGGCGCCACGTCCGCCCAGCAGCCAGACCCCCACCAGCACCATGACCAGCACGGCCGCAGCCGCGCCACCGGCAATAAGCAAAAGCCGCTGATTCCTGTTCATGCCATGGCCTTCAGATTCGCGCGGCCAAAGCCTAGCGCGGGCGCCTGTGCGAATCGCCGCCCGGACGAAGACAAAGCGGTGGGTAGATTAGGGAGGGCAACTCACGCGGGGCGGCTTGCCGCTGCTGGCGTCGGCAAAGTGGCACTGGCGCGTTTGGCGGCCTTCCGAATCATAGAGGTCCATGGCCCAGCCGCCTTCGCCCTTGGTCATCAGCATAAAGCCGAAGCCGTCCACCGACAGGCCGTCCAGGACCCGAACGCGGGAATCGCCCATGAACACGGCGCCCCACAGATTTTGCGGCGTGGCATGCAGATTGTCGCCGCCATGCCCGGCGACGATCTGGGGCGGCACGCCCTTGTCGTAATTGAGGGCCTCGAAGGAATGGATGTGTCCCGACAATTGCAGCTCGACCGTATCGGGGATCAGCTTGCCGCCCGCCACGGCGGTCCCCCCTGCTGCGGTGGCGGCAGCGATCCCCCCAGCCGCGGTAGCGGCAGCAATCAACGTGCGGTTGCCGCCGGCGGGAATGCCCAGCGGCCCGGTTATCGCCGCCCAGATGGGGCGGTGATGCACAAACCAGACAGGCGCGGGAATGCTGGCAAGGCTTGCGATCTCCGAGGTGTAAGCCGGCAGGTCGGTCTTGTTGACGGAAGTTTCCGGCGCGCTGGCGTCATCCATCACCGCCAGCCGCACCGCGCCGATGTCCAGGGTGAAGAGCGGCTCATGCGGAGTACAGACGGGCGAGAAGGCAAAGGCCGACAGCGCGCGCTGCCAGCCCTGCCAGGCGCGGTCGCAGTCTTCGTGATTGCCGCGCACCAGCAGGACCGGCGCGGCAGAGAGAAGGGGCGCGGCAGGGGTGAAGAAATCCGCCTGCCAGGTGGGCCAATTGTCGCCGAAAGGCGAACCGGCACAGCCTGCGAAGCTCGGCGGACAGGGGCTTTCGCGATAGTGATAATCGCCCACATGCACCACCAGGTCGGGCTTCAGCCTGGCGGCGGCCGCCGCCAGGGTGGCGAAGGGCCATTGGGCCGGATCGTTGCAGGCCTGCAGCGCCGCGCCCTGGATGCGGCAACCTGTGTCGCCCAGAACCAGAATGCGCTCGGGCTTTGCCACCGGCAGCGGCAAAGCTTGCCCGGCGATATTGGCGGAGCGCGCGCCTTGCGGAACCGGCGCGGCGCAAACCAGCGGGAAATTTTCATTCGCGGCGGCGCGCACCGTCATCGCGAACTCGCCGACATCGGTGCTTAGTGCGGGACAGATAGCGGCGGTGGTCGCGATGCGCGCTTCATAGCCGCTGGCGGTGGCCTGGACCCACAGGGACTCGGCATGGGCCGGAGCCATGGCAAGGATCAGAAAAACAGGCGCCAGCCATTTCATGACGGGAGCCTAGCGGCGCAGCCTCACCTAAAAAAGACGCTTCAATGTCACTTTCCACACACGCCCCAGTCCCGGCAGGGCGCCGAGATTGGCATAGGTGTCGGCATTGGGGGTGAAATAGCGCGCATCGGCCAGATTGTTCACATTCACCCCGGCTTCCCACACATCCCATTGCGCGAAAGCCGAAGCGTTCACCGTGACATAAGAGGGAAAGACGATGGGGCTGGGGACCGTCTGTTGCGTCTTGCCGACATAGGTGCCGCCCAGGCTGGCGCCCCAAAGGCCCCAACTCTGCGGATCGCTGGTGTATGTCACATAGGGACTGATCACCGCATGGGGCAGCAACGTGTCTTCATAGTCGCCGCCCCGGCCCGGCAGGGTCGAGAAATCGAACACGATATAGCTGCCGCCGAAACCATCCTGCGGCGAGACGCCGAAACTGCGCGCCGGCAGATAGGCGAAGCTGCGGTCCGGTCCCTTGATGGTGGTGTGCTGCTGGCTGGCGGCCAGGGTGGCGCTGACATTGGCGCTGACGACATAGCGCAGCTCCAGTTCGGCGCCCTTGGCGCGGGTGCCGACCACATTCACCACGCCGCCGCCCTGCTGCAGCCGGGTGCGGTTCTGGACATACCAGTCCAGGCTGCCCTGCAACCGATCGTCCAGCAGGCTGAATTTCACGCCCACTTCGTTGAGGAAGGAGTTCGACAACCAACCACGATTGGCAAGAAGACTGGTGGAAACCTGGCTGGCCTGGCTGATTTCGACGGCGGAATTCTTGGCGGTGGTGACATATGGCACCAGGCCCCAGGGCGTGGTGTAGGCCAGGCTGGCGGAATAGGTGAAGCGCCCAGCATTGCCGCGCCCGTCAGGCGGCGCAAAAGCCAGCACGCCGGTATCGCGCGAGCGCACGTTGTAAGTGTCATAACGCCCGCCCAGCGTCAGATCGAAATTGTTCCACATCGCATTGCTGGTGATGAAGGCGCCGGCATTGCCGGTGTTGGTTTGGACATTGTTTTCCCATCCCAGGCCGATGCTGCCGGGCGGATCGATATTGAACGGCGAATCTATGATGTCGTTGGCGCTGGCGCCTTGTGAGATATCGCGCCGGTCCAAAGCGATGACGCCGCTGTTGAAGCTTTCCCGGCCGATGGCATGGACATAGCGGTAGGACAGCCCTGATACGGTCTGGGTCCTCACGTCGCCAAAGTCGCGGGCGAAATCATAACGCAGCCGCGCTTCGGCGATCTGGGTACGATAGGAGCCCGGAAAGCCGTAGGAAACAAAACGGTCGTTGAACAGCGTGTCGCCGAACAGTTGCAGCCGCAGGGTGCCGTCGCCCAGCGGGCGCACGGCCTCCATCAGCGCGGTGTGGGTGTTGGTGTTGGAGAAATCCACATTCCTGGCGATATAGACGGTGCGCGGATCCAGCTGGGTGGTGCCGAAGCCTGAATCCAGCCGGTGTGCCGCATCGGTGCAGCCGACACAGGCCAGCGCCTTGAATCCCGGATCGAAGAAATAGGGATTGCCGCCCAGCTCGTTCAGGGTCAGCCGGCCATTGCCATCGGCATCGGTCAGCGAGGTGTCGCGGCCGGTGATGTAGGTGCCGTTGTCGATCAGGTTCTGGGTCAGGCGGTTCCAGCCCGGCGTCTGCACCTGGCCGCTGGAATGAAAATACATATAGTCCGCCGACAGCCGCCAGTCGCCCGCGCTCAGCGTGCCCGACAGTTGCAGCAACTGATGGCTGGGATGCAGGCCGCGATAGAAGCTGTAGGAGTCGTCGATCTCGCCATAGGCATGCAGGCCGCCCGACGACTCACCAAGTGTGATCGGTGCATTGATCTGGCCGGTGAGCTTGCGTTTCGAATAGCTGCCATAGCTCACGCTGGCTTCGCCGCCAAAGGCGTCATTGGCGCCCGCCGTCTTGGGCAGGAAATTGACCAGCCCGCCGACCTTGCCCGCGCCATAGACGGGCGATGGCGGGCCGCGCAGAATCTCGAGGCCCGCCGCATTGGCCAGCGGTGTGGAGTAGGTGCCGCGGTTTTCCGCCCGCTTGAAGCCGCGGAAATAATTTTCCGCCAGCGTGCCGCGCAAGGATACCGCGCCTTCGATACCATAGAAGCTGGCGGTGTAGGCGCTGGGCGTGATGGCGGTGAGATCGTCCAGGCCTTCCACGCCATAGCGCGCGATAGTGGTGTCGCTGATCAGGGTGACGGCGCGGGGGGTTTGCAGCAGGGGCTTGTTCAGCCCGAAGGCCGCGCTGTTGGCGCCAGCTTGCAGCAGGCGCACCACGTCTTGCGTGACGGTGACCGAGTCCAGGTCCTGCGCGAGCGCGGGCGCCACCCAGCAGGGGGCAGTTAGCAGAGCAAAAAGCGTAATGCGTTGCGTTCTCATGAAAATGTCATGTAACATTTCACAGAAATTGGCCACGCGACGGACGGTCGCATCTTATCTATTTGTTTTACTTACTTTTTTTCCAGGCCTGGGCGAATTGCGCCGTGGTGCCGAGAATTGCGCCGCTCAGCTGCAGGGCCCTGAGCGCGCCCTGATGCAGGCTCTCCTCATAGGCGGCGCAGGCATCGGAGGCGATGAAAATATGAAGATCACGCTCGAACGCATCCCAGGCCGAGGATGCCACGCAGCATTCCGTCGTGAGCCCCGCCAGCACCACCGTGTCGATCTTCTGACTGTGCAGCTGTTCGCCCAAACCGGTGCGGGTGAAGGCGCTGAAATGGGTTTTGGAAATAACCGCTTCACCGGGCGCGGGCTGCGGCCCGATGAAATCGGCGCCGTGCGTGCCTTCCACGCATAGATCCGGCTCTTCCTTGCCATGCCGCGCGCGCGCCTCGCTGGCGACCGGGCTTTCACCGCCGGGATGATTGAGCAGCCGGACGAACACCACCCGCACCCCTGCCCCGCGCGCTGCTTCCGCCAGCACTTGTGCCCGGGCAACCGCCGCCTGGGCGGGCCTCACATCGGCGCCGCGCTGGGCCATCTGGCCATCGGATGCGCCGAAGTCCACCTGCATGTCGATCAGGATCAGCGCGGTGCGATGGGGCGCGACCCATTCGGGCTGCAAGGCTGGTTCTTTGTCGGTCATGCAAAGGCTTTGCGAAGAGCAGGCAGAATTTCCTGACCGGTAACGCGCAAACCCTTCTGATAGTCGTCAAAAATAAACATCAGCCCGTCTATCTCGCAGTCCCGCAGGAACTGTTCGATCTGGGACGCACAGGTGGCGGGCGAGCCCACCACCGCCTGGGTCATGAAAGCGTTCTTCGACCGCTCGGTCATGGCATTGCCGGTGAGGCCATAGCTTTCCAGCATGCCCCGCACCGCGCCCTCGTCCAGTCCTTCACGATAGGTCTGGGCCCGCGCTTGGGCTTTGGCATCTGTCTCGGCGGTGATCACCGTCATCATGCAATAGGTCTTGATGGGCTTGCCCAGCTCTTTTGCCAGCGCCTTGGCGCGCAGCGAAGCGGCGCGGGTTTCTGCCGCGTCGGCGCCGCCGATGAAGCAGCCGTCGCATTCGCGCACCGAAAATTCAAAGCCACGCGCCGACATGCCGGCGCAGATCAAAAAGGGCGGATGCAGCGGCTTGGGCTCGCTGACACAGTCCCGAAAGGTGAAATACTTCCCATCCAGGCTGACGCTGGGCTCGGTCCAAAGCCGCTTGAGAAGCTGCGTCCATTCCTCGGTCAGGTCGTAACGCTGGTCATGGGAAAGCTTCTCGTCCCAGGCATCCATCTGCTCGAACTCGCCGCGGTAAGCCCCTGCCACGATGTTCAGTCCGGCACGCCCCCCCGAAATATGATCCAGCGTGGCGATCATCTTCGCCGCCACCGCCGGATTGTGCAGGATGGTGTGCAGCGTGGCCCATATTTTCACGCGGCTGGTGACGGCAGCAATCCCCGCCATCATGGTGACCGCTTCCAGCGATGTCCCCCAATGTGAGGTCGCGCCACCAAAGCCGCGCCATTTTCCCATCGCCATCACGAAATCAAAACCTTCGGCTTCCGCCAGCAGCGCGGCATCGCGGTTCTGCGTCCAGCCGCCGTCCAGCACCGGTGTGGTGCGGCTGACGATCCAGCCACCATTCGACACCGGCAAGAACACGCCATATTCCCTGGGGCCGCTCATGCGGACCTCTTATGCGGCGCGCGCATCATCAGCACTGCGAGCAGCACCAGACCGGTCAGCAGCGTCAGCGCCAGGAAAAACGGTACAAACCCGCCGGTCTGGTCGCGGGTGAAACCGGCCAGCGCCGGCGCCACCGCGCCCACGGTCGATATCAGGTTCACGGTTGCGAACAGTTCCAGATAGGGACGGCGGCCGAAATAATCCAGCAGCAGAATGGTGGAAGCGAAGAAGGTCAGGCCATAGCCGATGCCGACACCGGTGGCATAGATCAGCATCATCGGCATGTCGCGCGCCACCCCCAGCGCGAGCAGGCCAACCATCAGCGAACCCAGCCCGATGGCCAGCAGCAGCCGCGCGCTGACAAAGCGGATCAGGATGCCGCCGGCCAGCCGGGCACCCGCATTGAGCAAGGCCTCCAGGCTCATCATGCTGCCCGCGGTCACCGCCGCCACGCCCACTTGCGTCAGATGCGCCACCGAAACCGAATTGGCGGTGATGCCGCAGATCAGAAAGGCGCTATAGGCGGCGGCCAGAATCCAGAATTGCGGCGTCTGCAGCGCGGCGCGCAGGTCCCAGCTTTCGGTGGAAATCTCCGGATCGGATTCTTCGGTGCGCGCCACGTCGGTCTGGCTGTCGACCAGCAGCGCCGCGATGATGCCTGTCAGCACCACCAATATCCCGGCCACCAGCCAATAGCTGCGCCAATGCCCCGTCACGCCCATCACCGCGAAATAGAGCAGCGGTCCAGCGACGCCGCCCAAACCGCCGATGGTAAAATAGAGCCCAAAGGCGAAGGACGGCCGCGCGAACAGCCGCGACAGCAGATAGGTGCCCGGCACCGTCGCCAGCAGCGTAAAGCCCAGCCCCGCCAGGGAGGCGCCGACAAAATAGGGAATGACGCTGTCGGCGCGCGCAAAACACAGGAACGCCACCGCCATCACGCCCGAACCCGCCAGAAGACAGGCGCGCACACCGAAGCGGCGGATCAAAACCGCCGGCACGGTGCTGGTGATGCCGCAGAATATCGCCAGCAGGCCAAAACCGGTGCCGGCCTCAGTCCAGCTCCAGCCCAGTTCCGTCACCATGGCGGGCAGCACCACACCCAGGCTGGTGAAGGTGGCGGCGGTGATGATGAAGAACAGCGCGCTCATCAGCGCCAGAGTCAGCCAGGCCCGGCTCATCGCACCTTTCCCACTCAGCGGCCCTCTAATGTGCGCTTCATCTCGGCGGGAAAGTCGCCCAGAACCTTCAGCATCTCGGCGCGGGCGCGCGCCACGTCGCGGCTGGCGATGGCATCGGCCAAAGCGCGATGCTCGTTCAGCGCGGCATAGCTGTCCTCATTGGTGGGACCCTTCATGGCATAGAGCCAGTAGCGCGCGGTCTGGTGATGCAGGGTCACCACCATCTTGGCGAGCGCGCGGTTGCCGCTGGCGGCGGCGACCGCGACATGAAATGCCTCGTCCATCGCGGCCAGGGCGGCGGAATCATTATCGGCCACGGCCTGTTCGCCGCCGTCCAGGGTGGCGCGGATGGCGGTGATCTGCGCCTCGCTGGCATGGGCTGCCGCAAGGCCCGCGCATTGGACTTCAATCAGGCAGCGCGCCTCAAAGGCTTCGTGGGCACCGACAAGATCGAGCGGCGCCACCGATGTGCCGACCCGGGCACGGCGCACCACCAGACCTTCCAGCGCCAGGCGCGCCAAAGCCTCGCGGATGCCGGCAAGACCGCCGCCATAGCGCCTGGCCAGCGCGTTTTCATCTAGCTGCTCGCCCGGGGCCAGCGTACCGATGATGATGTCCACCAGCAGACGCTGGTACAGGCGCGACTTCAAAAGCCGCGGCGACCATTCGTCCAGCCTTTCGGCATCTGTTTCGCGGGGACCAGCCATTGCCTGCCTTTCGGGCGAGGACAATGGTTCCGCACCCGGCCCCTTGGCAAGCCCCGGTCTCGGCAAGCCTTAGGCGAAATTGATCTCGAAAACATAACCGGCGGAGGGACTTCCCGTGCCCTCAAAGCCGGGCGGGCCGACCCCAGCATCGCAGGAAATCAACTTGCCATTGTACATGTCCAGGCCATGCGCGTCGGCCGAGCCTTGCGCGAATTCCGCCGTCTCCAGCAACTGGCCGGTTGTGGCGTCGTATTTGACCAACCCCACGGTGGTGGTGTGTTTCAGACTGCCGTCGGGCTGGCGGATGAAACGATTGATCTCCGAGGTCCCCGTGATCATCCACATGGCCCCGCCCGGATGGCTGCTGTCGAAGGCCGAGCCATGATAGCGCGCGGCGGTAAAGGGGATCATGAATTCCGGCGTCCAAGTTTTGGGGTCCACGCGCAGGATTCCGCGCAGGCGATTGGCGACGATCCAGAGCTTGCCATTGTGCCATGTCAGGCCGTGGCAACCCCCGCCGCCCAGCGGAATCTGGCGATGCGTCAGGGTTTTGCCGTTCATGTCGACTTCATAGATGCCGTTCGGCCCGCCATTGGCGCCCATCCAGAGATGGCCATTGCCGACCGCGAAACCCGACGTGTTGTAGGAGTCGGTCATCACGGTTTTGAGCTTGTTGCCCTTCCAGTCGAACAGCCATGCGGCTTCTTTCTCATGCTTGCCGCTCTGGCCATAACCGGCGGCCTTCTGCTCGGCGACCCACACGCCTTCGGGCACCACCGCGACGCCGTTGGGATAACCGCCGGGCACCTTGAACAGGTTTCGGGTCGTGACCTTGCGGTGGGGAATTTTGCGCGGCGGCGGCGGCGGTACCGCGCCCAGATCCTTGCCCTTCGGTGCCGCCTGGGCCAGTGCATGGCTGATCCCGGCGGCGCTAAGTCCAAGCCCGGCGAGAAATTCCCGTTTGCGCAAATTCATCAAAGCCTCCCAGCTTTTCTTGTTGCCGCCAGCATGGCGCAAACACCCCCCTGGCAAAAGCAAAAACGCCCGCCGGTTTCCCGGCGGGCGCCTTTTTAAGATGACAGTTTGTCTTCAGCTCGGCAGCGCGAAGGCCACCAGCTGATCGGCCAGGCGGGGCGTCAGGATGCCGTTGCCGCCGACCGCGAACACCACATACTGCTTGCCCTTGTAGGTATAGACCGCCGGCTGCGACACCGCCGGCGCGTCCACAATGTGCTTCCACAGCACATCGCCGGTCTTCAGGTCGATGGCGCGCACGCGGCTGTCCATCGAAGCGCCGATGAAGATCAGCCCCGACTTGGTGATGACCGGCGCACCGATGGTGATCGAGCCCCAGCTTTCGGGCATGTAGAAGCCCCACTTCTGGACCTGGCCAAACGGCTTCTTCCACAGCTGCTTGCCGGTGTTCATGTCATAGCTGTGCAGCGTGCCATAGGGCGGCACCCAGCAGGGCATTCCCCACATGTTGAGGAAGTTCTCCAGCTTGAAGCCGTAGGCCGAACCTTCCTGGGCGGAATAGCCGCCAGGTCCACGCGGATCCTTGCCATAGAGCTTGTCGGCCTCCGCACGCGGCACCAGCGTGTAGATCTGCGGCACCATGTTGGAGTTCACCACATAGGTATTGGTGGTGGGGTCCAGCGCACCGCCGCCCCATTCCACCCCGCCCAGCGTGGCCGGCCAGGAGATTGAGCCGCGAATGGAGGGCGGCGTGTAGCGGCCCTCGTCGCGCAGGCGCGCCTTCCAGCGGCTGCATTCGCCGAAGCTGACAAAGTCGGCGAACTTGGAGACCGGCGGCGTGGTGTCCGGAATCGTCGGCTCGGGATAGGGCACATAAGGCTGGGTCTTGGCCGCAACCTCGCCCTTCACATCAGAGGCCGGATAGGGGCGTTCCTCGATCGGCCAGACCGGCTCGCCGGTGTTGCGGTTCAGGACGAAGTGAAAGCCCATCTTGGTCGCCTGGATCAGCGCCGGGATGACCTGCCCATCCTTCTTGATGTCCAGCAAGGTGGGCGCGGAGTTGGTATCCACGTCCCAGATATCGTGATGCACCAGCTGGCGGCTCCACACCACTTCGCCGGTTTCCGCCTTCACGGCCACGGTGGCGGTGGCATATGGCATCTCTTTCAGGCGGTCGCCGCCATAATAGTTCGGGCTGGGCGATGAGGTCGGCAGGAACGCCAGGCCCGTTTCTGGATCGACCGAGATCCCGGCCCAGACATTGGCGGTGCCGGTCTGGTTTTCCATGTCCGGCGGGATAATGTTGAAGGTCCATTTCAGGGCGCCGGTGCGCGCGTCGATGCCGAACACGGTGCCGGGATTTTCGGTCTTGTAGACCCAGTCCAGGCCGGCCCATCCCAGGATCAGCGTGTCTTTATAGACGGCCGGCGGCTGGATCAGGCCGAGCTTGAACTTCTTGTTCTTGGTGGCCCAGGCATCGACATTGACGACGCCGTTGTTGCCGAAGCCCGCGCAACGCTTGCCGGTATCGGCATCCACGCTATGCAGCTCGCCATTCTGGGTGCCGACATAGACCATCTTCTGGCAGGGCTGGCCGCCTTCCGGCAGCGCGGCCGCCCAATAGGCAACGCCGCGGCTCTTCAGGCCCTGACCTTGCGGCGGACCGTCGGCGCCGCCGGCGGCATAGACCCACTTGGTTTTGCCGGTGTCCGGCTCGACCGCGAAGATGCGGTACCAGGGGGTTCCGACATAGACCGTGTCGTTGACGAACAGGGGCGTGGCGCCCCAGGTGGTGGAACGCCGGCCGCTGGAAACGTCACCGGTATGGATGCTCCAGGCGCGCTTGAGGTTCTTAACATTCTCGGGCGTGATCTGGGTAGCGGTGGAATATTTCTGCGCCTGCTGATTGCCGCCAAAGGCATCCCAGACCTGACCGTCTCCGGCCGCCATCATCATCATCGAATTCTGCGCCGTCGCGCCGAAGGGCGACAGATAGAGGGCGGCGGCAGCGGCGGCGCCCAGCGCCACAAGAGCCGCGGTTTTGATCCTAGTCTTCATCTTCGACCTCATCCGTCTCGACGCTGCGCTCGGCGGCGTTGCTGATCACATTGATAAGCCAGCCGATCAGGGCCAGCGCCTGGGCTGCCATGATGACGGGGCTTTCCAGGAAATAGCCGGCAACCGACGAGCCGATAATGTCCAGCAGAATGGACACCACCAAGAAGGTCTGCAGCCAGGCGGGGCGGCCCGGCATCTTGGCCATGGCCAGCGCCGCCAGCAGCATCAGCACCGCGGCACCCGCCACCAGGATCACACCGCCGCTGCCGATCAGACCGGTCTCGGGCGTGTAGTAATCATAGACGCAGATGGCGATCGTGATCAGCGATGCCAATACGATCAGCCACGCGCCTCGCGTGGAATGTGGTTGAGTCAACGTCCCCTCCCCAAAAGCTTGTCGGTATTTGGCCGCGATCCTAGCGGGGAGTCCAGCCGGACGCAAAACAAGACCGCCTTCGCACTAGCAGCAAACCAATGGCTTTTTGTCAGCCCGGTTGGGCGGCGTCGCGACGTGTCCAGCGATAGATGGCTTGCGAATTGCGCCAGAAATATTTCTCCGCCTGCGCGCGGGGACGGCTCGCGAAATAATCCCGCATCAGCGCCAGCGCTTCGGGAATGGTCGCGGCACCGACGCTGTTGGGCCAGTCTGTCCCGAACATCACGCGGTCTTCGCCGAAAGCCGCCATCAGCCGGTCCAGCCGAGCGCGCGGCGCCGTGACCGGAAGTCCATTTTCATTCCTGTGCCTCACTTGCGACAGCTTGATGAAGAAAGTGGGCCGCTGCGCGAGTTCATCGATCAAAGAATCGTAAAGCGCCTGGGTCTGAGGCGCAGGCCCCAGCGAGAGCATGTGATCCATCACGACTTTAAGGTCCGGCGCCGCGTCCATCGCCAGCAGCGCGCCGCGCAGCAGGTCGAAAGAGGGATTGGCCATGTCCAGCGTCTGGCCGGTCGATGCCAGCCGCCTGAGACCATCGGCCATGCCGGGTTTCAAGATCTGCTTGCCATTCTCCACCGCCCAGACGCGGGCATAACGAATACCGCGCCAGAGCGGATGTCTGGTGAAGCGTTCGAGATAGGCTGGAAATTCAGGCTTGGAAGGATCGAGGCTCCCCACCACGCCGACGAACAGCGGATCGGACTGGGCGCGCTCCAGAATCCACAGATTGTCCTCGATCCAGGAACTGGCTTCGACCACGATGGCGCCGGCGATACCGGTGCCGGCGATCTCAGCGCGATAGGTGCTGGGCAGCGCAATCTGGGGCGGCTGCCCCGCCGGCCCTGACCAGGGTGCGCCTTGCGGGCGACGCGGGTCCACCAGATGAAGGTGGGTGTCGATCACGGGAATAGCGGTATCGGCAAACGCCGGCGTCGCGGCCAGAGCCGCCGCGCCCGCCAGAAAAGCCCTGCGCCGCATCGCCATCACTTCACCCGCCCTCTCAGCGCATAAGGCTGGCTGAACACACGCGCGTCAATGCCTGCCGATCGGAAGGGCGAGCGCCGGGGGAACTTCACCTCCATGCTGGACGTTGTGTGCTGGATAATACAAAGGACATTCAACATGCGATCTGGTTGGCTCTGGATGCTCGGCGTGCCGATACCCATCATCATCCTGCTGTGGTTCCTGACGGGCAGCCCTTGATCGAACTTGTTCTGGGTTATGGGGCGGCGATCCTGTCCACCATCAGTTTTGCGCCGCAGGCCTGGAAAGTGATCCGCTCGCGCAAGACCCAGGACATTTCGCTGGGCATGTATGTGCTGACGGTGGCGGCCTTCGCGCTGTGGCTGGCCTTCGGCATCCTCAAGCGCGAATGGCCGCTGGTCCTGTCCAACGGAATCTGCCTGATGCGGTCGGGCTTCATTCTGTTTATGAAAGTCCTTCCGGCTTCCAGACGGAAGACAGTAGCCAAGACTCTCGGCGGATAGGCTCAGGTCGAGATCGGAAGCTCTGGCACGGTGCAGCCATCGGCATGGGCGACCAGGGTCGGTTCCAGCTCGTCGCTGTAAGGCTCCTCGATTATATTGTCGGTGCACAGCATGCCTTCCGGCGCTGGTTCTGAGTCGTAATAGGTCTGCATATCCGCCTCATCGGCCATGACATGCGCCGGCAGCGCCGCGAACAGGACCAGCAGGCAAGCACCCGCAAGGCGGGAAATAGCTTCAACAGACATAGCGCCCTCTACAGCAAGCCTTCCGTGAACATCCGCCCCGGATGTCCTTCGCAAGCGTTTCGTCCCCGCGCCAACTATGCCAGGCAGTTGGCATCTTAGAAAGACTTAAATGGTCGCGGTCAGGGCGGAACTTTTGCGCAAGGTTCCAGCAGCAAAAAGCCCGCCATTTTGCGGCGGGCTTTGCATTTGAGTGCTTCAGATCTTGCCCTTGAGGAAGTTGAAACTGGCCTCCACCATGCCCAGCGGCGAGGGATTGTAGGGTTCCTCGATCTCCAGATAGGCGCGGGAGACCGCCGCCTTGCGCGCCGCCGCCAGCACCGCCGTCCAGTCGATCAGGCCCGTGCCGATGATGGCGCTGTTCATCTTGTTGTTGGTGTTGGGAATGCCTTCGCCCGTCAGGTCCTTGATATGAAGCGCGGTAAAGCGCTTGGGATATTTGGCGAGATAGGCCGCCGGATCGGCGCCCGAGGCCCGTACCCAGCCGATATCCATTTCGAAGTTGACCAGCGACGGATCGGTATAGGCCAGCAGCGTGTCGAAGGCCGGTATGCCATCAATCACCTTGAATTCGCGGCTGTGATTGTGGAAGCCAAAGCTCATGCCTTGCGCCTTGCACATCGCGCCGATCTTGTTGAAGACATCGGCGTTGCGCTTCCAGTCATCCAGCGGCGGCGCGGCCGCCATGACCTTGAGGTCGGTGGGATAGAGCGGCGAGGAACAGGTGATGTCCTTGATGCCGACCGCTCTGGCCTGATCGATGGTGGCCTGCGGCGTGTCGCGCAGCGCCGGACCGCTGGCATGGATGCTGTCCCAGGTGAAGCCGAAGCTGTCGTAAAGCTTGCGCTGGTCCGCTGCGGATTTGCCCGCCATGACCAGGTTGGCCTGCACAATGCGCAAACCGATATCGTGCAGCTTCTTGAGCGTGCCTTCATAGTCCTTGGCCAGGTCCGCGCGCACCGTATAGAGCTGGATACCAAGCTGGATTTTCTGGTTGGCCCAAGAAGGCGTAACGGCGGGGCCGCCGGTCGCGGCGGCGAAGGCGGCGGCACCGGCAAGGAAGTTACGGCGGGTTATCATCATGATCTCCCTGAAAGGTGTCAGCGGCGCGGCGTGTGGGTCTGGATGAACTCCACCTGCCGGGGATTGAGGGTTTCGACAGTGATGGGATTGGCGAAAATCAGGCGCTGTTCACGCTTGGGATTGTAGCGCGGGATTTTCGCCTCCGCCGTCGCCGGATTGCCGGTCTTGGCGAAGGCCACCACCACATCCATCATCTGGTTGGTGAGCTTGTAGTCCGCCGCCGACCAGTCGCGGGTCTTGCGGTAGATATTCAGCGCATCGATGGTGCCGAACCAGAAGGGCAGATCCGAATTATGATAGGCGCCCGCTGTCGTCACATCCAGATCGGTGATCACCACGCCCGGCGGAAAGGTGTGGGGATGGTTGTACTGGGTCAGCCAGAGCGGCGCCTTGCCGGTGGCGGCGTGATCCCTGGCCCAGTCGCGCGCCACGATGCCGAAGCCGGAGATGCGCGCCACATGCTGGGCCTGCTTTGCCGCCTCGGCATCGTTCGACGCCGGGAAGAGTTTCAGGAAGGTCGCCGCGTCGGGACCGTACAGCTTGTCGGCGGCGCTTTTGTAATCGGCCAGGGTGCGCGCATCGGTGACCGGTGTCTTGGCGAAGATGTCGTTGCCGGTCGATGAGAACAGGATCGGCACATCGGTCTGCTTGCCCGCCGCATGGATTTTCTGGGGGTGATCGGTCAGCAGGTAGCCCTCCACGGTGGGTCCGGGAAAGACGATCTTGGCCTCGCGCGCGATATTCACGATCTGGTCGGCGGGGATCGTGCGCATATGGGCGATGTCGCGGGCCTTCATCGCCTGCTGCAGCGCCACGCCCTTTTCTTCGGTCTGTTTCAGCACTTCCAGGGGCGGAGAGAAGGCGCCGTGATAGCCGCCCGACAGCGAGATCACTTTGGCATAGAGCCCCTTGGCCAGGGGCGAGGACTGCAGCACGTCAACCGCCATGGCGCCGGCGGACTGGCCCAGCACCGTCACATTGGCGGGATCACCGCCAAAGGCGGCGATGTTGCGCTGAATCCATTTCAGGCCGGCGATCTGGTCCATCATGCCCCAGTTGCCCGAAGCGTTATGGCCAGACGATTTGGTCAGCTCGGGATGGGCCATGTTGCCCATGATGCCGACGCGGTAGCTGATGCCCATATAGATCACGCCCTTTTTCGCGATCTCATGGCCGCCATAGATATCGAAATTGATCGAGCCTTCCTGGAAGCCGCCACCGTGAATCCACACCACCACCGGCAGCTTGGCGTCGGGCTTGGTGTTCGGCGGCACCCAGATATTGGCGTAGAGGCAATCCTCGCTGGAGCGGATCTCGCCGAAATAATGGTTGAGGGTGGTGGCGCGCAGCGGAATGTAGCAATGGGTCAGCTTGGTATCGGCATTGTAGATGCCGCTCCAGGGCTTGACCGGCATCGGCTCTTGCCAGCGCAGCTCGCGCACCGGCGGCGCGGCAAAGGGCACCCCCAGATAGGCGCGGATGCCGGAGTCCAGCAGCGTGCCCGACAGTTTGCCGCTTTCGATAGTGATGGGATCAGAAGGAATGGGATTCATCACCCCGGCCTGTGCGGCGCCGATCATCAGCGCGAGTGCAGTGCAGCAAACCAGTGACTTGAAATGGCCCATCATTCCCTCCGGATTTGGACGCTGTTGTAAGGCAAAAGCGGCGTTCTTGCACGGGTCCTGAAGCAGCCCTAACTTTGAAATGATCACGCATAAGGAGAATGGAATGGGGATGCGCGGCGCTTGGATTGCGGCGGTCCTGTGCTACGTGACGGGCTTTGGCGCACAAGGCGCGATCGTGCCAACTGCCGAAGGCCCGGTCGAAGGCCTGCGCCAGAATAGCGTCGAACAATTCCTGGGTGTCCCCTTTGCCGCGCCGCCGGTCGGGCCTTTGCGCTGGATGCCGCCGCAGGAAAGCGCGAAGTGGACGCAGGTGCGCCAGGCCAAAAGCTTCGGGCCTCCTTGCGCCCAGGTTACCACCCTGGGCCCGTTCGCCGGGCCGGCCAACAGCAATGAGGATTGTCTTTATCTCAACGTCTTCACGCCCGACGTGAAGACGAAGTTGCCCGTGCTGGTGTGGATTCACGGCGGCGGCTATTTCGATGGCGCCAGCAACGACTATGACGGCAGCAAATTGGCGGCGCAGGGCAAGCTGGTGGTCGTCACCATCAACTACCGCCTGAACCTGTTCGGCTTCCTGGCGCATCCGGCGCTGGACGGCAAAGGTAAGCCTTTCGGCAATTACGGCTTGATGGACATGCAAGCCGCGCTGAAATGGGTGCGGGCGAACATCGCGTCTTTCGGCGGCGATCCGAAGAACGTCACCCTGGGCGGGCAGTCCGCCGGCGCCGGCGCGGCGGCCGCGCATGTGATCTCGCCGGGCGCAGCGGGATTGTTTCATCGCGCCATCTTCCAGAGTGGCGGCTATTCGCCCTTGGCACCGCTCGCCAGCGCACGCGAGCGCGGCGTGAAATTCGCGGCGGCTGCAGGATGCCAGAAAAGCGAACGGACCGGCGATAGCAAAGCAATCGCCCAATGCTTGCGCGCCCTGCCCGCCGCCAGGATCGCCGCTCTGTCCGGCACGCAAAGCGCCACCAGTGCCTTTGTCGGCGGCGCCATGATTGACGGCAAAATCATTCCGCGCCAGGCGATCGATGCCTTCCGCAGTGGCAATTTCAACCGCATGCCGATCATGATGGGCACCACCCGCGATGAGGGCAATTTCACCGTCGGCATCGCGCAATATTTCAAGAAAGACCGCGCCGCGATCACGGAAAAAGAGTTCGGTGATTATGTCCAGCGGGTCTATGGCGGCAATGCCGGGCCGGGCGGCACACCGCCGGCATACCCTGCCGATACCGTGGCGGCGCTGAAGAGCCGTTATCCGGTGACCAAGACCGTACCGCACAAGGCCTGGGCCGCGGTTCACAGCGACATGCTGGCCTGCCGCGGCCAGTATGTGGCTGGCGCACTGGCACGGCATGCCCCACTTTACATGTACCGCTTCGACGATCCGACCGCCCCGTCTTATTTTCCGAAGATGGCGGGCTTTGAACCGGGCGCCTATCACACCGGCGATATCCCCTATGTCTTTATCGGCTATCATGGCGGGCCCGATGGCGTGCGCGTGCCGCTGACGCCCTCGCAAACGAAGCTCTCTGACAAGATGATCGCCGCCTGGGCGAACTTTGCCCGCACAGGCAATCCCAATGGCAAGGGCGACGCGCCCTGGCCGCGCTGGCAGGAGGGCGGCCCCGCCTATTTCCTGCAGGACAATGACTGGAAAAATACGCTAACCAATGCCCAGTTCACCGCCGCGCATCAATGCGGTTTCTGGCAATCCATTCTTCTTTACAAATAAGGATCGACCATGCGCCTGTTTGCTTCTGCCGCCCTCGCCGCCCTGCTGCTCACACCCGTTGCCGCTCAAGCGGCCGATCTGCGCATCATCAGCCCGGGCATCGTCTACAATGCGGCGCTGTACGAGCTGGTGGCGGACTACAACAAACAGACCGGCAACAACGCCATCATCGTGCGCGCGGTCATGAACAAGATCGTGGACGAGATCAAGACCGCCACGCCGCCTGCCGATGTGATCGGATTGCCGGCGGACATGATGAACACCCTGGTTCTGGATGGCGGCATTGTGCCGGGCAGCTATACCCTGCTGGGCCGCGGCGAACTGGGACTGGCGGTCAAGAAAGGCGCCGCCAAGCCCGATATCTCCACCGTCGCCAAACTGGCGACCGCGCTGAGGAGCGCGCAAGCGGTGATGGTCAACGACCCCAAGGCCGGCACCATGCAGGGGGTGATGATAGACGGCATTTTAAAGCGCCCGGAATTTTCCGGCGTGAAGGCGGTGCCGTCCTCCAAGGGCGAAGGCGCGGCGGCACTGGCCCGCGGCGAAGGCGAGATGGCGATCCAGCTGGTGCAGGAAATTCTCAACAAGCCGGAGATCGAGCTGGTTGCACCGTTGCCGGTTGAATTGGGTGGTCACATGGATGCGGTGCTGGCCGTCTCGAGCCGCAGCACCAATCCCAAACTGGCGATGGACTTCATCAAGTTCCTCACCAGCGCAGAAGGCCGCGCGGCGTGGAAGGCCAAGGGTATGCGGCCGTTCTGAGGGCCGCTATTTTCGAGTCCAGCCGCCGCCCAGCGGCCTGACGAATTGCCCCGCCGGCGTGCGGGCGATCAGCTGTGCGCCAGTGGCCTGGCCCGCCGCTTCGCGGGTGGTGCCGGACTTGGCCGCCGTCTGGGCATAGACATCGGCGCGGCCGGCATTGATGGCACTGACCGCGGCAGTGGTGGCGGCATCGGCCGAGCCCGTGACAAAACCTAGATAACCGTCGGCCTGTTCGCCGACGGTGCCGGCGATCTTGGCGGCGTCGACAACGGCCTTTTCGCCTTGCGCGAAGGCGGGAGACGACAGCGCCATCAGCACCATGGCGGCGGCGGCGAAAAACTTTTTGAAGTTGCTCATGATCGGGCTTCCTCAGCTTAGAACAGGTCGGGGTTTTGCGCGATCGCGCTCTGGACTTCCTTGTCCAGCCGTACGCGGACATCGGCATCAAGCTTGGCGTAGATATTGATCGGCGCCACTTCCACGCGGATGGTCGGCGTGCAGGCTCCCAGCGCCGTGACGGCGCAGGCGGCTAACAGCAATTTCTTCATGGCTTTTGCTCCACGCGGCTGACGTCCGGTTGCCCCTCCGGACTGAGAGTCTTTGACCATGCTTCGGCATAGGACTTCAAGAGTTCGTCAAAATTAAGGGACGTATCCAAAGTCAGGTCGATAGGCGTACCGCTGGGCAAAGGCACCGTTTTCTGCAGCGCGGTGCCATCTATAATGTCGGTAATGGCGATCTCGGCCACCTGTCGTTTGGGCGGGTCGCTGCGGCCCTTGATCTTGAACAGGATCGAAAGCCGGCCATTGGCGATGGAATTAAGCTCCGCCGTCATCTCGTCATAGGCCAGGTGCTCCAGCGCCTGATAGGCGAAATCCTGGACCGCGTTGACGCTCACCGTGCCGCCCTGATTCCACAGCGAGCGGTTGATCGACAGACGGCCCGGCCCGTCCGAAGCGATACGGCCCTTGGTGATGCGAAAACCTTCCGGCGTCACCTCGAACGGAATGGTGCCGGAGATTTTCCCCTCCAGCTTCACCCGCTCGCCCAGGTTGGAGGCGGTAACCAGCGAGCCCAGGGCGATGGAATCCAGGCTTGCCGTGCCGCTGACCTGCTTGAGGTTGGCGATATTGATGACAAAGGCGCCCAGCGAAATCTTGCCCTCGGCCCAGCCGCTGCTGAGTGCGTTCACCTTCACGCTGGTGGGGTTGAAGGCGAAGCGCAGATCGACACCGCTGAACGGCAGGGTCCAGTCGATGCGCGAAATGGTGACTTCCTGATTTTCGGCGGTGACCGGCGGCAACAGCGAGACGAAGGCTATGTTGGTCTTGACCGTGTGCGCCTGACCGAGCGGGGTGAGGAAGTCCAGTTTCTCGATTCCCAGGTTGCCGCTGCTTTTGATTTCGCTGCGGGTCCAGGTGATGTCACCGGTGAAACTGGCTGTGCCGCTGGCGCGCCGGAAGGCGGCCAGCATGGGCGAGATGTTTTCCGGCTGCAGCTTGTCCGGCGTGAAGGTCAAAGCGGGCGCGGCGATATGGGCCGAGCCTGTGCCGCGCGCCATGGTGTGGCTGAAGTCCACATCGCCCAGCTTTTCGCGATCCATGTCGGTCATGGCGAAACGGCCGCGCCAGACGCCCCCTTGCAGCGCGACGTTGCCGCTGCCCAGCATGGGCTTGAAGCGGATGGGTTTGAGACGGTCGGAAACCTGCCCCGCCGTCACCTGCACCGTGCCGTGAAAATCGCCGCCCACGCCTTCGAAGGACAGAGTCCCTGTGCCCTGTTCCAGCTGGGCATTGCCGAGCGTCAGCTGGGAGCCGACGCCGCGGGCCTGGCCGGTGAATTTCCAGGCGGCACCCTCGCCTTCCAGCCGGGCGCCGCAGATATTGCCGCGGGCATCCTTCGCCATGTCGCTGGCGCCGGGGCGGAACGCCGCCAGCGTGGCACGGGCGCAGGACGCGGACTGGAACGTGTAGCGCGCGCCGCTCAGCGACAGGACGCCGTTCGCGTTGATGCTGGCGCCGCGCATCATCGCATAGTTGAAGCGCGCCGAGATCGCCGCGTCACCGCGAAGCCCAGTGCCATCCAGTACCAGATTGCCCAGCGTCAGCTTGACATCGGGCAGGCCGTTTCCGGACAGCGAGGCCTGCAAGGCGCCATTCATGTTGCCGGGTACGCCGGACATTTTCAGGACAGGCACCGTCAACGCCCCGCCGCTGGCGCCGCGCCCCGTCAGGGGGGCGGTGAGAGCAAAGCTTGTCTGCGCACCCCGCTGCTCGGCCCGCGCGCTGAAAGCCAGTGTCAGCCGCGACAGGTTGGCGGCCACGGCACGGGCCAGCACGGGGTCCATCGCCGCTAGCTTCTTGTTGACCGGCGAATCCGCGTCGGCGCTGGCGGACACGGTCAGATCGGCGCCCGCGCTGATCTCCCGTCCCACGACCGCCGACAGGTCGCCCGCCAAGACATCCAGTTTTGGCGCGGTGAAGGCTTGCCCGGCGGAGAGCGACGCCGCGCTGGCTTGCAGACGCGCCGATGGCGCAGACACGGTGAGCGTTTCGCCGGAGACCCATTTGAATCCGGTGGCATCGAGGCTGGCCACCATGTCCCGAACCGCCAGGTCGCCGCGCGTTGCGCTGGCCGACAGGCGCAGCGCCAGCTTGCCGCTATTGTCGAAATCCAGGCTGGCGGCACGCAAGCTCACCACCGCGCCATGATGGGTGATGGTGGCGGGCCGGGCGCGCAACGACGCCGATACCGGAAGGTTGCGCACCAGCTTGACGTCGCCGCCGATATCCAGCGCGCCCGAGGGCGTGGTGAGCAGCACGCGCCACCCCGTCAGCGCCACCGCGAGATCATCGCTGACAAAGCGCGACTTGCCTTGCTGCTGCTGCAGGGAGTCGATCCAGTCCTGCAATGCTTCCAGCCGGACCTTGCCGCTTTCGTCCAGCCGGGCCCGCACCACCGGATTCACCAGCCGCACTTCGACCACGCGGGGAATCCAGCTCAGGGGATCAAAGAACAGTTCGATACTGTCGGCCGCGACCGTCGGATTGGCGCGCGGTCCCAGCGCGAAGCGGCCCGAGCCGCCGGACAGGCCGAGGGTGCCGATCTCGACCGAGGATTCGATGCCATGGCTGCGGAAATAGTTTTGCGCAAAACGGGCGGCGATCTGGGCGCGCGCCAGCCATAGCAGCAGCAAGGCCGCCACTAGGGCCAAAAGAACAGCGGCTATCCAGCGCTTCGTTGTCACGAAGCAACCCTAGCAGATTTTATGGCGTCATTGGGGAAGCGGGGCATCGGCGCGGACAAGGCCTGCATCCTGCAGGTCGCGCCAGAAAGCGCCGGCAATGGGGTGACGGTACAAGGACAGCGTCTGTTCCACCCGCGACGGCGAATCCAGTCCTGGAATGACGCTGGCCACCAGTGGATGGGCCAGGGGGAATTGCAGCGCGGCGGCCGCCAGCGGCACGCCATGACGGGCGCAGACGGTTTCGATGCGGCGGACCCGGTCGATGACGTCAGGCGGCGCGGGTTCATAGTCATAATAAAGCGGTACGCCGCTTTGCGTCCCCACCGCCAGAATGCCGGAATTGTACGGCCCGCCCACCACGATGGCCGTGCCTGCCCGCTCGCAGGCCGAAAACAGGTCGTCCAGCGGCGTCTGCTCCAGCAAGGTGTAGCGCCCCGCCAGTAGGATCACGTCCAGCCGGGCGTGCGCCATCACTTCCAGGCAGGCCGGCACTTCATTGACCCCCATGCCGAAGCCAGCAATGGCGCCCGAAGCGCGCAATTCCTCCAGCGCCCTGAGCCCGCCGCCCCGGGTCAGTTCGTCCATGCGGGCGGCATTGGCCGCGCCATGGGTCAGCCGCCCGATGTCATGGATATAAAGAAGCTCGATGCGCGGCAGGCCAAGGCGCTGCAGGCTTTCCTCGAACGAGCGCATCACCGCGTCATAGGAATAGTCATAGACCGGCTCGAACGGCATCGGTGTGGCATAGCCGTGGCGAAGGACGTTTTCGTTCACCGGCCCGTCGACAGGTTGCAACAAGCGCCCGACCTTGGTGGACACGATGACGTCCCTGCCGCGCAGTGCGGTGCCGAGCCGGACTTCCGAAAGGCCGAAGCCGTAGAAGGGCGCGGTGTCGTAATAGCCAAATCCGCCTTCCAGCGCCGCCACCAGTGTGGCGCAGGCCGTCTCGTCGGACAGCGGCCGGAACAGGTTGCCCAGCGGCGCGCTGCCGAAACCCAGTTCGGTGACGGACAGGCCGGTGCGGCCAAGCTTGCGCAACGCGAAGCTCACGTCACCGCATGTCCCAGTTTCGGCACCTTGAGGCCGAAGCTCAGCACCACCAGATAGCAAAGCGCCGGCAGGAACAGCGACCAGTGCAGCGCCCCCGTCTGGTCGGCCAGGAAGGCCATGGCCGTGGGCACCACCGCAGCGCCCGAGATGGCCATCACGATGAAGGACGATGCGAACTCGGTTTCATGGCCCAGCTTTTCAATTCCCAGCGCAAAGATGGTGGGGAACATGATGGACATGAAGAAGGAGGTCGCCACCATGGCGATGATGGAGGCATGACCACCCAGGGTGGCTGCGGCGATGCACAGCGCGATGTTGCAGCCACAATAGATCACCAGCATCCGCGCCGGATCGATATGGCGTTGCAGCCAGGCGCCGAAGAAACGGCCGACGCAGAACGCCACCATGGTGGAAAACAGAAAGACGGTGGCGCCGGTGCGGGCCGGAACATTGGCCGCTTCCTTGGCGAAATCCACCATCAGGCTCCAGGTTCCGACCTGGGCACCGACATAGAAGAACTGCGCCACGACCGCATAGCGCACGCGCGGCTTTTTCAGCACCGCGAAAATGCTGCCCTTGCCTTCCGGCGTCACCGCCGCCGGAAGCTTGGGATACTTCGTCAGCGCAATTGCGGCGGCGATCAGCACCATCAGCACGCCGAGCACCAGATAGGGCGGGCCGACCGTCGCCGCCTCGCTGGCGCGCCAGGCATCGACGGCCTGCGGCGACATCTGCGCCACCTGCTCGGGCGTGTATTCGACGCCGGAGAAAATCACATAGCCGCCGACCAGCGGACCCAGAACCGTGGCGACGCCGTTAAAGGCCTGGGCAAAGTTCAGCCGCACCGAACTGGTAGCCGGATCGCCCAGGATGGCGATGTAAGGATTGGCGCTGGTTTCCAGGAACGCCGCGCCGAAGGCGATGATGTACAGCGCCAGCAGGAATATCTCATAGACCCGCATGCCCGCCGCCGGCACGAACAGGAAGGCGCCGATGGCGTACATGGCGAGGCCCATCACCATGGTCTTCTTGTAGCCGACGCGGCGGATGATCATCGCCGCCGGCAAAGGCGCGCAGAAATAGCCGATATAGAAGGCGAACTGGGTGAGGCTGGCGCGGGTGCGGCTGATGTCCAGCGCCTGCTGGAAATGGTGCAGCAACAGGTCGTTGAACTGCGACGCCAAACCCCAGGAAAAGAACAGGGTCGAGGTCAGCGCAAAGGCGATGACATAGCGTTTTTCAACGACCGGCAGCTTCGACATCCCCGCCCCTTTTTGTTCTTTCCGCCAGTTAAGCGGAAAAAGGCGGGCGCCGCTACATGGTGGCGCCGATCTGCCACGGGACGAACTCGGCATCGCCATAGCCCAGCTTTTCGGACTTGCTGCGCTCACCGGACGCGATCTTGAGGATATGCTCGAAAATCTCATTGCCCTTGTCCTGGATGGTGACGCCGTCCAGCACATCGCCGCAATTGATGTCCATGTCGTCGATCATCCGTTCATAGACCGGGGTGTTGGTCGCCAGCTTGATCGAGGGCGTGGGCTTGCAGCCATAGGCCGAGCCGCGGCCGGTGGTGAAGCACAGGATATTGGCGCCGCCCGCCACCTGCCCCGTCGCGGAAACTGGATCGTAGCCGGGCGTATCCATGAAGACGAAGCCCTTGGTGGTGACGGCTTGCGCATATTCCACCACGTCTTTCAGCCGCGTGGTGCCGCCCTTGGCCGCGGCGCCCAATGATTTTTCCAGGATGGTGGTGAGGCCGCCGGCCTTGTTACCCGGCGAGGGATTGTTGTTCATGCTGCCGGCATTGCGGGTGGTGTAATCCTCCCACCAGCGGATGCGCGCGAGCAGCTTCCTGCCCACCTCCGGACTGGCGCGGCGGGTGAGCAAATGTTCAGCGCCGTAAATCTCGGGCGTTTCGGACAGGATGGCCGTGCCGCCATGGGCCACCAGCAGATCGACCGCCGCGCCCAATGCCGGATTGGCGGTGATGCCGGAATAGCCGTCGCTGCCGCCGCATTGCAGCGCCAGCATCAGTTCGGAAGCCGGCGCGGTTTCGCGGCGCACCTTCGCCGCCACCGGCAGCATGTCGCGCACGGCAGCAAGGCCGGCATCGATCGCCTTTTGGGTGCCGCCGGTATCCTGGATGGTGAGCGAGCGGAAGGTATCGCTTTCGGCGATGTTGTAGGCCTGCTTCCAGCGCCCGATCTGGAAGGTCTCGCAGCCTAGCCCCACCATCAGCACCGCGCCCATGTTGGGATTGGCGGCATAGCCCCATTGGGTGCGCTTGAGCACCTCATAGCCTTCGCCCTTGGAGTCCATGCCGCAACCATGGCCATGCACCAGCGGGATCACGCCATCCACTTCCGGATAATCGTCCAGCAAGCCGCTGCGCTCGACCTCGCGGGCAATGAAACGCGCCACGGTGGCCGAACAGTTCACCGATGTGAGGATACCCAGATAGTTGCGGGTGCCGACCTTGCCATTGGCGCGGCGATAACCCTGGAAGGTGGCGGGCGGAACGACCGGCGCCGGATCGCGGGCGTCGATCTCGAACTGATAGTCGCGGTCCACGGCGTGGAAGCCGATATTGTGTTCATGCACCCAGTCGCCCGGCGCGATGTCCTGGTTGGCGAAACCGATGATCTGGCCGAACTTGAGCGCCGGTTCGTCCTTCTTGATGGGGCGCACCGCCGCCTTGTGACCGGGCGGAATCCGGCGGGTAATTTTCACATCATCCACGATGTCGCCGGGGGACAGGCCATTTACCGCCACCACGACATTGTCGGTGGGGTGAAGGCGCAGGAAAGAGGCCATGAACGCTCCCAAAATCAGAAGGGCGCCTTTATAGTCCAAAGCCTTGCCCCGGAGTATCAAAATGAGCCGCCGCCTGTGTTTCGCGCTGGACCTGGTCGATGACGCGGCGAGGATCGCCGAATATGAGGCATTCCACGCGCCCGGCGGGGTATGGCCGCAGATCGTGGACGACATCGGCGCCCAGGGGATCGAAGGCATGGAAATCTGGCGCACCGGGACGCGGATGGTG
>JBEGVG010000011.1:0-9329 GCA_041178445.1 Pseudomonadota bacterium | reverse complement strand
AACTGTTCATGCCGCCGCCGGGCGGACCCAAGCAGGTCTATGAGATGTTCGAGCAACAGTATGAGATCACGCGCGGGCCCGAAGGCCTCTATATGCATCCGCCCCGCACACCGGGCTGGGGCTGGGGTGATGTGGTGGCGACACCGATCTGATTATTGGCCCGGATTTTTTCCAGGCGCGAAATGCTCAGTCAGATAATCCACCAGCGGGTCGAACTCGTTGTCGCCAATCACGGCGCCTTTGTCGATCATGCTGTTCATGGTCAGAACCCATCCCGCGCGGGTTTTGCGCATGTCGGTGAAGCGGGTGACGGGATGGCAACTGTTGCAGGCGGCCAGCACCGTATCGCGCATCTTGCCGGGTGGCAGGGTCTGGGCGATCGCAGGTCCGCCGGCCGCTATCATCGCAACTGCGAAACAGAAGGCACGCGCAGCGCTCACGAAGCAATTCCCATCATCCAAAAAGCGTGGCACGGTCTTATCAGATAAAAATACGGGGGTGGAATGGTGAAGAAGATTTCGCGCCGGGGCGTCTGCGCCACCGGCATCGCAGCCTTGGCCACATCGCACATGCCCGCCTTCGCGGCGGCACCGCCCTACGATACCGCGGGTGGCGAGTGGCGCACCTATGGCGGCAATCTGGCAAGCTGGCGCTATAGCGCGCTGGACCAGATCACCGCAGACAATTTCAATACCCTGCGTCAGGCCTGGACGTTTCTTCCCGACAATCTGGGGCCGGTGCCCGATCCCAATCTTCAGGCCACGCCGCTGATGGTGAAGGGCACGCTGTACCTGACGGCAGGCTCGCGCCGCGCCGCGGTGGCGCTCGATGCGGCCAATGGCGAGCTGAAATGGAAATACAATATCGACGAGGGCGAGCGCGGCATGAACGCGCCGCGCCGGGGTTCGGGTCGCGGTCTTTCCTATTGGACCGACGGGGTCAAGGAACGCATCATTTTCGTCACCATCGGCTATCAGATGGTATGCCTGGACGCCGCCACCGGTCTTCCGGATCCCGACTTCGGCAACAAGGGCATCGTCGATCTAAAGCTGGAAATGGATCAGGAGATCGATCTTTCGGGTAAGACGGATGGTCACGACATCGGGCTTCATTCCACGCCGCTGGTGGTGGGTGATGTAATCGTGATGGGCGCGGCGCACCTGCCGGGCCGCAGTCCGCGCAAGCGTCACATCAAGGGCTATGTCCGCGGCTTCGATGCGCGCACCGGCAAGCGGCTGTGGATTTTCCACACCATCCCGCGCAAGGGCGAGTTCGGCTACGACACCTGGCTGAACGGTTCGGCCGAATATACCGGCAACACCGGCAACTGGTGCCAGAACAGCGCCGATCCCGAACTGGGGCTGGTCTATATCGGGGTCGAAGCGCCGACCGGCGACTGGTATGGCGGCGCCCGGCCCGGCGACAATCTCTACAGCGAGAGCATCCTGGCGCTGGACGTGAAAACCGGAAAGCGTCGCTGGCATTACCAGACGGTGCGGCACGGGGTTCAGGACCGCGACATTCCCTGCGCGCCGATCCTTTGCGATATCACGGTGGAGGGCAAGCAGATCAAGGCTCTGGCCCAGCCCACCAAGCAGGCTTGGCTGTATGTACTGGACCGCGCCACCGGCAAGCCGGTCTGGCCGATCGTCGACCGGCCGGTGCCCAAGGGCGACATTCCCGGCGAATATTATCCGGCCACCCAGCCGCATGTGACCAAGCCCCCGCCATTCGATCGCCAGGGCTTTTTCAAGGAGTATCTGATCGACTTCACGCCCGCCTTGCGCGCGGAAGCTGAAGCGCTGGTCGCCAACTACCGCATCGGGCCACTGTTCACCCCGCCATCGGCCAGCAAATGGCCGCGGCCGCTGGCCACCATCATGAGTCCCAATGGCGATGGCGCCGCGCAGTGGCCGGGCGGGGCCTTCGATCCGGAAACCAACATCTTCTATATCTTCTCCAACATCTCCTACAGTCCCACCGGCCACATCCCTGCCAATCCGGCCGTCACCGATGTCGGCTGGATGCTGGGCGTGGCATCACCCCCGGGCGACACGTCTCCAGGCATTACCCGCATGACGGTCCAGGGCATGCCCTTGATGAAGCCGCCTTATGGGCAGATCACCGCCATCGACCTCAACAAGGGCGAGATCGTCTGGCAGGTGGCACATGGCGAGACGCCGGACGAGGTGCGGGGCAGCCCGGCTCTCAAAGGCATGACCATTCCGCGTACCGGCTCGCGCGGCAAAGTCGGCGTGCTGGTGACAAAGAACCTGATCATCGCCGGCGACGGCACCGCCACCACCGGGCCTGACGGCAAGCTGGGCGGCTGGCTGCGCGCCTATGACAAGAGAACCGGCAAGGAAGTGGGCGCGGTGCCGCTGCCCACCCGGGTCACAGGCTCACCCATGACCTATATGCACAATGGCGTGCAGTATATCGCGGTGGCGGTGTCCGGCGGCATGCCCGGGCGGCTGGTGGCGTTTCGTTTGAGCTAGCCGAGCAGTTTTAAGCCTCGGCATCGGTTGCGATCATCTAACTATATGATCTTACTGGTATTTATTTGCGACTGACTTGCAGATTGCGGTCAAATATGTTTGAACGTCGCGGCGGCGCGGGCCTGTAAGAGCTGTGCGAGCGCCAAGAGGGAATGACGCCATGAAATTCGCCGCCGTCCGCAGCGCGCTGTTTCAGATCCACATGTGGGTGGGCCTGGTACTGGGCGCGTTGTTCGTGGCGGTCAGCCTGTCCGGCAGCATTCTGGTTTACGACGACAAGTTCACCGACTGGATCGCGCCGGCCCCCAAAGCCAGAACCGCGGGCCAGCCCATCCCGCTGACCATCATGGCCGAGTATGTGCGGCAGGTGGTGCAGGCCGAAGAGGGCGGCCAGATCCAGTTTCTGCTGCCGGCTGAACCCCGCGATACGGTGGTGGTGCGGCTGGAGGGCAAGCATCGCAAAGTCCCCGCTTCGCTGGAAGAGCCGGTGAATCTTCAGCTCAATGTCGATCCCGTGTCCGGTGTGACCTTGGACGTACGCCGCGACGGCCGGCTGCCGGTCTTTCAATGGCTGCATCAGTTCCATGGCAGCCTGAAGCTGGGCCGTGACTTTGGCCGCCCGCTGGTGGGCTGGCTGGGCGTCGGCATGGTGCTCCTGGGCGCGACGGGCATCGTGTTGTGGTGGCCCAAGCGCGGCCAGTGGAAATATGCCTTCCTGGTACGTCGCACCGCGACGGGTTTGCGCTTCCACCGCGAATTGCACGCCGCCGCCGGCATCTGGATGTTCGTGGCCTTCATGGCGGTAAGCTTTTCGGGCGTGGCCATCAGCTTTCCCGCCACCATGCGCGCCATGGTCGGCGCCAATACGCCGGCGCCCGCGCCCGTGGTTGAAACGGTGCCGGGCGGCAAGCGCCTGGGTCCCGATCATGCCGTGATGATCGCGCGCAAGGCGATGCCGGGCGCGACGGTGCGCGGCGTCACCGTGCCGGCCGAAGCCGACAGGCCCCTGACCGCGACGGTGGCTTCGCGCTTCGGCACCAATGCCACGGTTTACATCCATCCCAACACCGGCACGGTGCTGGAGGTGCGCGACGTGGCCAACAATGGCGGCGGTGATACCTTCATGGCGCTGCAGCGCCCCCTGCATGACGGTCAGGGCAATCTGGGCTGGCTTTGGGAATTTCTGGTCTTCCTGTCGGGCCTGGTGCCGCTGCTGTTCGTCATCACCGGCACCATCATGTGGCTGAAGAAGCGCAAGCAGCGCATCCTCATGTCGGCCATGACCGATGACGTCGTGCCCGCAGACTAGCCATCACGATATTTCTCGGACTGGCGGGCTGGATTTGAACGCACTGCAGCAAATCCGGTGGCCTTGGAGGCCCCGGATTTTGTGATAGCCTGCCGCTATGGCCGGGGGACATTGGCCCAAAGCATAGTCGGGGGTGTTACATGGAAAAGAAATCAAGGCGCGGCCTCTTGACCAAAGGGGCGGTTGCCGCAGTTGCCGCCACAGGTGCGGCAATGGTGGGCAAGGGCAGCGAAGCCCAGGCGCAGCCGAAACTGGAAAAACGTTCGCCCTATCCACCGCCCAATCCGCCGGTCGCCCGCCCGATGTTTTCGCGCGCCGTCGCTTACGGCAACATGCTGTTCCTGTCGGGCGTTGGGGCGCATTACTTTGGCACCATCGAAGAACACACCAAGACGGTGCTGGACGAACTGTCCAAGAACCTGACGGAAGCCGGTTCGTCGTTGCAGAAGTGTCTCAAGGTCAGCGTCTTTCTCAATGACCTGGGCGATTACGATGCGATGAACAAGGTCTATCGCTCCTACGATTGGGGTCCCGTCCCGCCGGTGCGCAGCACGGTGGCGCCCGCCAGCGGCATCCCCGGCAATTCCCTGGTTGAAATCGACGTCATCGCCTACATCTAAAAGGAGCGCGAACATGTTCGGCAGGTGGTCGCGGCGTGATCTTCTCAAGAGTTCCGGCGCGGTGGCCGGCGCGGTTGCGCCCGTGGCGCTGGCACCCGCTCCGGCGGCGGCGCAGGGCTTGCTCGCTTATCCCGTCAACGAACGCGACAATCTCTATACCCGCATCGGGGTGCGCCCGATCCTGAACGCGCGGGGTACCTACACCATTATCTCCGGCTCGCGCTCGCTGCCCGAGGTCAAGCAGGCGATGTTCGAGGCCTCGCACTATCACGTCCATCTCGACGAACTGATGGACGGTATCGGCGCCGAACTGGCCAGGCTGACCGGGGCGCCCTGGGGCATCACCACCAATGGCTGCGAGGCGGCCATCGTGCAGGCAACGGTGGCCTGCATGGCCGGCACCGATGTCGAAAAGGCCCAGGCGCTGCCGCTCATCAAGGCCCGGGACCAGGTGATCATCCCCAAGCATTCTCGCAACCAGTATGACATCGGCGTGCGCATGGTGGGCAGCGAGGTGGTCGAGGTCGAGACCGCCGATGACCTGCGCCGCGCCATCAATCCGCGCACCGCCATGATCTACATCATGTCTTCGCCGCGCGAGGCGAAGAGCGTTCTGCCGATCAAGGCGATCTGCGCCATTGCGAATGAGAAGAACATTCCCACCTTCGTGGACGCCGCGGCCGAAGAACCGGTCAAGCCCAACATCCATCTGGCGGCGGGTGCGACCATGGTGGGCTATTCCGGCGGCAAGTGCCTGCGGGGCCCGCAATCCTCCGGCATGCTGCTGGGGCCGAAAGACCTTTGCAAAGCGGCCTATTTCAATGCCTCGCCGCACCACAATTACGGCCGGGCATTGAAGTGCTCGAAGGAAGAATCCATGGGCTTGGTGGCGGCGGTGCGCCAATGGTACCGGCGCGACCATGACGGCGAGCAGCGCATGTGGCGCCAGTGGCTGGAACATATCGAGGCGCGGCTGAAGCCGCTGGCGTCGACCCGTTTTGAATATCTCCAGCCCAATGACCTTTCCAACAAGTCCACGCGGCTGCGCATTCACTGGGATGCCAAGGTACTGGGCATCACCGGCACCGAACTGGTGGCCAAGCTGGACGCGGGAACGCCGCGCATCATGGTGGAAGGCGGCACCGGCACCCGTCCGGACGCGATGGCGAGCTTTATCACCATCATGCCCTACATGATGGACCCGGGCGAAGAGCGGATCGTGGCGGATGTGCTGCATGCCTCGCTCAGCAA
Organism: Pseudomonadota bacterium; assembly: GCA_041178445.1. Lineage (GTDB taxonomy): Bacteria > Pseudomonadota > Alphaproteobacteria > Micropepsales > Micropepsaceae > Rhizomicrobium. The sequence continues at coordinate 3,651 of JBEGVG010000011.1, read as the reverse complement.
TCCGGGGGCTTACGCCAATCAGCCGGTGCCCAAGGGCCCGCTGGCCTCGCTGGCCGGCAACTGGGCCGTCACCATCAAGTATGAGCGCGGTACGGGCGAGCAGCAGTTTACCCTGCAGCAGTCGGGCAGCGAATTGACCGGCACGCAAAAGGGCGAAATCTACCAGGGCGCGATTACCGGCATGGTGCGCGCCAACATGATTGAAATGCGCAGCCGCATGCCGGTGCCGGGCAGCAGCATCGACTGGCGCTTCAAGGGCACCGCCAATGGCAACGCCATGGCGGGTACGGTGGATCTGGGCGAATACGGGGTGGTTCCATGGACGGCGGTGCGCATATGAAGAACAAGTTTCTCGCCTGCGCCGCGCTGGCACTGCTGACCGCGGGGGCCTCGGCCCAGCCGCTTCCCAGTTACGACCTGCTGCTGCGCGGCGGACGCGTCATCGACGCGAAAAACCGCATCGACGGGGTGATGGACGTCGCCATCAAGGACGGCAAGATTGCCCGCGTGGCGCCGGGCCTGTCCGCCGGCGATGCGATCAAGACCATCGATGTGCGCGGCATGGTGGTTTCGCCCGGGCTGATTGATTTGCATGTCCATGTCTATAACGGGACAGGCGAGAAGGGCTCCTATGCTGGCGATCTCAGTGTGCCGCCGGATGGCTTCACCTTCCGGAGCGGCGTCACCACCGTGGTCGATGCCGGCTGTGCCGGCTGGCGCAATTTCGAGGATTTCAAGGATCGCATCATCGACCGTTCCAGGACCCGCGTTCTGGCCATGCTCAATATCGTGGGCAACGGCATGCGCGGCGGCAAATGGGAACAGGACCAGGCCGACATGGACGGCGAGGCCACCGCCAAGATGGCGCAGCGCTATCCGAACGTGGTCGTCGGCATCAAGGCGGCGCATTTTTCCGGACCCGAATGGAAGCCGATCGACGAGGCGGTGATCGCCGGTAACCGCGCCAGGCTGCCGGTGATGGTGGACTTCGGCAGCGACAAGCCGGAACGGCCGATCCATGCTTTGCTGAACACCAAGCTGCGTCCGGGCGACATCTATACCCACGCCTATTCCGGCCTGCGGCAGGAGCAGGATCCGGCCACCCAGGGCCCCAGCAAGGGGCTGGTGGATGGACGGGGGCGCGGCGTCTATTTCGACACCGGCACCGGCGGGGGCAGCTTCAAGTTCATGCTGGCGATCCCGATGATCAAGCAGGGTTTCAAGCCGGATTCGCTGTCCACCGACCTGCATACCGGTAGTATGAACAGCGCCACCAAGGATCTGCTGAATGTCGCCAGCAAGTTCATGACGATCGGCATGACCCTGCCGGAGGTGATCGCCGGCATGACCGCCAACCCCGCGCGGCAGATCAAGCGCGAGGACCTGGGCAACCTGTCGCCCAGTGCCGTGGCCGATGTCACGGTGATCAGCATCCAGAAGGGCCGCTTCGGCTATACCGACATGCTCAACACCAAGGTCACTGGCACGCAGCGGCTGGTGGCCGAACTGACCATCAAGGACGGCAAGATCGTCTATGACCTGAACGGCCTGGAATCGCTGGGCTGGAATGCTCTCCCCGGCGATGTGAAGCTGGATTCGCGCTGGACGTCTTTCCTGCGGCAGGATCCGGCGCTGGGTGTGACCGCGCGCTAGCGTTTCGAAAACGAGAACGGCGGGAACCGGCTTTCGCCGTCTCCGCCGTTCTTTGCGATTGGCTTTTCTTTCGATCAGCCTCTCACATGTAAGAGAATGTCGGAACCGGCTCCCCGTTCCCGCGCCTATTGCAGATTGACGAACATCCCGCCATCGACCAGCAAGGCCGCGCCGCTGACATAGCGCGCCATGTCGGAGGCGAGGAAAATCACCGGTCCCGCCAGATCCTCGGGAACTCCCAGCCGGCCCAGCGGCACGCGGCCTTCCATATAGGCGCGCTTTTTGGGATCGGTGAGATCCTCCTTGTTGATGTCGGTCTGGATGGTCCCCGGCAATACCGCGTTGCACCGGATGCCATGCTTGCCCAGCGCGATGGTGACCGAGTTCATCATCGACAGCACGCCCGCCTTGGTGGGCGTGTAATGGGTCTGATACTCGCCGCCGACATAGGCGGAAATCGATGACACGCCGATGATGGAGCCGCCCTTGCCCTGCTTCACCATCTGGTTGGCGGCGGCCTGGATCATGTAATAGGCGCCGTGCAGGTTCACCGTCATGGTGCGCTCGAAGGTTTCGCGCGGCATGTCGAGGAAGGCGTGAAACGGGCAGATGCCGGCATTGCTGACGAACACATCGACCTTGCCGAAGGCGGCTATCGCCGCTTCGATGAAGGCGGGTGCGCTTTCGGCCTTGGCGACGTCGCCTTTCACCGCCAATCCGCGCCGCCCGGTGGCGGCGATGGCCGCGACCGTTTCGGTGGCCGCCGCATCATCGGCATCGAAATAGTTGATCGCCACGTCGGCGCCCTGACGGGCGGCCTCGATCGCCACGGCGCGGCCGATGCCCGCCGAGGCGCCGGTGATCAGCAGAACTTTATCTTTCAGAAGCATCTTCCCACCCTGTTTTTCTGGCGATACGCTACCTGCGTCAAAAAATAGAACAAGCACAATCAGGGGCGTTCGCGGTGGCATTTCCGAAGATCAAGCAGGTGCGCGCCTTTGTGGTGCGCGGCGGCGGCGCCGACTATCATGACCAGGCGGGCGGGCACTGGATCGACGACCATATCGCCACGCCGATGGCGCGCTATCCCGAATACCGCCAGAGCCGCCAGAGCTTCGGCATCAATGTGCTGGGTACTTTGGTGGTGGAGATTGAAGCCGCGGACGGCACCATCGGTTTTGCCGTCACCACCGGCGGCGAGCCGGCCTGCTTCATCGTGGAAAAGCATCTCGCCCGTTTCCTGGAAGGGCGCGATCCGTCCGAGGTCGAGAAGATCTGGGATCAGATGTATTTCTCCACCCAGTATTATGGGCGCAAGGGTCTGGTGATCAACGCCATCTCCGGCGTCGACCTTGCGCTTTGGGACCTTCTGGGAAAATTGCGCAAGGAGCCGGTGCATCAATTGCTGGGCGGGCCGGTGCGTGATGAGCTGCAATTCTACGCCACCGGGGCGCGGCCGGACTTGGCCAAGCAAATGGGCTTCATCGGCGGCAAGATGCCAGTGCATCACTGCCCGGCCGAAGGCGAAGAGGGCCTCAAGAAGAACCTGAAACAGATCGCGGACATGCGCGCCGCCACGGGCCCGGATTTCTGGCTGATGCTGGATTGCTGGATGTCGCTGGATTTGAACTATGCCACCCGCCTGGCGCAAGCGGCCTGGAAGGACAGCGGCCTGAAATGGATCGAAGAGGCGCTGTCGCCCGATGATTACTGGGGCTATCGCGATCTCAAGCGCGCCGTGCCGCCCGGCATGCTGGTGACCACTGGCGAGCATGAAGCCACCCGCTGGGGTTTCCGCATGCTGCTGGAGATGGATTGCTGCGACATCATCCAGCCCGATGTCGGCTGGTGCGGCGGCGTTACCGAACTGATCAAGATCGCCAACCTGGCGGACGCCAGCGGCAAGCTGATGGTGCCGCATGGTTCATCAGTCTACAGCTACCATTTCGTCATCACCCGCCATAACTCGCCCTTCGCGGAATTCCTGATGATGGCGCC
>JBEGVG010000010.1:0-15373 GCA_041178445.1 Pseudomonadota bacterium | reverse complement strand
GCAGCGGATCGGCTCCATCGCGGTGCGCGAGCCGGACAACAAATGGTGGGAAGGCCTGGGCCTGGAATCGCCCGAAGCGCTCCTCAAGATTTTCGTGCAGCGGTCGGGCTGCTTCACCCTGGTGGATCGCGGCAGGGGCTTTGAACTGGCGCAGCAGGAACGCGCCCTGGCGGCCGGCGGCGCGCTGCAGGGCGGCTCCAACATCGGCGGCGGCCAGGTGCGGGCGGCGGACTATATTCTGGTGCCCGATATCGTTTCTAAGAACTCCAATGCCGGCGGCACCAATGTCGGCGGCATGCTGGGTGGCCTGGTCGGCGGCTTCGCCGGCGCCATCATCTCGGGCATCTCGATCAATTCCAGCACCGCGGATGTGATCCTCTCGGTCACCAATGTGCGCACCAGCGAGCAGCAGGCGATGGCCGAAGGCCATGGCGACAAGACCGATATCGGTTTTGGCGTTGGCGCCGGCGGCGGCGTGCTGGGCGGCTTTGGCGCCGTGGGCGTGTCGAACTACCAAAAGACCGCCATCGGCCAGGTCGTGGTGCTGGCTTACATCGATGCCTATACCAAGCTGGTGGGCCAGATGGGCGGCCTGTCGACGGCCGCGGCCCAGACGGCGCCCCAGCGCACCGTCACCATGTCGCGCCCCGGCGTGATGCGCGCGACGCCCAGCGAAACCGCCAAGGTGGTGCGCCAACTTGATCCCGGCATGATCCTCTACCCCACCGGCAACACCGATGGCGTGTGGCGGGAAGTCACCGACGAAGTGGACAATCGGGGCTGGGTGCCGAACGGCAGCCTGCAGATGGCGCGCTGATCTCGGCGCGCACAAAAAACAAGGCCCGGAGAAATCCGGGCCTTTTTTTTCAAGCGATCAGGAAATGCTCCGGCCCATAGCCAGGAATTTCGCCTGGCGCTGGCGCAGGATTTCGTCGCCGGACAGGCCTTCCATTTCCTTCAGCCCCTGCTCGATCTGATCGGCCACCGCTTCGATTGTTTGCAGCGGGGCGCGATGCGCGCCGCCCACCGGCTCGGGCACGATGCCGTCGATCACCTTGAGCTGCAGCAGGTCCTGCGCGGTGATCTTGAGCGCCGTGGCGGCCTCCTGTGCCTTGTCGGCGCTGCGCCACAGAATGGAGGCACACCCCTCAGGCGAGATCACCGAATAGATCGAATGTTCGAGCATATAAACGCGCGACGCAGCGGCGATGGCGATGGCCCCGCCCGACATGCCTTCACCAATGATGGTGGCGATGAAGGGCGTCTTGACCGAAAGCCCTGCCTCGATCGAGCGGGCAATGGCCTCGGCCTGGCCACGCTCCTCGGCGCTGACGCCCGGATAGGCGCCCGCCGTGTCGGCGAAGGACAGGACGGGCAGATCGAAACGGCCAGCCAGTTCGAAAATCCGTACCGCCTTGCGATAGCCTTCCGGCATCGCTGATCCGAAATTGTGCTTGATGCGCGATTGGGTGTCGTTGCCCTTTTCCTGGCCGATGAAAGCCACGGGGCGTCCGCGAAATCGGCCCAGCCCCGCCACCACCGCCTCGTCCTCGCCAAACGAACGATCGCCGGCCAGCGGCGTGAAATCCTCGATGATGTGCTTGGCATAGTCGAGAAAGTGCGGACGGCCCGGATGGCGCGCCACCTGCACCTTCTGCCAGGGCGTCAGCCGGGCATAGGTGTCCGCCACCAGCGTGCCGGCGCGGCTGCGCAACCGATCGACCTCGCTGTCGATCTCCATGTTGGGATCTTCTTCGGCGAGCTTCTTCAGCTCGACGATCTTGCCTTCCAACTCGGCTATGGGGCGCTCAAATTCGAGGTAATGCATGGCTCAAATCACCGTGAAAGGCGGAAAGTGACACAGGCCCTTGCGAAAGGGAATGCTTAAAGAACCTTTCTTTTCCAATGGGTTAACGGTTGTTTTTGACCGTTCTGGCTTTCCCCAGGGGGTGCGCGGCCTGCACCACCCGGCTCAACCGGTCGCGCGCCACATGGGTATAGATCTGGGTGGTGGCGATATCGGCATGCCCCAGCAGCGTCTGGACACTGCGCAGGTCTGCTCCGCCTTCCACCAGATGGGTGGCAAAGGCATGGCGCAGCACATGCGGCGAGACCTTGGCGGGATCGAGGCCCGCCTTCAATGCCAGCGCCTTGAGCAGCTGGTGAAAGCGGCGGCGGGTGAGAAAACCATCGGCGCCGCGCGAGGCGAACAGATAGCGGTTGTTCTTGTCATGCTTGGGCACGAATTCGTCACGCACCGCCAGATAGGCATCCAGCGCCGCGCGCGCCGATCCATTCAGCGGCGTCATGCGCTCTTTGTTGCCTTTCCCGGTAATGCGAATGAAGCCTTCATGGGTGCGCGCGCCCGCGAGCTTCAGCCCCGCCAGTTCGGTGACACGCAAGCCGCCGCCATACAGCATCTCGACAATGCAGGTCAGCCGCAGGCCTTCCGGTGACGTGTCGTCGGCAGCTGTTTTCAGCATCGCCTCCAGATCGTCGCCCGACAGAATCTTGGGCAAGGCGCGGCTGGCGCGGGGCGCAGCGAGAGTCTGGGTGGGATCGTCCCCGCGCATCCCCTCGGTGTACAGAAAGCCATAGAACTGGCGCAGCGCCGACAGTTTGCGCGCCTGGGTCGATGCCGCCAGGCCCGAGCGGGAAAGCGAGTTCAGGAAATCACGGACCTGTTCACGGCTGGCATTGCGCAGATCGGCGCGGCCCGCAAAATCCACCAGGTCGCGGCGATAGGCGGCCAGCGTGTTGGCGCCTGATCCCCGCTCAGCCCCCATCATGTCGAGGAAAAGCTCGATCAGATAGGCGCAGTCAGATCTTTTCACAGGGCGCCCTCCGGGCGCTTGATTGTTTGGCGCCCTTCGGGCGCGGGGGGCCGAGTCATGGACACTGGTTTAGCATGGCTGTATCGAAAAGGCCCATGACACTGAACCGGACCGTGGCACTGGTGGGCATGATGGGGGCGGGCAAAACCTCCATCGGCAAGCGGCTGGCTGCGCGGCTGAACGTTCCTTTTGCCGATGCCGATCACGAGATTGAAGCGGCGGCGGGCATGAGCGTGTCGGAGATATTCGCCAAATATGGCGAACCCTATTTTCGCGATGGCGAGCGGCGGGTGATCGCCCGCCTGCTTGGCGAGCCGCCGCATGTCCTGGCCACCGGCGGCGGCGCTTATATCGACGAGACCACCCGCGCCACCATGAAACAGTCGGCATTCACCATATGGCTGAAAGCGCCGGTCGAGGTCTTACTCGGACGGGTGAAAAAGCGCCAGGGCAACGATCAGACAAGACCCCTGCTCGTCAATGACGATCTGCGCGGCACGCTGGAGCGGCTATTGGCGCAGCGCGAGCCGGTCTATGCCATGGCCGACATGGTGCTGGAATCGGCCGACGAACCTCATAACGTGCTGCTGGACAAGATCGTTGCCGCCCTGGCCGCCCATGGGATATGCGATAGCCATGCGTGAGATCGTTTCTGTCGGACTGGGTGAGCGGGCCTATGACATTCATGTCGGCGCGGGCATGCTGGCACGCGCGGGGGAATTGCTGAAACCCTTGGCACGCGGCCCGGTGCCGGTGGTGACCGACGCGCATGTGGCGGACATTCACCTGCCCCGTCTGCTCGAACTGTTAAGCAAGGCCGGCATTCAAGCGCGCCCCATCGTGATGGCGCCCGGCGAAGTCAGCAAAAGCTTTGCCGGGCTGGAGCGGCTGTCGGGCGAATTGCTGGACATGGAAATTGATCGCAAGGGCCTGATCATCGCGTTCGGCGGCGGCGTGATCGGCGATCTCACCGGTTTTGCGGCGGGTGTGCTCAAGCGTGGCGTCGGATTTGCGCAAATTCCCACCACGCTTCTGTCGCAGGTCGACTCGTCGGTCGGCGGCAAGACCGCAATCAACGCCAAACAGGGCAAGAACCTGATCGGCCTGTTCCATCAGCCACGCATCGTGGTCGCGGACACCCAGTTGCTGTCCACCCTGCCGCGCCGCGAGCTTTTGGCCGGTTACGCCGAAGTCGCCAAGTATGGCGCGCTGGGCGATGCGAATTTCTTTGAATGGCTGGAAGCCAACGGCCCCAAGGCACTGGCGGGCGATGAGGCCGCCATGGTCCGGTGCGTGGCGCATTCCTGCCAGATGAAGGCCGATATCGTGGCGCGCGACGAGCGCGAGACCGGCGACCGCGCCCTGCTCAATCTCGGTCATACCTTCGGCCATGCGCTCGAAGCGGCGACCGGATTCTCGGACCGCCTGGTTCATGGCGAAGGCGTTGCCATCGGCATGGCGCTGGCTTTCAGGCTTTCCGTCAAGCTGGGCCTGTGCCCCGGCCAGGATGCCCAGCGCTTCACCCGCCATTTGCAAGCCGTGGGATTGCCGTCCGCGATCACCGACATTCCAGGTGCGCGGGCCAGTGCCGACGAGCTGATCGGGCATATGGCGCATGACAAGAAAGTGGCCGACGGAAAGCTGACCTTCATCCTGCTGCGCGGACTGGGACAGGCTTTCGTCACCCGCGATGTGCCGCTGGACGCCGTAAAATCGGTCCTGACGGACGGATAAAACGCGCTATGATGGCGCGCTTCCCTTTGGTCCCATAATGCTCGCCTATATTGTTGCCGCGATTGTCGCCCTGCTGGCCGTCTGCGCTTTCACCGCCGCGCCGCATCGGCAGGTCGTGACCGCGCGGGCGTCCATTTTCGCAGCGGCGCGATGGCTGGGCGGGCGGGTACTCGGGCTGTTCGGCGTTCGGGCCGGCGCAGCGGAAGATCCGGAATATGCGCGCGCGGAAATCCGCAGTTCCATCGCCCAGCACCTTCAGAAGGGCAGTTTCGAACGCGAGCATCGCAACATGCTGGGCGGCATTCTGGACCTGCGCGAATTGCAGGTGGGCGATGTGATGCGTCACCGCACCAGCATCGAAAGCGTCGATGCCGGCCTGCCCAAGCAGGAACTGGTGGAAGCGGTGGTCGCCTCCAGCCACAGCCGCCTGCCGATATGGCAGGGCGAGCCGGACAACATCATCGGAATTCTCTCGGCCAAGCTGCTGGCCCAGGCGCTGGTGGAACATCGCGGCGATCTGGAGAAGATCGATATCGCCACGCTGGTGGCACCCCCCTGGTTCGTGCCGGACACCAACACGCTGGAGGAGCAGCTGGCGGAGTTTCGCGAGCGCCGCGCCCGCTTCGCCCTGGTGGTGGACGAGTATGGCGCCCTGCAGGGTCTTGTGACCCTGGAAAATATTCTGGAAGAAGTGTTCGGCGACATTTCCGATTCCCGGCCACAGGAAGCGCGGCGGGAGATTCGTCGGCGTCCGGACGGCTCGTATCTGGTTGACGGCAAGGTGCCGGTGCGCGACCTCAATCGCGAGCTGGAATGGCGCCTGCCCGAAGACGATGCCACCACCATCGCAGGGCTGGTGATCGCGCAGTCCGCCACCATTCCCGATGCCGGTCAGCGTTTCGCATTCTTCGGCTTTGTCTTCGAGATTATGCGCCGCCAGCGCAACCAGATCACCGCCATTCGCATCATACCGCCCCGCGGTCAGGACGCTATGGCGTCTTTCCGAGCTTCCGACGGCGTAAGCAGCGCCAGCGACAGCGCGTGAACCGAAGCCTTCAGTTCCTGTTCCAGCACGGCATGAATGCGGCGCTGGCGTTCGACCCGAGAAAGACCCTCAAAGGCGCTGGATACCAGGCGCACATGGAAATGGGTTTCGCCATGGCTGCCATCGTCGCGGGTGGCGCCGGCATGGCCGGCGTGACGGGCGCTTTCGTCCCGCACCTCCAGCGCCAGCGGCGCAAAGGCGGCGGTCAGTTTTTGCGTCATGGTGTCGGCGACTTTCATCCTGCCCCTAGTTTGCTTTGCGCCCCCGAAAGTCAAGCAATACGTTTCCTTGTCTTTTACCCTTGCCTTCCCATAATTGTTCGATGGTCGAACCGCGTACCAACCGCTTTAAAACCGACATCCGGATCAAGTCAGGCAAGGCGAAAAAACCCGAGCCGGTGACCCGGATGTGCGAAGCCCCCGACTGTGTCGGGCCGGGCGATTGCCGCGTGTCCCGGTCGCCCAAGAATCTTACCGAATATCTCTGGCTTTGCTCCAGGCATGCCCGGCTGCACAACGAATCCTGGGACTATTTCAAGGGCATGGATGACGGCGATATCCGCAAGTTCCGCGAAGAGGCGCTGACCGGCCATCGTCCGACCTGGCCGCTGGGCAAGCGCGCCGCCAAGGCGCGCATGGGCCAGAGCCCCCTGGGCAACGTGAATGACAGCCATGCGGTGTTTGCAGAGGACGACGAAACCGGCACCGTGCGGCGTCCTGAGCGGCAACTGACTCGCCTGCAAATCATCGCCATGGACACGATGCAACTGTCCCATAACGCGACCTTGATCGAGATCAAGGCGCGGTATAAGGAACTTGTGAAGCGTTTTCATCCCGACGCGAATGGCGGCGACCGGGGCGCGGAAGAACGGCTGAAGCAGGTCATCAAAGCCTATGGCGTGTTGCGCGCCTCCGGCCTTCTCACCTGAAACGGGCCTACCGCGCCCGCATAGCCATGCGCGGCGGCTCGTCGGATCACACATCATGAGTACCCGCCCCGCACCTATGGCCGAAACCCTGGATCCCAGCATCATGCCCGACACCACTGTCGATGCGGGCGAAGTTTTCGGCATCAAGACCAAGATGAAGGTCCCCGCCTTCACGAAGGCGAACGAGCATGTGCCGGAACGCGATCCCGCCTACCGCTTCGACCGCGACACCACGCTGGCGATCCTGGCCGGCTTTGCCTTCAACCGCCGCGTCATGATCCAGGGCTATCACGGCACCGGCAAGTCGACGCATATCGAGCAGGTGGCGGCACGGCTGAACTGGCCCTGCATCCGCATCAATTTGGATTCCCATATCAGCCGTATCGACCTGATCGGCAAGGACGCCATCGTGCTGAGGGATGGCCAGCAGGTCACCGAGTTTCGCGAAGGCTTGCTGCCCTGGGCCCTGCAACGCCCCGTGGCGCTGGTGTTCGACGAGTATGACGCCGGCCGCCCCGATGTGATGTTCGTCATTCAGCGCGTGCTGGAAGTTTCCGGGCGTCTGACGTTGCTGGATCAGAACAAGGTGATCCACCCCCATCCGGCCTTCCGGCTGTTCGCGACAACCAACACCATCGGCCTTGGCGATACCACCGGCCTGTATCACGGCACCCAGCAGATCAATCAGGGCCAGATGGACCGCTGGAGCATCGTCACCACGCTCAATTACCTGACGCACGAGGCCGAGGAAGAAATCGTGCTGGCCAAGTCGCCCAGCTACAACACGCCCGAAGGCAAGAAGACCCTTTCGGCGATGGTGCGCCTGGCCGACATGACCCGCAACGCCTTCGTCGCGGGCGATCTTTCCACTGTGATGAGCCCGCGTACCGTCATCACCTGGGCGCAGAATGCCGAAATCTTTGGCGATGTCGGCTTTGCCTTCCGTCTCACCTTTCTCAACAAGTGCGATGAGCTGGAACGCGCCAGCGTGGCCGAGTTCTACCAGCGCTGCTTCGGCGAAGAACTGCCGGAAAGCGCCGCCAAAGTGCTGGTCGCGTAGCGACCAGCATCACCCGCCCTTTGCGGGTGATCCAGTTTGAAAAGGTCGCAATGGCCGTGAAGCCCGAATCTCCCTCAGAACCATTCAAACGCGCCGTCACGGTGGCGGTGCGAAGCCTCGCGGCCGAGCCCGAGCTCGAAGTCAATTTCTCCGCCGAACCTCCCGCTCTGAAAGGCCTGAAGGCCCGCCTGCCCTCGCCCGCCCGCAACCTGTCGGCCCATGACGTGGCGCTGGTGCGCGGCACGGGTGATGCCTATGCCTTGCGCAGGGCCTATCACGACGAGAAGGTGAACAGCCAGTTCCGCCCCGCTTCGCCGGAAGGCGCCGCCATCTTCGAAGCCGCCGAACAGGCACGGGTGGAAGCAATCGGTTCGCTGGCGATGAAAGGCGTGAAAGCCAATCTCGCCAGCGGGCTGGAACAGCGCCTGCTCAATCGCGGATTGGGCAAGGCGCGGTCCCGGGACGAAGCGCCGCTCGCCGATGTCCTGGGGCTGATGGTGCGCGAAAAGCTGACGGGCGAAAAACCGCCCCCTTCGGTCGCCGGCGCGGTGGAGCTGTGGCGGTCCTTCGTCGAGGAAAAAGCGGGCGGCGATCTCGACAAGCTGGCCGATGCCCTGCGCGACCAGAAGAGCTATGCGAAACTCACCCGCACCCTGCTCAATCACCTGTCCTTTGGCGATTCGACCGATAGCGAATCCTTGGCCGAGCAGAATGCCGACGGTGAAAAGCCGGATGGCGAGAATGAAGATGGCCAGGACCAGGATGCCCAGCAGGACGGGGAAAGCGCCGCCACCGAGGCCGCCGCCGAGAGTGAGGACGGCCAGGAAGTGGAGCCCGACATGGCCACGGAACAGTCCGAGGACCTGTCGGATGCGACCGAGCCGGAAGACGGCGCCAAGCCCCAGCGTAACGAACAGGCATTTTCCCGCCAGGACGAGTGGGGCTACAAGGTCTTCACCACCGAATTCGACGAGGAGATCGCCGCCGCCGAGCTTTGCGAGCCCGAGGAGCTGGCGCGCCTCCGGGGCTTTCTCGACCAGCAGCTGTCGGCCATGCAGAGCGTGGTGTCACGCCTGGCCAACAAGCTGCAACGCCTGTTGATGGCACAGCAGAACCGGCACTGGGAATATGACCTGGAAGAAGGCCTGCTCGACACCTCGCGCCTGACTCGCATCGTGATCGATCCGATGTATCCGCTGTCGTTCAAGCGGGAAAAAGACACCACCTTCCGCGATACCTGCGTCACGCTGCTGCTGGACAATTCCGGTTCGATGCGCGGACGGCCCATCATGGTGGCGGCGATGTGCGCCGACATTCTGGGCCGCACCCTGGAACGCGTCGGGGTCAAGACCGAGATACTGGGCTTCACCACCCGGGCCTGGAAAGGCGGAATGTCACGCGAGAAGTGGTTGGCCGCGGGAAAGCCGCCCCAGCCAGGCCGGCTCAACGATCTGCGCCATATCGTTTACAAGGCCGCCGATGAACCCTGGCGGCGGGCCAAGCGCAATCTGGGGCTGATGATGCGCGAAGGATTGCTGAAGGAGAATATCGACGGCGAAGCGCTGACCTGGGCGCACAACCGCATCATCGCCCGTCCCGAACAGCGCAAGATCCTGATGGTGATTTCCGACGGCGCGCCGGTGGACGATTCAACCCTGTCGGTGAATGCCGGGAATTATCTGGAACATCATCTGCGCCGGGTGATCGAGGAGATCGAGACCCGCTCGTCGGTCGAACTGACCGCCATCGGCATCGGCCATGACGTGACGCGCTATTACCGCAAGGCCGTCACCATCGTGGATGCCGAACAGCTGGGCGGCGCTATGACCGAACAGCTCACCGAACTTTTTGCGGAAGACGCCGCGCCCGGCCGCCGCAAGCGCGCTTAATATCCGTTCATGCCGTTGAGAGGCCGCATCGCAGGCCGCAGCAGGTAATACGGCACAAGCAGCAAAATGCTTTCCCCGAAAAAGACGATGAAATGCACCAGAGCTGAGTCCGTCCAGGGCAGATGATCGGCGCCGGCAAAGGCGGCCGGGTAATAGACCGCGCTGAACACCAGGCTGGCCGCGAAGGAGGCCGCCAGAGGCGCGGTCCACCAGCGCGGGCCGCGTGCGGCGTCAAAGAAGATGATGGCGATGAAATTGGCGAACAGGAACGAGGCCCCGAAAGCCAGCATCGCCCTGAGCGACAACATGGGGGAGTTGTTGATCCAGTTGTTGATGTCGCCGGGATTGATCAGCGCCACCAGGGCGACGATCCCCAGCCCGACCAGAAGCTGGGCGAAGGCATAGGCGGCGCCATAACGGCGGTTGCAGAGATGGATGGCATACCAGGCCATTGGCAGTATCAGGTCGCTGCGCGCCAGCAGGGCGTTCTGAACGCTGCGGGGCGCATCCGGCAGAACCAGCAGCGCATCGGTGAAGAGATAGGCCGCGCCCAGAAGCGTGATCAGAAGCGCCACCGGAACGATCAGCCGGGCCACCACCAGCGTGGGTCCGGCAATCCTCTGGCGCATCCCCTCCGGCGGCCCGCCATAGGCGCGCTCATGGGGCGGCCATACCGCATCATCCCCGCGGCGCAGCCCGCTGGAGACGTCCTCCGCCTGCAGCGCCAGCACGCGATGCGCGCCGTTTTGGTAATCATAAGCCTTCACATGCACCCCAGACGCGCCAGACGTTCCAGTCTGGCACGTTTTCAGAAGATTTCAGGGGGTACCACGCAAACGCAATGCCGCAGCGGGCCTAGGGCCGCGCGGGGTATCAAAGCTTTGATTGGTCAGATCGCGGAGGCGATCAGGCGGCCTTGGCGGCCGCCGACTTGTCCAATTGTCAGGCGGCCTTAGCGGCCGCCTTCTTGGCGATGGCGCGCTTCAGGCGCAGGGCCTTGGGCGACAGCACGCTGTCCTTGGATTTGAGGATGAAAGGGTCCAGGCCGCCATTGCGATCCACCGAACGCAGGGCGTTCATGGAGATCTTGAGCTTGTAGCTGTTGCCCAGCAGCTCGCTCGCCAAGGCGATGATCTGCAGGTTCGGGCGATAGATCCGCTTGGTCTTGTTGTTGGCGTGGCTGACATTGTTGCCAACCAGGGGGCCTTTTCCGGTCAATTCGCAGCGGCGGGACATGGCGGTTTCTCTTCGATTCTCAAGGATTTCCGCGCCTTTTGGCCCGGAAAAGAGGGGGTTCATAAGCAAACCGTCCGCATTGGTCAAGGCGGAGCCGCCAGAAAGGCCCTCCGACGGCCCCAAAAGCACCAATATTTCCAGCAATATAGCATCTTCCATGGTCCGCCATCTTCTTGTCCTTGCCTTTCTCGCTGCCCCCTTGCCTGCCTTTGCCGCGGGCGGGGCGACCGCGCCCACCCAACCCGCTTCCAAGCTGCATGTAGCCATGACGGTCTATGCCGGGGGCATCACCATGGGAAAGGTGGATATGGACGCCACCTTGCGAGGTGGGGAGTATCAGGTCGTCTCCAATCTGCAGACCTCGGGCATCGTCAATGCCTTCTGGCAGGCGGAGATCCAGGCGACCTCTTCGGGCAAGGTGACCGACAAGACATTCGCGCCAGCCTTATATGACAGCTTCAACACCCGTCAGGCGACCGGCAGGAGGCAGCAGGTATCGCTGAGCTATGAGGGCGAGAATCCACCGCGCCTTTATGCGGACCCGCCCTATTCCACCAGCGGTTTTGAAGTGAAGCCGCAGGACGCCAAGGGCACGCTGGATCCCTTGAGCGCGCTGACCCTGATCGCCAGCGGTGTCGCGGCCAAGGACGACAATCCCTGCGCCGTCGCCCTGCCGGTGTTCGATGGCCGGCGCCGCTACAATGTCGATCTCGCCAAGGTCCGCGACATCGACGTCAAGATGGACAATGGGCTGTATCAGGGCAAAGCCGTGCAGTGCGATATCCGCTATCGTCCGGTCGCCGGCTTCCGGCAGCGGTTGCTGAGCAACAACGACTCTTTTCCGGTGATCCGCGCCTGGGTCGCCCGCTTTCCCTCCTCCATCGCCGGACGCGACTATACCGTGCCGCTCAGGGTCTGGGCCGAGACCAAATATGGCGTGATCGCCGTGCTGGCCACCGCCCTGAAGGTGGATGGACATAGCCCCAAAGGAATCCGTTCCGGATCGTAAACCCGCGCTTTTCCGGGATTATTTTCATCCAGGTACGGAATGGAGTCGGCGTTCCCTGACAAAGGACCATTGCTCGAGTCGGCCACTAGATGTAGTGGTCACGAGGCTAGAAAAATCTGCTAAATGTATGAGAACAAAGGCAGATATTGAATTGGTTAGTGATTCGGACTGTTTTTGAACCCTTTTTGTTCTAATTCTTAACCCGTAATCCACAGCAGCCCCCAAACGCGCCAATATGTGTACCGACCAAGAGCACCCACCTTGCCGCCGCGCGCGATTCAGCTGGTGCCCCCTGCGACCAACGAAACCCATGCTGGTATCCGCTGCGCGCCATAGCGCACATTCAGAGGCAAAGCGCCTCATTCGGGAGGCGTTTGCCGTGTCTTTTGACTTGCGAAACACGCGGGCAGCAACGATTTAACGTTCCATGCACATCACAGGCACCGCCCGCGAACACAGCCCCAAGGTGACGGCGGTTCTGGGACCCACCAACACCGGCAAGACCTTCTTCGCGATCGAACGCATGCTGGCGCACAAGTCCGGCATGATCGGTCTGCCACTGCGCCTGCTGGCGCGCGAGGTCTATGACCGCATCGTGCGGCTGCGCGGGCCAAACGAAGTCGCGCTGATCACCGGCGAAGAAAAGATCGTCCCCAAAAATCCGCGTTTCTATGTCTGCACCGTCGAAGCCATGCCGCTGGATATCCCGGTGGCCTGCCTGGCGATCGACGAGATCCAGCTTTGCGCCGACCCCGAACGCGGTCATGTCTTCACCGACCGGCTGCTCCATGCGCGAGGGCTCGAAGAAACCATGCTGCTGGGCAGCGACACCATGCGCGGCATCATCCAGCGCTTCATTCCGCGCGCCTGGTTCATCAGCCGCACCCGCTTTTCCGACCTGGCCTATACCGGCGCGAAGAAGCTCACCCGCCTGCCCCGGCGTTCCGCCGTGGTGGGCTTTTCCGCCGAGGATGTTTACGGCATCGCCGAAGTGGTCCGGCGCCAGCGCGGCGGCGCGGCGGTGGTGCTGGGCGCGCTCAGTCCGCGCACTCGCAACGCGCAAGTCGAGCTCTACCAGTCGGGGGATGTGGACTTCCTGGTGGCGACCGACGCCATCGGCATGGGCCTGAACATGGATGTGGACCATGTCGGCTTTGCCGCCCGCGAAAAATTCGATGGCGCGCGGATGCGCGCCCTTCGGCCGGACGAGATCGGCCAGATCGCCGGACGCGCCGGACGCTACATGAATGACGGCACCTTCGGCGTGACCGCCGACTGCGAAACGTTTGAGGACGAACTGGTGCAGCGGATCGAAAGCCACCGCTACGATCCGGTCCGCGTCCTGCAATGGCGCAATGCGGATCTGGATTTCCGCAGCCTCGCCGCGCTGAACGATAGCCTGGACGCACCGCCTCCAGAGAAGGGTCTGACGCGGGCCAGGCCCGCCAGCGATGCGGTGGCGCTGCGCCTTCTGTCCGACGACGACGAGATCAGGGCGCTGGCAATATCGCGCGAGATGTTGCGGCGCTTGTGGGATGTCTGCCAGCTTCCCGATTTCCGCAAGCTCTCCACCGACGAGCACGTCAAGCTGGTCAAAAGTATTTTCCTCTTTCTCACCAAAGACGGCGCCATTTGCGATGACTGGCTGGGGCGCCAGATTGCCCGCGCCGACGTCATCGAAGGCGAGTTCGCCACCCTGTCGGGCCGGCTGGCGCAGATCCGCACCTATACCTATGCGGCGCATCGGCAAGGGTGGACGCGTGACGGCGCGCATTGGCAGGGCGTCACACGTGCGGTCGAAGACCGTTTGTCCGACGCGCTGCATGAGCGTTTAACCCAGCGTTTCGTCGATCGGCGCACATCGGTGCTGATGAAACATCTGCGTG
Organism: Pseudomonadota bacterium; assembly: GCA_041178445.1. Taxonomy (GTDB): domain Bacteria; phylum Pseudomonadota; class Alphaproteobacteria; order Micropepsales; family Micropepsaceae; genus Rhizomicrobium. The sequence continues at coordinate 1,752 of JBEGVG010000010.1, read as the reverse complement.
ACGATGAATTCGCTTCGCTGGCGCTGGACGAATCCGGCGGGGTTTCGATCGGCGGCGAAGCGATAGGGCGGCTGGACGGCTTTCGCTTCGTGCCCGATCCGCGCGCGGCGGGCTTGCAGGGGCGCACCTTGCGCGCCGCGGCGCTGAAGGGCCTGGAAAGCGAGATTGCGGCTCGCAGCCAGGCGCTCGCCGTGGCCGACGACAAGGCTATTACCCTCAGCGAGCATGGCAAGCTGTGGTGGGACGGCGCCATTGTGGCCCGGCTTGTGGCCGGCTCCTCCCCACTGGCGCCCAATGTCGAGATGCTGGCGGACGCGCATGTGCGCACCGACGCGCTGCAAGCGCGGCTGGAACAGTGGACCGCCGCACGCATCAAGGAGCGGCTGGGGCCGTTGCTGGCCCTGCGCGATGCCGCAGACGCGCGTACCGGCACGGGCAGTGCCCTGCCCGGCGAAGCGCGCGGCATCGCGCATCAGCTGGCGGAGAATTTTGCCGGCCTGGATCGCGCCACGCTCACCCTTCCTGAAAAGCTTGGCCCGCTGCTGCGATCCTTGCGCCCCTTTGGCGTCTGGTTCGGACGGCGCACCGTCTATCTGCCCAAACTGCTGCGGCCCGATGCGGCGGGGCTGCTCACCTTGTTGTGGGGCGTATGGACGAGGAAGGAGTCGCCGCCCGCCCCACCCGCGCCGGGCCTGACGTCATTCTCTGTCGACAAGGGAACAGACACCGCGTCGCTGCATGCGGTGGGCTTTGCGGTCATGGGTGGCCGCGCCATCCGCTTCGACATGCTGGAACGGCTGGAGGATGAACTGGAGCAGGCTTTGTCGGCCGGCACCGATGCCGAAACTGTGCTGACCAAGCTCGTGTCGCTGCTGGGAACCGGCAAGGACGACGCCCGCACGGTTCTGGCCGCGTTGGGCTGGCGCACCATAGAGGTCGCGGGCGCCAAGCCGGTATGGCGGCGCGCCCGGGAAAAATCCCGTCGTCCGGAAAAGGCCAAAGCGCGCAAACCCGAACCGCCTCCCAACCCCCATTCGCCCTTTGCGGGACTGGCGGCGCTGAAGATGCGATGAGCCGGCTGGACAAATGGCTGTTCCATGCTCGCTTCTGCCGCACCCGCAGCCTGGCGCAGGCAGCCGCCGCCGCGGGACGGGTGCGCCTCAATGGCCGGCGGATCGACAAGCCCGCCCAAACGATAAAGCCCGGCGACATCCTCACCCTGGGGCGTGGCGCGCAAGTCATGGCTGTCCGAATCCTGGCGCTGGCCGAGCGGCGCGGCTCCACCAGCGAGGCGCAAAAGCTTTACGAAATCGTCGAATAGCTTCCGCTAGTTGCGAGCCATTATCAGAATACTGCGCCACCCTGCCCCTTGCCTGCCGGGGCAACGCGCCGTAAGCACAGCCCCGATTTCGCCAAGGACGCGCCTGCCAATGACCTATGTCGTCACCGAAGCCTGCATCAAGTGCAAGTTCATGGATTGCGTCGAGGTCTGCCCGGTGGACTGCTTCTATGAAGGCGAAAACATGCTGGTCATCAATCCCGATGAATGCATAGATTGCGGGGTCTGCGAGCCGGAATGCCCCCCCGAAGCCATCAAGGCCGATACCGAATCGGAGCTGGAAAAGTGGCTGGCGGTGAACGCGGAATATTCCCGCACTTGGCCCAATATCTCCCAAAAGGGCGAGGCTCCGGCGGACGCCAAGGAGATGCAGGGCGTGGAGGACAAGTTCGAGAAGTTCTTCAGCCCCAACC
>JBEGVG010000009.1:0-5013 GCA_041178445.1 Pseudomonadota bacterium | reverse complement strand
CCCGCGCCGAGGTCATCGATGTTGGGCGTCGGAATCTCGCCGCCGTATGAGCTGAAATCCGAATACCCCACGTCGTCCGCCAGAATGACGACGATGTTGGGCCTACTCGCTTGCGCCACCGCATTCCCCGCTGCTCCGATCAAGGCCATCGCCGCCGAACTGGCCAAAAGCATCCTGCGTGTCATCCCCATGATAATCCCCTTCCTGTTATGCGCCCTGCAGCTCGCGCAGCACGCAGCGAAATCCAATATGGCTTGTTGAACTGTCAATCATCTGCGGCGATCGCGCCGCGGGCCGGTAGCGCTGGCAATAGGTTGGCGCACAAAGATGCGAGCCGCCTTTAATGACTTTACGGCCGATCCGGACGTGCGGCATGTCCGGATCGAGGCTGCCGCCGGACGTGCCGCCGCGCGGATTGTCCATGACACAACAGGGACTGGATGGGGCGACACGCAAATCCCACCAATCGTCCGTCCACTCCCATACATTTCCGATCATGTCGTACAGGCCAAGGCCATTGGACGGGAAGGACTTCACCGGAACTGTCCTGTAGCCGCCATCCTCGCGCCTGTTGCTGTAAGGAAAATGCCCGCGCCAATAATTCGCCAGAACGCGCCCATCAGGATTGAGTTCATCGCCCCAGCCATAGTCCGCGCCCGGCAACCCTCCCCGCGCCGCATATTCCCATTCCGCTTCCGTGGGCAGCGTTTTTCCGGCCCAGTTTGCATAGGCCAGCGCATCGGCATGGGCGATATGGACCACGGGATGATCCATCAAAGCCTCGATGGAGCTGTCCGCGCCGGTGGGATGGCGCCAGTCGGCGCCGGCGCGGAAGGACCACCAGCGCGCGGGATCGTTCAACCGCACGGGTACCACGGTCCGCTCGAAAACCAGTGAACCCGCACGCGCCAGGTCAGGATTCAGACCCGGATAGTCGGCAGGATCGGGCGGGATTTCCGCCAGGGTGCGGTACCCCGTGGCATCCACGAAATCAGAGAATTCACGGTTCGTCACCGGACATGCATCAATCCAGAAGGAAGAGACGCGAACTTGTCGCGCTGGCCGCTCCTCGGGATAGAAGCGATCTGATCCCATCAGGAACACGCCGCCTTCGATCAGCAGCATCCCCTGTGTTCGGCCTGTGCTTTCTTGCATGGCGAGGAGCCTATAGCACTCCGCAACATGAAAAAAGGCGCGGGATGAACCCGCGCCTTTTCCATTTCCGTAGTGCTCAGATCACAGATGGGCCAGAACCGCCAGCAGCAGCAGCGCCACGATATTGGTGATCTTGATCATCGGATTGACGGCCGGACCGGCGGTGTCCTTATAAGGATCGCCGACCGTGTCGCCCGTCACCGCGGCCTTGTGGGCTTCCGAGCCCTTGCCGCCGTGATGGCCGTCCTCGATGTACTTCTTGGCATTGTCCCATGCGCCGCCGCCCGAGGTCATCGAGATGGCGACAAACAGGCCGGTGACGATCACGCCCATCAGCATGGCGCCCAGCGCGTTGAAGGCCGCGGTGGGGCCGGCAATGAGATTGACCAGCACGAAGAGCACGATCGGCGAAAACACCGGCAGCATGCTGGGGATCACCATCTCCTTGATGGCGGCCTTGGTCAGCAGGTCGACGGCGCGGGCATAGTTGGGCTTTTGCGTGCCCTGCATGATGCCCGGCATTTCGCGGAACTGCTTGCGCACTTCCTCGACCACCGCCCCGGCCGCCCGGCCCACCGCCGTCATGGCCATGCCGCCGAACAGGTAGGGCAGCAAACCGCCGAAGAACAGGCCGACCACGACCCAGGGATCGGCAAGACTGAAAGTCGGAAGTTCAAGCCCGGCGAAGAAGCCGGTACCCTGTGCCGTAAAGTGCTTCAGGTCTTCGGTATAGGCCGCAAACAGCACCAGCGCGCCAAGGCCCGCCGAACCAATGGCATAACCCTTAGTGACCGCCTTGGTGGTGTTGCCGACCGCATCCAGCGCGTCGGTGGTCTTGCGGACATCGCCCTCAAGCCCGGACATTTCGGCGATGCCACCGGCATTGTCGGTAACCGGACCGAAAGCGTCCAGCGCCACAACCATGCCCGCCAGCGACAGCATGGTCGATACCGCAATGGCAATGCCGAACAGGCCAGCCAGCATATAGGTCACGACGATGCCGACACAGATCACCAGCGCCGGAAGCGCCGTGGACTCCATGCTGACCGCCAGGCCCTGGATCACATTGGTGCCGTGACCGGTAACCGACGACTTGGCGATGGACTGCACGGGGCGGAAGTTGGTGCCGGTATAATATTCCGTGATCCAGATCAGGGCGCCGGTGACAGCCAGGCCGACCACGCCGCACCAGAACAGGGTGGCGCCGGTATAGGCAACGCCGCCGCTGACGATCTCGGTATCCATGCCGCCCAGCATGAAGCTGGTGAGCGGCCACAGGCCGATCAGCGACAAAGCCACGGTCGCGATAACGCCCTTGTAGAGCGCCCCCATGATGTTGTTGGACTTGCCCAGCCGCACGAAGAAGGTGCCGATGATCGAAGTCACGATGCTCATGGCGGCAATGGCCAGCGGATAGAGCATCAGCTGGGCCTTGATGTCGCCGGTGAAGTAGATCGAGGCCAGCACCATGGTGGCCACCGTGGTCACCGCGAAGGTTTCGAACAGGTCGGCCGCCATGCCAGCGCAGTCGCCGACATTGTCGCCAACATTGTCGGCGATGGTGGCGGGGTTGCGGGGATCGTCTTCGGGAATTCCCGCCTCGACCTTGCCGACCATGTCGCCGCCAACGTCAGCGCCCTTGGTGAAAATGCCGCCGCCAAGACGGGCGAAGATCGAGATCAGCGAGGCGCCGAAGCCCAGGCCCACAAGGCTGTCCACGATGACGCGATTGTCGACCGCATTGTCCAGCGAAAGACCGAAGCCCCAGGTCAGCACCGCGTAATAGCCGGCGACTGCCAAGAGACCCAGGCCCACCACCAGCATGCCGGTGACGGCGCCGGCGCGGAACGCCACCGAAAGTCCGGCGGCCAGTCCGCTGCGCGCCGCTTCGGTGGTGCGCACATTGGCGCGGACCGAAACATACATGCCGATATAGCCGGTGGCGCCCGACAGGGCCGCACCGATGAAAAAGCCCAGCGCGACCTGCCAGCCCAGGAATATCCAGGCGAGCGCGAAGATCACCGCGCCCACAATGGCGATGGTGGTATATTGGCGGTTGAGATAGGCCGCGGCGCCTTCCTGGATGGCGGCGGCGATTTCCTGCATCCGCGCATTGCCGGCCGGAAGGCTCAGCACCGCGCGGATGGTCCATAGGCCATAGAGCAGCGCCAGCACGCCGCTGGCCAAAATCAGATTCAATTCCATGAGTGTCCCCTCAGAGATGTTCGTATGCGGGTCGGCTTAAGCCTTCCCCATCGAATGTGAGGATGGGCTGCAAGCCGATCCCCATGGCCGGTGTCCCATCCTGTCAGGCAGATGGGACTCGCCGCTTCAAGGGCGGGCAAAGACTGCCAAAAGCCCAATGGCTAGGCAACCCACCGCTTTGCGAAGTTTTTGGGACGGGCCGACGAAAAGTCAGCTTTCGCAGCGGGATTTGACGGGATTTTTTGGAGGCGGCGCACCATGGGTGGGTGCTGCGTCCGCCGGAGTGTGCAGCGCGGGGGTTTGTTTGGGACGCAGCTCGGCGATCTGCACGGTGCAGATGACGATCTGTTTTACCTTGCCCGCGCCCATCACCTTGCGGGCATCGGCCAGCAGGCGCGCTTCGACACCGGCAATGTCCACCTTTTCCGGATCGTCCGGCGTGGAGACGGTGAGGTTGTTGACGTTGCGTACCAACAGGTCGTGGATGAAGGGCAGCTTCTCGCGCACATCGGTGACGACGCCTTCGGAAGATGCGGTCAGGCGCGAGGTGATATAGGCGTAGCCGATCAGCTTGCCGTCGGCGTTGGTCAAGTGCGCCATCAGATACGGCATGTCGACATTGGTGCCGGGCCTTCCGCCCTTCTGGGGCGCGTGGCTGGGATCGCCTTTGGCAGCAGGGTCCGCCGCCATGGCAGGAGCAGCCATCGCCAGAAACGCCAGAAGAGCTGTCTTGCGCATGGCAAGAGGCTCGCAAAACAAGGTTAGCGAGTGGTTAAAAGTGCCGGTAACCGGCTTTGGGAAGCGCGATTTCCTGCCCCTTCAGCGTGAGGATGACACCCGCACCGGCTTCAACAAGGCCGATGTGGGTGAAATCTCCGCCCAGACCTGGCGGCGCGGTAAAGGCAATCTGGTAATCGTCGCCTGCCGTCACGGCGCGCTGCATAACATTGACACCCCAAAAAGCCTTGAGCGGCGCAGACAGCGGTACGCGCTCACCCTCGACCACGATGCGCACGCCTGAAGCGAAGGCGACGTGGCCCAGGTCGGCGATCAAGCCGTCGGAGACATCAATGCTGGCATAGGCGATGTCGCGCAAGGCGGATGCAAATGCTACCGGCGGCTCGGGCACGCGATAGCGGGCGATCAGGCTGTCACGGTCCGCATCCGACAGGCTGTGAACCTCCCGGCGGAAGATGGCGAGGCCGCCGCCGGCCTCGCCAATGCTGCCGGTTACATAGACATGGTCGCCAACGCGTGCGCCGCTGCGCTGGACCATCTTGCCGATGGGCACGAATCCGAAAGCGGTCACCGCGATGGACAGTGGGCCGTCAGTCGCACCGGTATCGCCGCCCAGCAAGGTGACGCCATACTCCGCCTGGTCTGCCGCAAGGCCCTGCGTAAAACCCGCCAGCCAGTCCGGCGTGATCGTATGCGGCAGCGACAGGTTCAAAAGATAATGCGCCGGCACCGCGCCCTTGGCGGCAAGGTCGGAAAAATTCACCCGCAGCGCCTTGCGCGCAATGCTGGAAGATGGATCGAAGCCGAAGAAATCCACGCCTTCAATGATGGTGTCGGTGGTCACCACCAGGTCATGGCCGGAACGCTGCGGCACAATAGCGGCGTCGTCCTTGAGCCCGAAAGCCCCCTCGCCCG
>JBEGVG010000008.1:0-43322 GCA_041178445.1 Pseudomonadota bacterium | reverse complement strand
CGAGCAGATGCGCCTGAAAGGCGAAATGATACAAAATCAGGCCGCCAAGGAGCTGGCCGAAAAGTCCAATCGAACGAAATCCGAGTTTCTGGCCAATATGAGTCATGAGTTGCGCACGCCGTTGAATGCGATCATCGGCTTTTCGGAAATGATCAAGTCGGAGGTGTATGGCCCGGGCCTGCCGCGCTATCGCGGCTATGCGACAGACATTTATGGGGCGGGACGCCACCTGCTGTCCCTGATCAATGACATACTGGACATCTCAAAGGCGGAGGCGGGAAAGCTCGACATCCATGTCGAACCCGTTGACGTGACGGATCTCATCCAGGAGAGCGTACGCCTGATGCGCGAGCGGGCCATGGAGCAAGGCTTGCGCCTGGAGCTCGAAATTGGCGAGCTGCCGCCCCTGCTCATTGACCGGTTGCGCGTCAAACAGATTTTTCTCAATCTTTTGTCCAACGCCATCAAGTTCACACCCGAACAGGGTGTGGTTTCGTTTCGCGCGGATTGCGACACCACGGGCCAGGTGATCGTTTGTGTCCGTGATACCGGCATAGGCATTGCGCCGGATCAGATCGCGCTGGCGTTCGAGCCCTTCCGGCAGATCGACTCGACACTGGCGCGCAAGTCCGAGGGGACGGGGCTGGGCCTTTCCCTGGTCAAGCGGCTGATAGAGCTTGATGGGGGCGAGGTGAGGCTGGAGAGCAGGCCGAACATCGGAACGTCGGTATTCATTTCGTTTCCGGCCTCACGTTGTTTGGGCCCGATGGCGGACGTGTACGGCCCGGAACGGCATGCGCCGAACTTGTCGTTGGCGCAAAGCTGAAGTTGGGTTCTCCGGCGCTGTATGAAAGCTTCCCGCAGGCTCTTTCAACGCCTTGGGCCGCAAGTGGCCCGGTCCCGGGTTTGTGCTACTGTCGGGATCAGAACGGTATGAGCGGGGCGTAAGATCAGCAAGTCGGCGAAAGCTTTCGGATCCCCTTCTGGCCCCCATTTACCCACCGACATCCTGATCATCGGCGCGGGCCATAACAGTCTGGTCTGTGCTTATTACCTCGCCGCGCGCGGGCTCAAGGTCACGATGCTGGAAGCACGCGGGGTGGTCGGCGGCGCGGCGGTGACCGAGGAATTTCATCCCGGCTTCCACAATTCCACCGCTAGCTACACGGTCAGCCTGCTCAATCCCAAGATCATTTCCCACATGCGGCTGCACGAGCATGGTCTCAAGATCGTGCTGCGGAAGACCGACAATTTCCTTCCCAGCCTGGAGGGCGACTACCTGCTGGCAGGTCGGGGCGGACTGACCCGGCGCGAGATCGCGCGCCACATTGCCGCGGACGCTGAAAATTACGATGCCTATGCCGCGGCCCTGAAATCGGTCGTCGCGATTTTGCGCCAATGGCTGCTGCGCAGCCCTCCCAATGCCGGCGGCGGGCTGGCCGATCTGCTCGCTCTGCTCAGGCTGGCGGGCCATGTCCGTGGCCTCGCGCTGGACGAGCAGCGTCATCTGGTGGATTTTTTCACCAGATCCGCCGCCGACATCCTCACCCGCTATTTCCGCCATGACCTGGTCCAGGCCCTGTTCGGCTTCGACGCCATTGTCGGCAACTATGCCAGTCCCCACACCCCCGGCTCGGCCTATGTTCTGCTGCATCACCTGTTTGGCGAGACGAATGGCGTGGAAGGTGCATGGGGCCATGCCATCGGCGGCATGGGCGCGATCACCCAGGCCATGGCCAAAGCGGCGCGGGAGAAGGGCGTCGATATCCGGCTGAACGCGCCGGTGGACGAGGTCATTGTCGAACAGGGCAGGGCCGTAGGCGCGGTGGCGGGCGGGGCAGCCTATCGCGCCAAGGCCGTGGTGGCTGGCATCAATCCCAGACTGCTTTTCACCCTTCTGCCCGCCGGCGCGGTCGCGCCTGAAGTCGAGCGGCGCATGGCGCACTGGCAATGTGAATCGGCGACTTTCCGGATGAATGTCGCGTTGTCCGAACTGCCGCGCTTCACGGCCTTGCCGGGTCCGGGCGATCACCTCACCGCGGGAATCATCATCGCACCGTCATTGGCCTATATGGACCGTGCCTATCTGACGGCGCGCAGCGACGGATTCTCAAAAGAGCCGGTGGTCGAGATGCTGATCCCTTCCGCACTGGACGACAGCCTCGCCCCCGCCGGCGCCCATGTCGCCAGCCTGTTCTGCCAGCATTTCCCTTATGAGATAGCAGGGGGGTGGGACGTCCGCCGCGAGGAAGCGGCGGACGCCGTCATCGCGCATGTCGATCGCTATGCTCCGGGCTTTGCCGCCTCTGTGGTGGGCCGCTCGGCCCTGTCGCCGCTGGATCTGGAACGCCGCTTCGGCCTGACCGGCGGCGACATCTTTCATGGCAAAATGGGACTGGACCAGATTTTCTCCAGCCGGCCGATGCTGGGCCATGCCGATTATCGCATGCCGGTGCCGGGGCTCTATTTGTGCGGTGCGGGCGCCCATCCCGGCGGCGGCGTCACCGGCGCCCCCGGCCACAATGCCGCCCAGGCTGTGCTCAGGGACCGCAAGAAATTCGGGCTCCTTTGACGTCCTTCCATTAAAATCATGGACCGGGCATCGATTTCACGGTCATCTGGCGAAAATTCGGCACGGAGCGTTCTCTTGAAAATGTCCTTCCGCTGGTTTGGCGACAGTGACCCGGTTTCGCTCGCCTATATCCGTCAGATTCTGGGCATGCATGGCATTGTCTCGGCCATCTATGACGTGCCGGTCGGCGATGTCTGGCCGATGGAGCGGATACTGGAGCTGAAGGCCAAGGTGGAAGCACATGACCTGGCGCTGGACGTGATCGAGTCCGTGCCCGTGCACGAAGATATCAAGCTGGGCAAGCCCAGCCGCGATCACCTGATCGCCAATTACCTGCAGACCATCCGCAACCTGGGCGCCGCCGGCATCAAGGTGATCTGCTACAATTTCATGCCGGTGTTCGACTGGACCCGCACGTCGCTGGCCAAGGTACTTCCCGACGGCTCCACCACCCTGACCTTCAGCACCAAGGAAGTGGACGCCATCGATATCAGCAAGGGTATCTCGCTGCCCGGCTGGGATTCCAGCTACAAGCCCGACGAGCTGAAAGCGCTGCTGGCCGAGTATTCCCAGATTGACGAGGAGAAGCTCTGGCAGAATCTGGGCTATTTCCTCAAGGCCATCGTGCCGGTCGCGGAAGAAAGTGACATCCGCATGGCGATCCATCCCGACGATCCGCCGCGTCCCATCTTCGGCCTGCCGCGCATCGTCAAGAACCGCGACGATCTCGAGCGTTTGCTGCGCATTGTCGACAGTCCGGCCAACGGCCTGACGCTATGCTCGGGTTCGCTGGGCGCGGGGCCTGAGAACAATGTCGAAGCGCTGGTGCGGGAGTTCGGTGGGCAGGGGCGCATTCATTTCGCACACTTGCGCAACGTCAAGGTCAATGCCGCCGGCGATTTCGAGGAAACTGCGCACAGGTCCGATTGTGCTTCGCTGGACATGGCCGCGACCGTCAAGGCCTACCACGATGTCGGTTTCGAAGGCTATGCCCGTCCCGATCATGGGCGCATGATCTGGGGCGAGAAGGGCAAGCCGGGTTATGGCCTGTACGACCGGGCGCTCGGCGCAGTCTATCTGAACGGTTTGTGGGAAGCGATCGACAAGTTCGCGCCCGCGCGCGCCTAGGCCAGAGCTTTCATCCAGCCCAGGCCGGCCAGCGTGCCGCCTGCCGGATTGTATTCGCAGCCAATATGGCCGGCATAACCCAGCCGTTCGATAAGCTGAAACACGCGCCGGTCATCCAATTCGCCGCTCATGGGTTCGTGGCGCAGGGGCGCTGAGGAAACCTGGATATGTCCGGTGATGGGCATCAGGGCTTCCAACCCGCGCGTGACATCGCCGTGGATGATCTGGCGATGATAGATGTCGAACAGCAATTTCAGGTTCGGCCGCTTCATCTCATTGATTAGACCCGCCGCCAGGTCGAAATCATTCATCAGATAGCCCGGCACATCGCGGTTGTTGATTGGCTCGAGCAGGATGTCGATCCTATCCGCCGCATCACAGGCCCACAGAATCGCATCGCGATAGGCCGCCAGCGCGCCCGTCCTATCGCCCGAGGCGATCCCCGACATCAGATGCAGGCGCGGCGTGGCGGTGGCCCGCGCATAGGTAAGGGCGGTTTCGACCGAGGCGCGGAACGCATCCCGGCGCTCGGGCAGGCAGGCCAAACCTTTTTCTCCCGCGTGCCAGTCGCCTGGCGGCATGTTGAACAGGACCTGTTTCAGGCCATGCCGCGCTAGCCGCCGGGCAATCGCATCCGGTTCATGCTCATAGGGAAAGAGATATTCGATCGCCTTGAATCCAGCATCGGCGGCCGCGGCAAAGCGGTCCAGGAAGGACCATTCCTGGAACATCCAGGACAGGTTGGCGGCGAATTTCAGAGGCATGTCCAGCTCATATGGTTTTGTTGGAACCTGGCGCCAGCCCGACTTTCTGTCATGTTCGCGTTCGCATCTGCACAAAAGGCCCAAAAGCGATAGACTCTGTTTATACAGGCGGCCAACCTGTCTGAAACATAAGGGAAGGTCTTCGCATGCTGAAGTCCAACCGGCGCGAGCTCATGATCGGCGCCGCCGCGCTATTCGGATCGTCCCTGGCCGCACCTTTGGCCCGCGCCGCGACGGCGGCGGAAGCAGGCACACCTGCGGGCTTTACTGCCTCGCGCGTGCTCTTCACCGATGAACAGCGCGCCCTGGTGGCGGCGCTGAGCGAAGTGATCATCCCCACCACCGACACGCCGGGCGCCGTTGCCGCCGGCGTTCCGGCCTTCATGGAAATGATGCTGGCCGACTGGTACGAACCCACCGACCGCAATGAGTTCATGGCTGCTCTGGGGGTGGTGGACGGCTATGCCCGCGTTCGCTACGCCAGGCCGTTCGCGGGGCTGAACCCCGACGCGCAGGATGCGGTCCTGACGCTGGCGATGGAGAATGCCATACCGGGACTGTCCAACCGCTTCTTCGAACATTGCCGCCAGATGGTGATCCTGGGCTATTACTCCTCCGAGATCGGCTGCAAGCAGGAGCGCATCTATCTGCCGGTGCCGGGCCGCTATGATGGCGCTTATCCCTATGCCGAAGTCCGGCGCGTCTTCTCCTCCTGATCGAAAACCCACACATGGCGACATATGATTTTGACGCGATTGTCATCGGCTCCGGGGTCAGCGGCGGCTGGGCGGCCAAGGAATTGTGCGAAAAGGGCATGAAGGTGCTGATGCTGGAGCGCGGCCGCATGGTCGAGCACCAGACCGATTACGTCACCGAAGGCCTGGGACCATGGGAGCTGCCCTATCGCGGCACCCTGCCGCCCGAGCAGGTGGAACGCGATTATCATCTGGCCAAATGGGGCGGGGCCGCCAATAACGCCCAGACGCATTTCTACAGCAACGACCGCCTCAATCCCTTCGACTATGAAGGCTCCAAGCCCTATCGTTGGGTGCGTCCCAACCAGGTTGGCGGCAAGTCGCTGATCTGGGGCCGCGTCTCGCTGCGCTGGAGCAAGATCGATTTCGAAGCCAATGCGCGTGACGGCCATGGCAGCCCCTGGCCGATCAGCTATGACGAAATCGCCCCCTGGTATTCCTATGTCGAGAAGGTCGCCGGCATTGCGGGCTCGAAAGAGGGCCTGCCGCAGCTTCCCGACGGTGAATTCCAGCCGCCGCATCCTATGAACGTGGCCGAGCTGTGGGTGAAGGAGCGGCTGGAAAAGGCCATGCCGGGCCGCAAGTTGATCTCGACCCGCACCGCCAACATGACCGAGGACAAGCCGGAGCAGGGGCGGACGCGCTGCCAGAGCCGCTCGCAATGCGCGCGGGGCTGCTCCTTCGGCGCCTATTTCTCCACCCAGGCCGTGACGCTGCCGATGGCGCGCGCCACCAACAATCTCACTTTGCTGTCGGATCATGTGGTGACGAATCTGGAATATGATCCAGCGACCAAGCGTGTCACGGGTGTGCGGGCGATCGACACCAATACCATGCAGGCCAAGGTCTATCGCTCGCGCATTGTATTTCTGTGCGCCTCGACCAATGCCTCGGTCCAGATCCTGCTCAATTCCCGCCTGCCGGGCTCGGGTCGCAGCTTCGCCGATTCCAGCGGCACCCTGGGCCGCTACATGATGGATCATGCCTTCCGCACCTACATATGGGGTTCGGTGCCGCGGGGCGAGCTCGATCCCTATATCGCCTATGGCCGCCGCCCCAACGGCGTCTACATCCCGCGTTTCCGCAACATCAACGGCCAGGATTCCGACGCCGATTTCGTTCGCGGCTATGGTCTGCAGGGCGCCGCCAGCCGCAACACCGCCGCGCCGGTCGGCTTTGGCAAGGCGATGAAGGAAGGCCTGCGCAGCTATGGTCCCTGGACCTTGCGCTTCACCACCTTTGCCGAATGCCTGCCTTACCGTGACAATACCCTGACGCTCCATCCCACCAAGGTCGACCGGTTCGGCATGCCGCTGGGGGTGTTCAACGTCACTTTCCGGTCCAACGAGATGAAGCTGCTGCGCGACTCCGCCATCGAAGGTCAGAAGATGCTGAAGGCCGCGGGGCTGGTGAATGTGGGTTCGTCCAGCGAGGCGCATGTGCCGGGCGACGCGATTCACGAGATGGGCGGCGCCTGCATGGGCAATGATCCCACGGCTTCGGTGGTCAACCGCTGGAGCCAGGCGCATGATGCGCCCAATCTGTTAATCACCGACGGCTCGCAGATGGCGTCCACCAGCTGCGTCAATCCGTCGATGACCTTCATGGCGCTGACGGCGCGGGCGGCCGATCATGCCGTCAAGCAGGTGAAGGCCAACGCGATTTAGCGGCACCGCGCCGGAAAATATGAGTGGGGGAAATAATGGGCTGGGCTGACAAACGCATTCTTTTTGCCGCGGGGTTTTTGCTGACCGCCACCGCTGCGCTGGCGCAATTGCCGCCGGTACCGGCCGCGCAGGGCATTCCCAAACCGGGTCCGGTGGTCAAGGGCAAGCCGTACCAGCCGCAGACGCTGCTGCCCGGCGGCATCGTGATGCCGCTCTGGCCGGCGGGCTCGCCGTTTCTGAATGCCAAGCGGGTGTCGGAAGCGGAAGTCTATGCCATGGACGCATTCGTGCTGGGCCGCGTCGAACGCATCCTCAATATCCACAATCCGTCCATCGAGGTGCATCTGGCGCGGCAGGCTGACAATACCGGCGCGGCCATCATCCTGGTGCCGGGTGGTGGCCACAAAACCCTGGTGGTCGGCATTGAAGGCATCGATCCGGTGCCCTTCTTCTTCAACTATGGCGTCACCACCATCATCCTGCGTCACCGGTTGCGTCAGGACGGCTATGACGCCAAAACCGATGCGGTGTATGACCTGCAACAGGCCATCCGGCTGGTGCGCGCCCATGCGGCGGAATGGAAGCTCGATCCCAAGAAAATCGGCGTGATGGGCTTTTCGGCGGGCGCCGAACTGACCATGGCGGCGGCGATCCAGTATCCCGACTTTGACGCGAAGAATAACGCGTCCGGCGATCCGCTGGCCGGCATCACCTCGCGCCCCGATTTCGTCGGTTCGATCTATCCGGGCCCGTCGCTCTTCACCAAGGGCGGCACACCGCCGATCCCCAAGGACGCGCCCCCCTCCTTCCTTGTCTGCCCCGGCTGGGGCGACAAGGTGCATGCGGTGTGGGCTACGGAATATTTCTCCGCGATGCTGAATGCCGGCATTCCCAATCTGGAAATGCACATCTATGCCATCGGCACCCATGGCCGTGGTCTCAGTTATCGCGAGGGCACATCGCTGGGCACCTGGCCGACCCGTTTCACCGACTGGTTCAGTGACCTGGGATTCCTCGACAAACCCGGGGTACAGACGTTGGCGGCACGCGATGTCGAAGCCTTTGTGAAGGCGCCGCCCAAGTGAAGGGTATGCGGCGCATTCTTGTGGGATTGTCGCTAGCGTTGCTGGCAGTGATCCCGGGCCGGGCGCAGGGCCCAGAAACCGCCAGATTTGACTGGTTCGAATATGCCGGAAACGACACCACCTTCAATTTCCCGAAGGGGCCGAACGAGTATCGCAATCCCATCCTGTCGGGCTTTTATTCCGATCCCAGCATCACGCGGGTGGGCAATGATTATTATCTCACCGCCTCCACCTTCACCTATTTCCCCGGCCTGCCGGTATTTCGCAGCCGCGACCTGGTGAACTGGACCCAGATCGGCAATGCCATTGACCGGCCCGGCATGCTGGCTTTCGACGGGCTTGGCCTGTCGCGTGGCGTCTTCGCGCCCTCCATTTCGTATCACGACGGCATCTTCTACATCGTCAATACCTGTGTGGATTGCGGCGGCAATTTCATCATCACGGCGAAGAACCCCGCCGGTCCCTGGTCCGATCCGGTCTGGATTGCGGACGTCCCCGGCATCGATCCTTCGCTGTTCGTTGATGACGATGGCTCGGCCTGGCTGATGAACAATGCCGCGCCGGCGGGGCCTGCGCTCTATGAAGGCCATCGCGCGATCTGGATACGGCGCTTTGATCTCAAGGCGCTGAAGACCAGCGGTCCTTCCACCATGATCGTCGATGGCGGCGTGGATATCTCGCAAAAGCCGATCTGGGCCGAGGGGCCGCATATCTTCAAACGCGACGGTCGCTATTACCTGATCACGGCAGAAGGCGGCACGGCCATCAACCATTCCCAGGTGGTCTATCGCGGCGACCGTCCCGAAGGGCCATGGACGGCATATCCCCGGCCCATCCTCACCCAGCGCGATCTCGACCCCCAGCGGCGCTATCCGGTGACTTCCGCCGGGCATGCCGACTTTGTCGAAACCCAGAATGGCGAATGGTGGGCGACCTTCCTGGCCATCCGTCCCTATGGCGACGATCTCTACAATACGGGCCGCGAGACCTTCCTGCTTCCGGTACATTGGCGCGACGGCTGGCCCATCCTCACCGCGCCGGGACAGGCGATCGCGCCGGTGGCGCGCTATCCCGATCTGCCGCGCGAAAAACCGCCCGCGATTCCCACCAGCGGCAACTTCGTTCTGCGCGAAGAGTTCGATGGCAAGGCGCTGGCGCCTTACTGGATGACCCCACGCGTTCCGAAATCCGCCTGGCACCAATTGCGCGGCGGAAGGCTGGAGCTGACGCCGCGCGCGCCGCGCATCGGGGAGAAGCTGCAGCCCAGCTTTATCGCCCGCCGCCAGCAGCACCTGGCCATGACGGCCGCCACCAGCCTCAGCTTTGCCGCGCCCATGGCCGGCGATAAGGCGGGGCTCGCGGTCTATCAGGATGATGCGCATTACTATTTCATCGGCATCGTCAATGACGGCGGACAGCGGGTGCTGCGGGTGGAGCGCCGCGCCGGCGCGGCCGATCCGGTGGACGGCACGGTTCTCGCCTCGGTGCCGCTGGCGCAGGCCCGGGCCCAGGTGCAGATACGCGCCCGGGGCGGCCGCTACGATTTCAGCTACCGGGTCGGGCCGGGACAGGGGGAGTGGACACCGCTGCTCGCCGATGCCGATGGCACAATTCTCAGCACCAAGGTGGCAGGCGGCTTTGTCGGCGCTATGATCGGCCTTTACGCGCATTCCGCGTCGGGCCCGCTCTAGCGGCGCGATCGGTGCAACCGGGAGGACAACCATGCTTGCCGACCTGATACTCGCCATCCTGCATCATCTGGTTGTGTTGGCCCTTGTGGTGCTGATCACGGTCGAACTGCTGCTGCTGCGGCCTGGTCTAGCGTCCAAGGACCTGGGAACTCTGATCAAGGTGGATGCGGCCTATGGCGCGTCCGCCGGGCTGGTGATCGTGATCGGATTTTGCCGCGTCATCTGGGGCATCAAGGGCGCCGATTTCTATCTCGGCAATCCCTGGTTCTGGACCAAGATGGCGGCGTTCCTTGTGATCGGCCTGCTGTCGATCCCGCCCACCATCGCCATTCTGAAATGGCGCAAGGCGCAGCGCATGGAGGCCGAGTTCCAGCCGCCCGCTGGCGATATCGCGCGCTTGCGCCGCTTTGTGAAGCACGAAGCCGCCTTGCTGGGAATTGTTTTCGCCAGTGCCGCGGTGATGGCGCGCCATGGTGCCTTTTAGCCGCATTGTTCCAAACCGCCTCGGGCCTATAGATCGTTCGTCCAATCCAAGGCGTCATCCTGTCCCGCCAATCCCATCCCGATCTGGTTCATTTTGCGCTCGCGGTCGGCGGCTTTGCCATTGGCACGACCGAATTCGCCACCATGAGCCTGTTGCCCTATTTCGCGCGCGACCTGGGCATTGACGCGCCGACTGCGGGCCATGTGATCAGCGCCTATGCCCTGGGGGTGGTGATGGGCGCCCCGCTGATCGCGGTCCTGTCGGCCAAGATCGCGCGTCGTACGCTGTTGATCGGGCTGATGCTGGTCTTCGCGCTGGCCAATGGATTGACGGGGCTGGTGCAATCCTATCCCGAGATGTTGCTTCTGCGCTTTCTCAGCGGCCTGCCGCATGGCGCCTATTTTGGCGTTGCCATGCTGGTGGCGGCATCCCTGGTATCGCATCAGCGGCGCGCCCAGGCATCCGCGCGCGTGCTGATGGGGCTCACCGTCGCCACCATTATCGGCGTGCCCGCCGCCAACTGGCTGGGGCAGGCGATCGGCTGGCGCTGGGGCTTTGGTATCGTGGCGCTGCTCTCTTTGCTGACTGCGGCGCTGGTGGCGCTCTATGCGCCGCGCCAGCCTCCGGCAAAGGGCGCCAGTCCCCTCACCGAACTCAGGGGACTGAAGAACAAGCACGTCTGGCTGACCTTGGGCGTAGGGGCTGTCGGCTTTGGCGGGCTGTTCACGGTCTACACTTATCTGGCCGACACGCTGCTGGATGTGACGCAGGTGCCGCCATCCTGGGTGCCGCCGGTCTTTGCGGTGTTCGGCTCGGGCATGATGGCTGGCCTGTTGCTGGTGCCGCGTTTCGCCCATCGCAATCTGATGAAAGCGGCGGGCTGGCTGCTGGTGTGGTTCGCAGGCACGCTTTGTCTCTACAGTTTCATGACCGGGAATATCTGGACCATCACCCTGGCCGTCTTCCTGATCGGACTGGGCGGGGCGATGGGGCCGGTCCTCCAGACCAGGCTGATGGATGTGGCGGGTGAATCCCAGACGCTGGCCGCCGCGCTGAACCATTCGGCCTTCAATGTCGCCAATGCGCTGGGGCCGCTGCTCGGTGGTATCGCCATCGCCCACGGCCTTGGCTTGTCTTCCACCGGCTTTGTCGGCGCGGGCCTGGCGCTGGGCGGGCTGGCGATCTGGGCGATCGCGTATCGTCAAAGATAAGGCATCAACAGGCGCGCGGCGGCGTTGCGCAGGCGCAGCCATACCGGTTCCGACGCCAGGCATTCGGGCTCCAGCCGGTTGGCGCGCGCGATCTTTTCATCGATGATCGCATCCAGCCGGGCGGTGAGGTCCCGGTTGACGCATTCCACATCCAGCTCGAAATTGAGCCTGAGGCTGCGCACATCCCAGTTGGATGAGCCGATCCAGCTCCATTCCCCGTCCACGGTGCAGAGCTTGGCGTGATCGAAGGGCTCCGGCGTGGCGAAGATGCTGGCCTTGATGTGCAGGAAAAAGCGCAGGTGCCCGCGCATCGCCCAGTCCATCACCCGCTGGTCGCTTTTCTTCGGAATGACAATCTGTACCTCAACGCCGCGCAGTCCCGCCTGGGCGATCGCGAATTGCAGGCGCGGATCGGGCAGAAAATAGGGTGTGACGATGCGGATGCGCTTGCGCGCCAGTGACAGCGCCGCCCCCAGGATCATTTCCGACTTGTAGATGTCGGCATCGGGTCCGGAACGTACGCCGCGGGCAAAGACTTCGCCGGCAGGCGCCAGGGGCGGCCACCAGCATGGGTCATCCAGCAGTTCTTCGGTGGTAAAGGTCCAGTCACGCGCGAACGCATCCATGATGACCCGCACCACCGGCCCCTCGACGCAAAAATGCGTATCGATGATGGCCTTGGGGCCGAACCGGCGCCTGGAATTCTCGATCCCGATATTCATCCCGCCGGTGAAGGCAATGTGCCCGTCCACCACCAGCACCTTGCGATGGTTGCGCATGTTGAGGAACGGCATGCGCCAGGGCAGCCAGGTGTGCAGGAAGCGTTCGCAGTGAACCCCGCCCGCGCGCAGCCGGCGCAGGATAGGAATGAAGAAGTAACCTGCGCCAACACCGTCCAGGAGCACCCGAACCTTGACGCCGCGCTGGACCGCGGCGATCAGGGCGTCGGCGAATTCCTGGCCCGCCGCGTCGTTGCGGAAAATGTAGGAGGTCATGGCGATGCACTGCGTGGCGCCGCGGATCGCCTGCAGCATGACGGCATAGGCCTGGTCGCCGTCGTTCAGCACAGTCACGGCATTGCCCGCGGCCAACGGTTCGCCCGTCACGCGCCCGCTGGCGTCGCATAGCAGGGCGATGTTTTCCGCCGTTTGCGGGCAGGCGGTGCCGGGTCCGCCCGCCCTTGCGTCCAGCCAGCGCATTTTCACGGCCCGCCGTGTCACCCGGTTGATGCCGAACAGGTAGTAGAGCAGGGAGCCGAAGATCGGCGCCAGCCAGACCAGCCCGATCCAGCCCAGGGCCCGGGGGACGTCGTTCTTTTTGAGGAGGATGTCGACCGTCACCCCCGCCGCCAGCAGGATATAGACGGTCAGCGCTACCCCCTCCAGCAGCGGGGTCGACCATTCGATGGGGATTGGAAACATTTTCCCGTAAGACCGTTTTTTCTTATACTATTCTGGGGGTTAGACTTGAAACTTGTTCGAAATTCGCCAGTTTAAATAAGCATAGTGTCTATAACGCATTCAGGGCCGAATATGGCGCCGTCTTTTCCGAATCATTCCGCAGACAATTCCATGCGCGTGGTGAGCTGGAATCTGTTGCGCCGGGTTGGTGCGGGCGTGGAAGACGTCGCCAAGCTGGTCAAGAGCCATCATCCCGACCTGCTGCTGCTGCAGGAATGCACCGAGGATATCATCACCCTGCCATCGCTGGTGGGCGGGCATTTCTTCCGCCATCCCATGCAGTCGCGCATTTACGGCCTGGCGGCGTGGAGCCCCCATCCCTTTCCCGCCTCCACCGAAATTCGTCTGCCGGCCTCCATCCTGCCGGGCCGGGTGCCCCCGCGCCTGGCGCAACTCATCGTCTTTCGCGACATCACCTTCGCCAATGTGCATCTGAGCCATGGCCAGTTCCTCAACCGCTTCCAGCTGCGCCACATCATCGAACAGATGGAAGGTCCCGCCGCCATCATCGGCGACTTCAATGCGGTGGGTCCGGTCGGCTTGCAGGGCTTCCGTGACATCGGTCCGCGCCGCCGCACCCATCGCGCCGGCAAGATCGTCAATCTGCGGCTGGACCGCTGCATCGCGCGCGGTCTGGTCTGCTCGGCATCCGAAGTGCTCGACAAGGGGCCCAGCGACCATCATCCCATGGTGTTGAACATGGCGGTGTCGGGCGCCTTTCGTCCGCCGTCGCTGGAAGACAGCGCGCTGATCGGGATTAACTAGAGCGCGAGCCTTGCCGCGGTCTTTTCCAGATTTTCGGCGGTGTTCGCCAGCATTTCCGCCAGCGGCTTTTCCTCTCCATTGATGCAATAGGCCGCGTTCAGTCCAATGCTGCGCACCTGTTCGGGGGATGCGGACAGCTTGCCGCTCAGCGCGATCACCGGCGTCTTGCCGGCGCGGCTGCACAGGCCCTGGATCAGTTTTCCTTGCGCACTTTGACCGTCGAGATGGCCTTCGCCGGTGATGATCAGGTCAGCCTCGCGCGCGGCCGCGTCAAAGCCGGTCATGTTCAGCACGATTTCGATGCCGCGCCGCAAGGTGGCGCCGAAAAACGCCATCGCGCCGAAGCCCAAACCGCCGGCGGCGCCCGCGCCCGGCGTCTGGGCGATGTCGCGGCCAAGCTGCGTCTTCACCAGTTCGGCGATATGGCGCAGGCCTTCATCCAGGAAGGTCAGGCTTTGCGTGGTGCCGCCCTTTTGCGGACCATAAATCCAGGCGGCGCCCGTGGGGCCGAACAGCGGATTGGTGACGTCGCACAGTACTTTCATGTTTTCGAACGGCTGCGGCGCGGACACGAGAGTGGCGATATTCTTCAGTTGCCCGCCATTGGGCGTCACGGGTTTGCCATTCGCATCCAGAAAACCCCAGCCCAGCGCCGCCGCCGCGCCGATGCCGGCATCATTGGTGGCGCTGCCGCCGATCGCCAGGATGGCGCGCCTGGCGCCGTGCGCTTTGGCGTCGGCCAGCAACTCTCCAGTGCCGAAGGTGGAGGCCTTGAGCGGATCGCGTTCCGTCAGGCTCAGACGCTGAAGGCCGCTGGCCTCGGCCATTTCCACCACGCAGGTTGCGGCGTCCACCGACAGGCCATAGCGCCCTTTGATAGGGCGGCCCAGGGGGTCGCAAACCTCTTTTTCCATCCAGCTCAGGCCCAAGGGCGCGCGCAGCACGTCCAGCAGGCCTTCGCCGCCGTCCGACAGCGGCATTTCGGTGATGCGGGCGCCGGGATGGCTTTGGCGCAGGCCGCTCGCAATGGCGCGGCAGACTGCATCGGCGCCAAGCGCGTCTTTGAAGGAGTCACAGGCGATCAGGATATTCATGGGGCGCGGTTATAGAGGGATGTTTCAGCCCGCGAAACCGCCCTGTGCGAGATAGGCGGCTTCCTCGGGCGTCGAGATGCGCCCCATGACCGCATTGCGATGGGGGAAGCGGCCGAAGCGGGCAATCAGATCGGCATGGAGCTTGGCGTAATCCAGCCCCAGTTTGTCGCCAAGCTTTTCAAACAGCGCCACCGCCTGCGCCTGGGACGCGGCATCCTCGTGATGCTCAAAGGGCAGATAGAAGAAGCCGCGTAGGACTGGCTCGGTCTGGGCATCGAAGCTGCGCGCCAGCGCCCGCTCCGCGATCTCGCGCGCCATCTCGTCGGTGGCGAAGGCGTGGGCCGACTTGCGATAGAGATTGCGGGGAAACTGGTCGGTCAGCAGCAGCAAGGCGAGCGTGCCTTCCGCGGTGTTTTCCCAATCCGCCAGGTCGCCCCGGGCCGCGATCAGGTGTGTCTCGCCAAAGCGTTCCTGTATCTGTGCGTCGAACGCCGCGCCGCCGCCGAACCATTTTTTGGGCCCGGCTTCGCGCCAGAAGGCAATGACATCCGATGGGGTGATTTCGCTCATGGTGTCCTTTCTTTAAGCCAAAACACGTTGCACGGCCGCGCGTTCCTGTTCTTATGCACGCCATGACCTGTTTGCGCATCACGTTCGTGCTGGTTGCCGTCCTGCTCGTGGGCGGTCAGGCCAAGGAAGACCGCAATTTCACCGAATGCCCGGAATGTCCGGAGATGGTGGCGGTTCCGGCAGGAAAATTCCTGATGGGCAGCCCGGCGCGGGAAGCCGGACGGTTTGATTCCGAAGGGCCGCAGCGCGCGGTAACGGTCAAGGCCTTTGCGGTGGGGAAATATCCTGTCACCAGCGGGCAGTTTCTTTCATTCCTCAATGCCACCGGCTATCGGCCCAAGCCCTGCAACGACATGCTGGGGCTGGGCTGGAAGCAGCTGTTTCGCGGCCAGGCCGCCACCCCTACCGATGTCGAGCCGCCGCTATGGCCGGCGGTGTGCCTGGACTGGAAAGACGCCGAAGCCTTTACCGCCTGGATCAATGCCCGCGCCCGCGCCGCCCGCCCGGCCCTGGGCAACCGAAATCCCTATCGCCTGCCCAGCGAGGCGGAATGGGAATATGCCGCCCGCGCCGGCACCAACACTGCGCGCTGGTGGGGCGAAGAGATTGGCCAGGGCAACGCCAACTGCAATGGCTGCGGCAGCCAGTGGGACAACAAGCTGCTGGCGCCGGTGACCAGCTTCACGCCCAATCCCTTCGGCATTGTCGGCATGCTGGGCAATGCCTGGGAATGGACGGCCGATTGCTGGCACCCTTCCTATGTCGGTGCACCCACCGATGGCCGCGCCTGGACAGATTCTTTCTGTGTCCGGCGCAGTATTCGTGGCGGTTCGTGGAACAACGTGCCGATCTTCATCCGCAGCGCCGCGCGGGCAGGGGCGGCGGAAAATGGCGTCGGGGATTATGATTATTCGACGCTGACGGGATTTCGGCTCGCGCGGGATTTGCCTTGACCCCCTCCGGTTTCAGCTTTGCGCGAAGCTTTGCTTCGCTCGCTGAAACCACCTCCCCCTCTTGTGCGCTGACGCGCACGAAGGGGAGGCGGGCCTGCGTTTGCCTGGCTAACGGAGCACCGCCTTGGGATCGAGATCGATGGTCAGCACCGTGACACGGTCATAGCGTCCTGGCGGCAACCGGATAGGAGACGCCAGCAAGGCTGCGTTGCGCGCGCTGAGCGCCATGTTGCGAAAGGCGCCGTCGCTGTGAAAGCGCGCCTGGTCCACCACGATGACCTCGTCGATCACCCCGCTGCGCAGCAGCCGCACCCGGATTACCACCGGCAGATTGCGCGCGCCCGCAATGCCAAGATCGGGCAGCCAGCGGCGCAGAATTTGCGCCCGGATGAAATCCCGAAGGGCGTAGTTGCCTTCACCGCCGCCCGCGCCGCCATCGTTCCGGGTGCCGCCATTGTCGGCGTCGGGCAGTGCCGTATCGGGTGCTTTGAGCTGTGCCAGCGCGCGCAGTCTGGCGGACAGGGGATCGACCGGCTCGCGCACGCTGTCCGGCCTGGTCCCTGCGGGCGCGGGCGCGCTGTCGGGACGGGGCACGGCCGTCTTCAAGCGCGCCGCCGGCGCGGTTCTTCCCTGGCCCAGCGTGCCGCCGATCACCAGATCCACGGGCAGGGCACGGAATATCGGTGGCTGCGTTTGGGGGCGGTGCGCGAGATACCACAGCGCGGCCAGCAGCAGCACCCCGTGCAGCAGCAGCGAAAAGCCGATCCCGCCCCATCGCTCCCGGATTTGCCTGACCCGACCGGTGTCCATCGGGCCAGTCTATGAATTTAACCCCTCCTGCGCTATTGAGCCGTCATGAAGATCAAGCTCCATCAGAATGACCTGCCGGACGGCCTGAATCTGGGCCCGGTCGTGGCGATCGACACCGAAACGCTGGGCCTCAATCCTTTCCGCGACCGGCTCTGCCTGGCGCAATTGTCATCAGGCGACGGCGTGTGCCATGCGGTGCAGTTCGCGGCCGGAAATTACGCCGCGCCCAATCTGAAAAAGCTGCTGGGTGATCCTGCCACCACCAAGCTGTTCCATTTCGCCCGCTTCGACATCGCCATGTTCCGCCGCTATCTGAATGTGGAATGCAAGCCGGTCTATTGCACCAAGATCGCCTCCAAGCTGGTGCGCACCTATACCGACCGGCACGGCCTCAAGGATTTGGTGCGCGAACTGCTGGGCGTCGAACTGTCGAAGGAACAGCAATCCTCCGACTGGGGCGCCAGGGAGCTGTCGGAAAAGCAGCTCTCCTATGCCGCCAACGATGTCGCCTATCTGCACCAGCTCAAGGCGGCGCTGGATGTGATGTTGGCGCGCGAGGGCCGCACCCAACTGGCCAAAGCCTGTTTCGACTTCCTGCCGAGCCGCGCCGATCTGGATCTGGCCGGCTGGGACGATGTCGACATTTTCGCCCACTGACATGCGGGGGCATCTTTCGCGCATTGATGCTCCGTAGTCGGAGCGTTTGCACCGTAAACCGGTCCGCCTTGCGGTCAGTCCCGTTTCGCGCGAAACTTGGCACGAAATTCGCGTAACACCTCCGTAACCTGGGAGGCATAAGCTGGTGCGCGTGTAAAACACGCAATAATATCAAAGGCTTGAATGTCATCCTCCAAGGCAATCCTGGCACCCGTGACGGTCGATGATGCGGCCAGCGATCTGGCGGCTGCCCGCCGGGTGCTGTCCATGGCCGCGGCGGCGCTGGGAAGCCTGGCCGACTGCCTGGACGCAGACTTTACCCGGGCCGTGGGGCTGATCCTCGGGGTCAAAGGCCGCGTCATCGTCAGCGGCATGGGCAAGTCGGGGCATATCGCCCGCAAGATCGCCGCCACCCTGTCCTCGACCGGTACCCCGGCCTATTTTGTCCATCCCGCCGAAGCCAGTCATGGCGACATGGGCGCCATCACCCGCCAGGACGCGCTGCTGCTGCTGTCCTGGGGCGGGGAGACGGCGGAGCTTTCCGACCTCGTCACCTATGCCAAGCGCCACGGCCTTCCCATCATTGCCATCGGCGCCAATCCGGACTCCACCCTGATCACGGCGGCGGATGTGAAGCTGCTGCTGCCGCGTTCGCCCGAAGCCTGTCCCATGGGGCTGGCGCCCACCACCTCGACCACCATGATGCTGAGCCTGGGTGATGCGCTCGCGGTGGCGCTGATGGAGCGCAAGGGTTTCTCGCCCGACCAGTATCGCGATTTTCATCCCGGCGGATCGCTTGGCCGGGCATTGGTGCGGGTGTCCGACCTGATGCACAGCGGCGGCGAGATTCCGCTGGCCGCGCAAGGCGCCGGCATGCGCGAGGTGCTGCTGACCATGGCCTCGGGCCGCATGGGCTGTGTCGGCATCGTGGACGGTGATGGCAATCTGACCGGCATTGTCACCGATGGCGATGTCCGGCGCCATGCGGAAAAAGGCTTCGAGAACCGCACCGCAGGCGATGTGATGACCAGGGGCCCCCAGATCGCCAATCCCGATCAGCTGGCGGCCGAAGCCCTCAGCCTGATGACGGAAAAGAAAATCACCCAGCTTTTCGTGCTGGAAGAAGGCGGTGGTAAGCCGCTCGGCATCCTGCACATCCATGACTGCCTGCGCGCGGGGATTGCATGAGCATGGCAGCGGACAAGGATCTCCCGCAATATGACTGGTCGGCACGGGTCCGCACCACCGCCAGAGAAGCGCTGCGCTATTCCAAGTTCGTCTATCTGATGAAGCGGCTGCTGTCGCTGGGCGCGTTTCTCATCATTGCGGCGGTGCTGGCCTTCTTTTTCGTCCAGCGCCAGCCGCGCCAGCTCTCCATGTCCTATGAACAATTGGGCCGCATCGAGAATGATCTTGCCATGATCAAGCCCCGGCTTACCGGCGCCGACGCCAAAGGCAATCCCTTTGTGATCACCGCCGACATGGCGGTGCAGGATTCCCAGAATGCCAAGAAGGCCAGCCTGCAGAATCTCGAAGCCGATCTGGCGATGGACAAGAGCAGCTGGGTCAATGCCCGCGCCCGCGCCGGCATGGTGGACATGGCGGCGGGCAGGCTGGAGCTGACCGGCGGCATCGATATCTTCACCGACACGGGTTATGAACTGCACAGCCAGCGCGCCTCGATGAATCTGAAACAGAGCGTGGTGCACGGCCACCAGCCGGTGACGGGGCAGGGTCCCGACGGCACCTTTCGCGCCGACGGCTTCCACGCCGACCGCAACACCAATCTCCTGACCCTCAGTGGCAATGTGCGTATGACGCTTCACGGATCCGGCAAATGAAAAAAATTCTCGGTTTCACCTTTTCATTCACACTGGCTTTCGCGCTCGGCGCGGCCGTCAACGGCACGCTTCAGGCGCAGACCCCGACCGCCAAGCCGGCGGCAAAGAGCGCGCCCAAGCGCAACAACGCCAATGCCGACATCAATATCAATTCCGACTCCTTCCAGGCCGACCTGAACGGCAAGACCGGTACCTGGCAGGGCAACGTGGTCGTCACCCAGGGCGACATCAAGATGCGCGCCAACTCCGTGCGCGTCACCACGCTGGATGGCGATGCCGACAAGGTGAACGCCAGCGGCAATGTGGTGGTGGATTCTCCGGCCAGCGGCACCGCCACCGGCGACAATGGCGTCTATGACGTCCCGCGCAAGATCGTGACGATGATCGGCAATGTCGTACTCAAGAAGGACAAGAACGTGATGCGCGGCTCGCAGCTTACCGTCAATCTCGTCACCGGCCAGGCGACGCTTGGGGGCGGGGTAAAAAGCCAAGCCACGACCGGCGGGCGCGTTCAGGCGGTGTTTCCCAGCCGAAGCAAGCCGTAATTCATGGTTCCTTAAACACGAACAGGCATGATTTTTGCGATGGACGACACAAGCCCGGAAAACCAGCAGACAGGCGGCGAGAATACCGCGGACTCCCTGCGCCTTGTCGAAGGCGGCAAGGGGCTGGTGGTCACGCGCATCGGCAAAAGCTTCAACAAGCGCCCTGTGGTGCGGTCGGTTTCCCTTTCGTTAAAGCGCGGCGAAGCGGTGGGCCTGCTGGGCCCCAACGGCGCGGGCAAGACCACCTGCTTCTACATGATCACCGGTCTGATCCCGGCCGATACCGGCAGCATCGAAGTGGACGGCCATGACGTGACGCGGCTGCCCATGTATCGCCGCGCCCGCCTGGGCATCGGCTACCTGCCGCAGGAAGCCTCCATCTTCCGCGGCCTGACCGCTGAACAGAATATCCGCGCCACCGCCGAACTGCTGGAGCCCGATGGCGCCCGGCTGGAAGCCATGGTCGAATCCCTGCTGGCCGAGTTCGGCATCACCCATATCCGCAACACCCCCTCGGTGGCGCTGTCGGGCGGCGAGCGGCGCCGCGTCGAGATCGCGCGCTGCCTAGCGACGCATCCCTCCTACATCCTGCTGGACGAACCCTTTGCCGGCATCGATCCCATCGCGGTTGGGGAAATCCGCGATCTGGTCAAGCATCTCAAGAACCGCGGCATCGGCGTGCTGATCACCGACCACAATGTCCGCGACGCGCTCGATGTGATCGACCGCGCCTATATTCTTCATGACGGCCGCGTGCTGAAGGAAGGCACGCCGACCGAGATCGTCAGCGACCGCGATGTGCGGCGCGTCTATCTCGGAGAAAAATTCTCGCTGTAGGGCGTCATGGCAGGGGTTGGACAGAGACTTGAAATTCGGCAGGGCCAGTCACTGGTCATGACGCCGCAATTGCAGCAGGCCATCAAGCTGCTGCAGCTGTCGAACATCGAACTGGCCGAATATTGCGAATCCGAACTGGAAAAGAATCCGCTGCTGGAGCGCGATGACCGCGAGGCCGCGCCCGTGCAGGAGGCCGCTGACAATGCCCCTGACAGCGCCGGTGAACGCGCCGATGAAGCCCTGTCGCGGGACGATTTCTCCAAGACCGCAGACATGGACCAGGCGGCGCACGAGAATATGTATGACGGCGACATTCCCGCCACCCGCGCCGCCGAGGGCCCGCAATCGGGCTCGCTGACCGACTGGACCACAGTGAAGTCCGGCAACGCCTATGAGGGCGAGGACGGGCTGGAATCCTCCGTCGCCGCGCAAGTCTCGCTCAAGGATCATCTGGAAGGCCAGCTTTCCATCGCCGCCCTGCTGCCGGAAGATCGCATGATCCTCTTGGCGCTGATCGATGCGGTGGACGAGACCGGTTATCTGCGCGCCGACCTGATGGACGTTTCCAACCGCCTGGGCTGCGAAATCGAAGACGTGCAGGCGGTGCTGGGCGTGCTGCAGGGTTTCGATCCGGTGGGGGTGGGCGCCCGTGACCTGGCCGAATGCCTGAGCCTACAATTGAAGGCGAAAGACCGGCTTGATCCCGCCATGGAAGCGCTGATGACCCGGCTGGATCTGGTGGCCCGCCGCGACATGGGCCAATTGACGGCGCTGTGCGGCGTGGACGCCGAAGACATTGCCGACATGATCTCCGAAATACGCCAGCTCAATCCCAAGCCGGGCCTGGCCTTCGGATCAGAACCGGTGACGCCGGTGGTGCCCGATGTGTTTGTGAAGGTCGGCCCCGATGGCGGCTGGCTGATCGAGCTTAATTCCGACACCCTGCCGCGCCTGCTGGTCAACAACCAGTATTACGGCACGGTATCGAAAACCGCGCGTGACAAGGACAGCAAGAACTATCTTGCCGACTGCCTCAACAACGCCAACTGGCTGGTCAAGAGCCTGGACCAGCGCGCCCGCACCATCCTGAAGGTCGCCAGCGAGATCGTGCGCCACCAGGATGCGTTCCTCACCCATGGCGTGCGGCATCTGCGGCCGCTCAATTTGCGAATCATTGCCGACGCGATCTCGATGCACGAATCCACGGTCAGCCGCGTCACCTCGAACAAGTATATCTCGACGCCGCGCGGGCTGTTCGAGCTGAAATATTTCTTCACCGCCTCGATCCAGTCGGTGAACGGCGCCGAATCGCATAGCGCCGAAGCGGTGCGTGATCGCATCCGCGAAATGATCGAGAATGAGGAACCGCGCGAAATTCTTTCCGACGACCGCATTGTTTCTCTGCTGACAGCTGACGGCGTGAACATCGCGCGCCGCACCGTGGCGAAGTATCGCGAGGCTTTGCGCATCCCGTCTTCTGTGGAACGCCGCCGATTGAAAGCGGGCGAGGCGCCGCAAGCGGCGAGCTATCGCTGAAACTCTGCACTTTATTTGACGTGACCTAAGTCAAGATTGACATTGCCGGGGGGGCGGCTTATGAACCCGCCGCTTTTGAGCAGCACCCTGCCGGGAATGCAGGGCGGTAACATCTCTCCGCGCGGAACAATATCGCGTGGCCATCACCGGGACTGTTGATGAACATCGCCGATCTGCTCGCGCCCGACGCCGTTCTGCCGGCGCTGAAAGCGCAGTCCAAGAAGCAGCTGCTGCAGGAACTGGCGGCGCGCTGCCATGGCCTGACCCACATTTCCGAACGGCGCATTTTCGAGACGCTGGTGGAACGCGAGCGCCTTGGCACCACCGGGGTGGGAGCGGGCATTGCCATTCCGCACGGCCGGATGAGCGAAGCCAAATCCATCATGGGCATATTCGCGCGGCTGGAAAATTCCATCGATTATGAAGCGGTGGACAGCCAGCCGGTGGATCTGGTGTTCATGCTGCTGGCTCCGGAAAATGCCGGCGCCGATCACTTGAAGGCGCTGGCCCGGGTCTCGCGCCTGCTGCGCGACAAGGCGGTCTGCGAAAAGCTGCGCGCTGCTTCCACCCCCGAAGCGATTTACGCCATTCTCACGGGCGACAAGAACGGCGCGGCTTCGTCGGCGGCCTAGCGGCTATTTCACGACCGCAATTCGTTTGATCAGGATAGGCGTCACCGGCGCCTGGCCGGGCATCGGGCCATTATCGCCCACCGCCACATTGCCGATGGCATCCACCACATCCATGCCCGCGATCACCTGACCGAATACGGCATAGCCGGTATTGTTGCCCGGATCGTTGGGATTGCGGTTCAGGTTCAGATTATCGACCAGGTTGATGAAGAACTCCGCCTTGGCGGTATCGGGGCCTTCTTCGCGCGCCAGGGCAACCGTACCGCGCAGATTGGAAAGGCCGTTATTGGCTTCCAGCGCCACCGGCGCCGGGCGAACGCCGCGACCCTTGCCGCCCGCTTCCCAGCTTCCCATCTGGATCACAAAGCCGGGCGCGACGCGGTAGACGATGGTGCCGTCGTAATGCTTGCGTTTCACATAGTCGAGAATGTTGGCAACGCTTTTGGGGGCGCGCACGGAATCCAGCTGCAGGGTGATGTCGCCCATGGCGGTCGAGATCAACAGCTTGGGCCCGGTCATGGGCGGGTTGCTGGGTGCCGGCATGACGGCCATAGGCGGCGCCGGATTGACCGCTTCCGGTTCGGCATTCTGGGCCAGGGCCGGGGCGGCGAAGAGAAGGGCGAGGGCGGTGAGCCCGAACAATGTGGTGCGCATGGCGGCCATACTAGCAAGCTTTGCCAAACAAAAAAGCCGGACCCGAGGGCCCGGCTTTTATTGTTCATGCGCCCCGCGTCAGTGGACGCTGACGGGGGTGAGCTCGTTCTGTACCGCGGCGCCATAGGCGGAAGCATAACCATCGGTGAAACCCAGCACGCTGCCGTCTTCGGCGTGCAGCACATAGAGCTTCATCCCGGCAGGCAGATCGATATTGGCCGGAAGCAGGCCCAGGCGGTGTGCCTCGTCGCTGCCCGTGGGCTTGATATAGGCGATGCGGCCGGCCACAGCGCGGGCCTCTTCACCATCGTCAATTTCAAATCTGTCCGTAATGATAAGCCTCCAATCTTTACTTTTACGGTCCGCACGCTCGGTCGGATCTGCCTGCGGGCCAAATCGTTCTTGAGCAATCCATTTTCCAACGCGGCAGCACTCACTTCGATGCCCCGGCGCCGGATGAAGCCATGCAAAAAATGTTCCGTCGCCATGGCGCGGCGAGGGAACGTTTTGCCGTCGGGCTGCGCCTGTTTGCCGGCGAGCCGGCAGAGCGTGGTCCTCTGCGCTGACGCGGATCGCGTCGTGGAATGCCTCTCACCGCTTCGGTGATGCGCAGGCCCAAAACCCAGCAGATAAGGGCTTGCGAATGTCGTACGCCTGTTCATGTTCAGCCCTCCCTTGAGCGGCTGGGGACCGTTTTGAGCCCCCTCCGGGCGGCGCGGTCCTGATCTGATATGGTGCCATTTCGTTCTCGTTCAAGGCGTTCTCACATGTGGGGACAACTAAGGGTTGCATATGCTGGTACTCCTCGATGATACGTCCGGACGGCGGGTTTTCGCCGCCCCCCGGCAGGTCATTCGGGCGGACCGGCCGGCAGAGGTGCCGGCGGCTTTGGCGGCCCTGGAAGGCGCGCTGGCGGCTGGCCGGCATGTGGCTGGCTGGCTGGGCTACGGGCTCGGCACCGTTCTGGAGCCCAAACTGGCCAGCCTGGCCCCTCAGAACGAGCCGTTGCTGCGGCTGGGGGTGTTCGATGGTCCCGGCGAGACTCCCGCGCCGGTCGGCCGGGCCTATGCCGGTCCCCTGACGCCGGAATGGGACGAAGCGGCTTATGCCCTGCGCTTTGCGGCGGTGAAGGATTATATCGCCGCCGGCGACATCTATCAGGCCAATCTCAGCTTCCGGGCCCGCTTCGTGTTCGCAGGGAACGCGCATGCGCTTTACGAACAGCTATTGGCAAAGAGTGGTGCGCTGCATTGCGGCTTTGTCGATGACGGGGACCGCCAGATCCTGAGCCTGTCGCCCGAACTATTCTTCGAACTGGCCGCCGATGGCCGGCTGACCACGCGCCCGATGAAAGGCACCACGCCGCGCGGCGATAATGCGCCGGGCGAACGGATGCGGCTTTCGGCCAGCGCCAAGGATCGCGCCGAGAACCTGATGATCGTGGACCTGATCCGCAACGATCTGTCCCGCATCGCGCAAGGCGGCAGCGTGGAGGTGTCGGACCTGTTCAAGGTCGAAACCTATCCCACCCTGCACACCATGGTATCCACGGTGACGGCGAAAAAACGCGCCGGTGTCGGTGTGGCCGATATACTGCGCGCTCTGTTTCCCTGCGGTTCGGTCACCGGCGCGCCCAAGATCCGCGCCATGGAAATCCTGCGCGAACTGGAAACCTCGCCGCGGGGCGCCTATTGCGGCGCAGTCGGATATTTCGCGCCGGATGGTTCGGCCCGGTTCAATGTCGCCATCCGCACCCTGACGATTGCGCAAGGCAAGGGCGAACTGGGAATCGGCGGCGGCGTGGTGCAGGATTCGCAGCTGCACAGCGAATATGCCGAGTGTTTGCTCAAGGCCCGCTTCTTCGAGCAGGGCCGCCGCCCGCTGGAGCTGATCGAAACCCTGCGCTGGGAAAATGGTTTTGTCCGTCTCGACCGGCATTTCGCCCGCATGGAAGCGTCGGCCAAGGTCTTCGACCTGCAATTCGATTCCTGCACCGCGCGGATCGCGCTGCATCAGGCGGTGGCGGGAAAGACTGGTGCCCGGCGTGTCCGACTCACACTGAACGAACAGGGCGACCACCACGCTGTCGCCTATGACCTTGGGACCGATCCGCCCCATTGGACCTATGCGATTTCGCCGGAAGCGACTCACAGCAGCGATCTTCTGCTGCGCCACAAGACGAGCTGGCGCGAGTTGTACGAAAACGAAGTCAAGCGCCTGGGAACGGATGAAGTGGTGTTCTGCAACGAGCACGGTGAACTGACCGAGGGTGCGCGCAGCAATATCTTTGTCGAGCAGGGGGGCGTCTTGCTCACCCCGCCGATTGACGCCGGCGTGTTGGGCGGTTGCCTGCGCGCCGAACTGATCGAAGAGGGCAGGGCGCGCGAAGCGACACTGACCCCCGCCGACCTGAAAAACGGCTTCTATTTCGGCAATTCCCTGCGCGGGCTGATCCCGGCCAAGAGGCCCTAGCTTTTAGCCGCCAGCGCCGCGAGCAGCGCCACGCTCTGCGGCAGCAGCCAGCCTTCCACTTCCATCAGCCGCCCCGCCGCGATATCGGCTTCCGCCGCTGCCGTCAAATCGCCCGACATGCCGGCTCTCAGCCGCACTGCCAACGCCTGCGCGTCCGGCGTGCCGCGCACGGCAGCGCCCAGCTTGGCGGCCTGCTCGCGGTCCGCCAGCTGGATCAGCAGATCGTCGTAAGGCGTGGACGGGTAGTGCTTGCCGAAAATGTCGGTGAAACGATAAAGGCCCGCGGCCATCACCGCGCCCGCCGCGGCCAGTCCCGCCAAAAGCGCGCGGCGGTTCATGTGGCGACCCTTTTCAGATGGTCGGCCAGCCGCAAGGTCAGGGCGATCAGGTTCAGAGTCGGATTGGACGCGCCATAGGTTGGAAACACCGCGCTGCCCGCCACGAACAGGTTGGCGATGCCATGCACCTTGCCGTCGCCATCCACCACGCCCTGTTTAGGGTCCGTATGCATGCGCAGCGTACCCAGATGGTGATGACCCCAATCCATGTTCTTCAGCCAGTCCGCGCGCGTGCTGCAATTGATCCGCAGCAAGCCGGCCCGGGAGGCCAGCACCTGGCGCCCCAGCTCGCTGAGGGTCTGGCGGTACAAGGCGAAATCGGTGTCGCTGATGGTGTTGTGCAGCTTCAGGCGCGGCAGCCCCAGCGCGTCCATGTCGCCGGTCAGGGTCAGGCGCCGGTCAGGGTCGGGCAGCAGCTCCATGCCGCAGCCCACCGAATAGGCCTGCGCGTTTGAGGCATCCACGCCCAGCGCATTGGCGGTTGTGATCACGGCTGCCTTGCCGGTCTCGTCCAGTTCCACCGGATATTCCACCGTGGTCAGCGAACCCATCACGCGGCGGCTGCGGGCAAAGCCGGACGTGGGCGCGAACACCGCGCGCATCCGCGCCCCGCCCATATTCTGGGTGCTGACGTAATAGGACGCCGCCTTGCCCGGGAACACCACCAGGGTCGCGACATTGCGCGGAATGGGATTGTCACCAAAGAAACGGCCCACCAGATCGTTCTGGTTGCCAACGCCAGCCTTCATCACGTCATTGGAGGCCAGCAGCAGCCGCGCATTCTCCATCCCGCCGGCCGCCATCACGACATGGCGCGGCCTGACCGTGAAGCGGTTGTTGATGCCGCCGTTGGAGTTGAGGGTGGCGACATCCAGCCGCTCGACCTGTGTTGCATTAGGAGTCAGGCGAATGGCCGTGACATTGGCGTTCAGCAGCGGCCTGATGTTGGCGGCGGCTTTCAGATCTGCTTCATAGCGTACGCCGAAACGCGTCGGCAGCACGTCGTCGCGCATCTTGGAGAACTGAAACCAGCTGGTGTAGAGCCCGCCATCGCCCAGCGGCAGCATCGGACCCGTGCTGGAAGCGACATCGTCGCCCCGGTCGTAAATCCACGGGCCTGCCTCGATCAGCTGTTGGGCGCGCGGGTAATAAGCCTCCAGCGCGCTGCGCGCGAATGGCCAGCCTGAATGGGGCACCCAGTTGCGCTTCTCGAAATCGATGGCATCCAGCGGGCGCGACCAGCCGCCCCAATGATTGGTGCCGCCGCCCAAGGTGCGCAGCCGTCCGGCATCCAGCGGCGCATAGTCATCACCGCTCTGGCTGCCGGCATAAAGCGCCTGAACATTGGGATCCAAATTCGCCGATCCCGATTCCAGCAGCAGGATGTTGAGCTTTGTCGAGGCCAGCGCCATGGCAAGGCTGATGCCCGCCGGTCCGCCGCCCACAATCGCGATATCGGGCGTCAGCACCGTGCCGGGGGGAAGCGTACGGGCGTCGACAAATTCGCTCAAGGTTGAATCCTGTTAGATGCGAAAACCTACCCTCAGCGCCAGAAAAAAGCGCGCAGGATTTTGGCCGCTGGCCAGGAGCGAGGAGCGATGTGGGCCAATGGCCCATGAGCGACGAAGCGACGCCACCAGCGGCCAAAAGACAAGCGATTAGATGTCTTCGCTGTGGCCGACATTGAAGCCGCCATCCACCGCGATGGCCTGGCCGGTGATCCATGAGGCCTGATCGGAAATCAGGAACAGCGCCATATGGGCGATGTCCTCGGGCTCGCCCATGCGGCCCAGCGGGTGCAGGGCGGTCAGCTTGGCGCGGCGTTCTTCCGGCAGGTTGGCCAGCAGCGGCGTGTTGACGAAGCCCGGACAGATGCAGTTCACCCGCACCTTGTCCTGCGCATAGTCCAGCGCCATGTTCCGGGTCAGCGACACGATGGCGCCCTTGCTGGCGCTGTAGGCGGCGCGGTTGCGCGTGCCGGTGGTCGCCACGCCTGATGACAGATGCAAAACCGATCCGCCAAAGGCCCGCAGATGGGGCAGGGCGTATTTCGAGACCAGGAAGGCGCCGCGCACATTCACGGCCATCACCGCATCGTAATCGGCCATGTCGGTCTCATCGACCTTGGCGCGGCGGGCGATGCCGGCGCTGTTCACCACCGCGTCGAGGCGCGGCAGCTCCGACAGCGCCCGCTTGACCTGTTCCTCATCGCTAATGTCGCAGATGCGGCTGGTGGCGAAGGGCGCGGCAACCCGGTCGATGGCGGTGATGGTGGCGCCTTCGGCCTCGGCGGCCTTGGCGATGGCAAGGCCCAGCCCGGAGGCCGCGCCGGTGACGACGATATGTTTGTTGGTGAAGCGCATGGGGGGAGAGTAGCGCGTGCAGGGAGTGAAACAAGTGTGCGCTGACAGGTGGGCACTCAGCCGCTTGGCTCCACCAATTCCCGCAATCCGCAGTGGTGATGAATTGTCTCCGCCGGATCGGCGGGAATTGGTGGAGCCAAGCGGGATCGAACCGCTGACCTCCTGCATGCCATGCAGGCGCTCTCCCAGCTGAGCTATGGCCCCGTACCAATGACAGGCCGGTCTGGTGTCCGGCCTGAACTCTAAAACCTAGGGTTCGTCCTTGGCGATGCCGGGATCGATGATGCCGGAGACATCATCTTCCTCGTCTTCCACTTCGCCCAGAAGATCGTTGTCTTCCTCGTCTTCGTCGTCCTCGACTTCCATATCCTCGATGCCGTCGGCTTCGTCGGCATCGACGACCGACATGCCCGATTCCGCCTCAGCTTCTTCTTCCTCGGCCTCTTCGTCCTCGTCCTCGCCGGTGGCCGCGATCTTCAGCGGCGCCTCGACAACGGCTTCGGCTTCTTCTTCCTCGTCGTCGGAATCGCCGTCTTCGTCTTCGTCGTCTTCATCCTCGTCTTCGGTATCGGCCGCGACGACCTTGCTGGCCTCTACGGTCTCGGCCACGCGGCTGCGGCGCTGCTTGAACAGCGCTTCCGGCTCATAGCTGAAACCGCATTTGGGGCACTCGATCGGCCGCTTGGTAAGGTCGTAAAACCTCGCCGCGCAGCTCGGGCACGCCCGTTTGGTTCCAAGATCTGCCTTGACCAAGATGATGCTTCCCGCAAGAAGAGGGTTATTGGAGGGGCGCGTTTGCCACGGGTTGCCCCGCCTGTAAAGGTCTTTTGAAGCCCCTGATGCACAACGCCAATTCCGCCCCATTGCGTGCCCGGCGCGCCGCCCCCCTGACCGGGACGGCCCAGATACCCGGCGACAAATCCATTTCCCAGCGGGCCCTGATCCTGGGCGCGCTGGCCAACGGCGAAACCCGCATCACCGGCCTGCTGGAATCCGGTGACGTCCATTCCACCGCCGGCGCCCTGCGCGGGTTTGGCGCCACCCTGACCCAGGAGGGCCCGGGCCGGTGGCGGGTCACCGGCACGGGGGTGGGGAACTGGAAGAGCCCGGCCGCGGAACTGGATTTCGGCAATTCGGGCACCGGCTCACGGCTGGTGATGGGGGCGATGGCCACCACGCCGATCACCGCCATCTTCACCGGCGATGCCAGTTTAAGGTCGCGCCCCATGGCGCGGGTTGTGGCGCCGCTGACCGCCTTTGGCGTCACCTATGAAGGGCAGGGTAAAAAGGCGCTGATGCCCCTGACCCTGCATGGCGCCAAAGACGCCAAGGCCATCACCACCCATGTCGCCACCGCGTCCGCCCAGGTGAAATCAGCGCTGCTGCTGGCGGCGCTCAACGCGCAAGGCACCAGCAGCATTTCGCAGGATGCGCTGACCCGCGATCACAGCGAAAAGATGCTGGCGGCATTCGGTGCCAGGATCAGCGTTTCGCCGCGGGCCGAAGGTGGTGAAGTCATTACGGTGGAAGGCCCCGCCCAACTGACCGGCTGCAATGTCGAAGTGCCGCGCGATCCGTCCTCGGCGGCTTTTGCCATCGTGGCGGCCCTGATCGTGCCGGGTTCGCAGATCGAGCTGCCCGCAATCCTGCTCAATCCCCGCCGCACCGGCCTGATCCAGACCTTGCTGGAGATGGGCGCCAAGATCGAAGTGCGCAACAGGCGCACAAGCGGCGGCGAGGAGATCGGTGATCTGGTGGTCCGCCATTGCGAATTGAAAGGCGTCGAAGTGCCGGCCGACCGCGCGCCCTCGATGATCGACGAATATCCCATCCTTGCCGTTGCGGCGGCTTTCGCCACCGGCAAGACGGCGATGCGCGGACTGGAAGAGTTGCGGGTGAAGGAAAGCGACCGGCTTGAGGCGGTTGCGCTGGGTCTGATGCTGAATGGCGTACGCTATGAAATTGAAGGCGACGATCTTCTCATTGAAGGCATGGGTCCTGATGGCGTGCCCGGCGGCGGCACCGTCCCGACCCATATGGATCACCGCATCGCCATGAGCTTTCTCACCATGGGACTCGCCTCGCAACAGCCGGTGACGGTGGACGACGTCACCATGATCGCGACATCCTTTCCCGAGTATCAGGATTTGATGAAAGGTCTTGGCGCGGTTATGGAAGCGCCATGAGCAAGATCAGCAGCATCGTTATCGCGGTCGACGGCACTGCCGCGTCCGGCAAGGGCACCCTGGCCAAGAAACTGGCGGCGCATTTCGGTTTTGCCCATCTGGATTCGGGCGCGCTTTACCGGCTGGCCGCTTTCAGTGTGCTGGAATCGGGCGGCGATCCGTCCAACGAGGCCGACGCGCTGCGCGGCGCACAGACCATGGATTTCAACCTGGCGGGCGATCCGCGCATCCGCACCGATATTGTCGGCAAGGCCGCCTCCTATGTTGCCGCCATCCCGGCGGTTCGCACCGCGCTGCTGGACTTCCAGAAGAACTTCCTGGCCAGCCCGCCGGGCGGCGGCCCCGGCGCGGTGATGGACGGGCGCGATATCGGCACCGTGATCTGCCCCAGCGCCACCGCCAAACTCTATGTCGATGCCAGGCTGGAAACCCGCGCCCGCCGCCGCTGGGCGGAACTCAAGGCCATGGGTATCCGCCGGGCCGAACAGGATGTGGTGGCCGAACTGGGCGCCCGGGACGAGGCCGACAAGAGTCGCCCGATTTCGCCCCTGAAACAGGCCCCGGACGCCGACTTGCTGGATACCTCCGATTTGGGTATAGACGCCGCGTTCGCGGCAGCTCTCGCTTTGGTTTCTCCCAAGGTTGAAGGCGCGCTCAGGGACCGCCACAGGGGCTAAGGAGGCCCGGCGGCCTAAAGGGCATCCCGCTTACTTCTCAAACCCCAATTGCCCGGGCATCCGCCTGGGAAGTCCGCCGATGGCTTTGATAGCCGCCGGTTGGCATGAACGACTGTTAGGACTCACTTTATGGCTCGCGCCGCAACCAAAGAACGTACCGACTCCTCCATTTCCGCTCCGAGCCGCGAAGACTTCGCCGCGATGCTCGAGCAGAGCTTCGAAACCCAGTCCCCCCAGGAAGGCCAGGTCATCAAGGGCACCATTGTCGCCATTGAAAACGACTTCGCCATGGTCGATGTGGGCCTCAAGACCGAAGGCCGCATTTCCCTCAAGGAATTCGCGATGCCCGGCATTCCCGCCGACATCAAGGTGGGCGACACCGTCGAGGTTTACCTGGAGCGCGTCGAAAATGCGCTCGGTGAAGCCGTGCTGTCGCGTGACAAGGCCCGCCGCGAAGAAAGCTGGGTCAAGCTTGAAAAGGCCTTTACCGATGTCACCCGCGTCACCGGCGTGATCTTCGGCCGCGTCAAGGGCGGCTTCACGGTTGACCTCGATGGCGCCGTGGCCTTCCTGCCCGGTTCGCAGGTGGACGTCCGCCCGATGCGCGATGTCGGCCCGCTGATGAACCAGCCGCAGCTGTTCCAGATCCTCAAGATGGATCGCCGCCGCGGCAACATCGTGGTCTCGCGCCGCGCCGTTCTGGAAGAACGCCGCGCCGAGGAGCGCACCAGCCTCGTCGCCAGCCTGCAGGAAAAGCAGATCGTCGAAGGCGTGGTCAAGAATATCACCGATTATGGCGCCTTCGTGGACCTGGGCGGCGTGGACGGGTTGTTGCACGTCACCGACATCGCCTGGCGCCGCGTCTCGCACCCGACCGAAGTCCTGTCGGTGGGCCAGACCGTCACCGTGCAGATCATCAAGATCAATCACGAAACCCAGCGCATCAGCCTGGGCATGAAGCAGCTGCAGACCGATCCCTGGGAAGGCGTTGCCGCCAAGTATCCGGTGGGCGTGCAGTTCAAGGGCAAGGTCACCAACGTCACCGACTATGGCGCCTTTGTGGAGCTGGAGCCGGGCGTCGAAGGCCTGGTCCATGTCAGCGAAATGTCCTGGGTCAAGAAGAACATGGCCCCGTCCAAGCTGGTCACCCCCGGCACCGATGTGGACGTGGCGGTTCTGGAAGTGGATTCCAACAAGCGCCGCATCAGCCTCGGCCTGAAGCAGACCCAGGAAAATCCCTGGAACGCCTTCACCGCCAATCATCCGGCCGGCACGATTATCGAGGGCGAGGTCAAGTCCATCACCGAATTCGGCCTGTTCATCGGCCTGGATTCGGACATTGACGGCATGGTCCACCTCTCCGACCTCAGCTGGTCGGTAGCGGGCGAAGAAGCCATCAAGACCTATGAAAAGGGCCAGATGGTCAAGGCCAAGGTGCTGGACATCGACGTCGAGAAGGAGCGCGTCAGCCTGGGCATCAAGCAGCTGGATGGCG
This sequence comes from Pseudomonadota bacterium, assembly GCA_041178445.1. Taxonomy (GTDB): domain Bacteria; phylum Pseudomonadota; class Alphaproteobacteria; order Micropepsales; family Micropepsaceae; genus Rhizomicrobium. The sequence continues at coordinate 10,080 of JBEGVG010000008.1, read as the reverse complement.
ATCCGATCGAGAAGGCCGGCCCGTCGGGCGGCGCCCTCAAGAAGAACCAGGTCGTCACCGGCACGGTCACCGAGGTCAATGACGGCGGCATCGAAGTGGAACTGGAGGGCGGCGTGCGCTCCTTCATCCGCCGCGCCGATCTGGCCCGCGACCGCAATGACCAGCGCCCGGAACGCTTCGGCAAGGGCGACAAGGTGGATGCGCTGGTGACCAGCATGGACAAGGCCAGCCGCAAGGTCAGCCTGTCCATCAAGGCCCGCGAAATCTCGGAAGAGAAGGAAGCCGTGGCGCAGTTCGGCTCGTCCGACTCGGGCGCGAGCCTGGGCGACATTCTGGGTGCGGCCCTGAAGAAGAAGACGCCGAAGAAGAAGGCCGGCAGCGGCAGCGACGAAGACTAAGAATAGTCATCGCTTCCATAAACTATGAAAAGGCGCGCCGCGAGGCGCGCCTTTTTCTTTGGTGCCGGCATGGGGCGGGCGTGGTTGACCGGAAATTGTCCACAGAGATTTTGATTGCGTTCAGAATCACGCTAGATTCGCGCCATCAACGTTGATGTTAGAGGGAGTTGAGTCATGGCGAAGAAGAAGAGCAAGCTGGCCAAGCGCGCGGCGGAACTGGAAGCCGCGGTCGCGGGCCTGTTCACCGGCAAGCCGGCGAAGAAGAAGAAGCGTAAGGCCAAGAAGGCCAAGGTGGTGAAAGCCGCCAAGAAGGTCGTGAAGAAGGCCAAGAAGACCACGAAAAAGGCCACCAAGAAGAAGGCCAAGCGCAAGACCAAGCGCTAGAACCTTCGCAACTGCGTACGAAAAAAGAGGCGCGGGCCTATGGTCCGCGCCTCTTTCTTTTTGCCGGTACTGGCTTTTCGGCGGGGCGGGGCTAAAGATCCCTCAAAACAACAACAAAGACCGAGGAGACGTCCATGAACAAGACAATCGCACTCGCCGCCGCGCTGGTCCTGTTGCCGCTGGCCGCGTTTGCCCAGACCAGGGCCGAGGGCGACAAGGCCGTGCGCCACATCACCGGCCGCACCCTGGACGCCGAACTGAAGAAGGGCATGACGAAGGATGCCTTCTATTCCCAGATCATCATCACCCAGGCGCCCGCCTACCGGGTGATCAACACCACCCGCGACAAGCCGGGCGAGGCGGAAATCCATCACGCGATGACCGATCATATCTTCGTGCAGGAAGGCGAAGCCACCTTCGTTACCGGCGGCACGATTGCAGGATCGAAACTGGAGGCGCCGGGCGAGCATCGCGGCAAGTCGATCACCGGGGGCACCAGCCGCCCGATGCGTCCGGGCGACTACTTCCTGATCCCGGCCGGCACGGCGCACCAGATGCTGCTGGACCCCGGCAAGCGCATCAAGTTCATCGCCTTCAAGACTGTGAAGTAGGTTTCCGGGCCCGCGTCGCTCTTCGCCGCCGTTATCCCGCTTCGCCGCTTACCAGCGTTTTGCGGGGCCGCCACAACAGATTGATGCCGACACCGGCCATGATCAGGGCGGTGGCGATCAGCTTCCAGCCCGGCAGCGGCTCGTACATCATCAGGGCCGAAGCCCCCATGCCGAACACCGGCACCAAGAGTGACATGGGGGCGACGGTCGCCGCCGGATAGCGCGACAGCAGCCAGGCCCACATGGTGTAGCCGAACAGGGTGTTGGCCGCGCTTTGCCACACCAAGGTGGGCCAGATGGTCCATTGCGAGGTCGCCATCGCCTGTGCCACCCGCGCCGGGCCTTCCAGCAGCAGCGACATCAAAAGCAATCCGGGCATGGCGAACAGGCTGGCCCACACCACAAAGGCCAGCGGATTCATGGGATGGCCGCGGCTGGCGGACTGATGGGCGGCTTCGCGCGCCGCCTGGTTGCTGGCGCCCCAGCAAAGCGCGCCGCCCAGCACCAGCGCCAGCCCGGCAGCAGTGATGTCTTCGCCATTGTGCGTCAGGATCAGGATCAGGCCGGCGGTGGCGGGCACCAGGCCCAGCAGGTGATGCAGCTTTGGTTTCTCGCCGGTTCGCTGGGCCGCGATGGCGATGGTGAAAAAGACCTGGGTCTGCATCACCACCGAGGCCATGCCCGGCGAGATGAACCCGTCCATGGCCAGATACAGCATCCCGAACTGCCCGGTCCCCAGGCAAAAGCCGTACAGCGCCAGAAGGCGCCAGGACACGTCGGGCTTTTTCAGGAAGAAGATGGCAGGAAACAGCACCAGAGCGAAGCGGATGGCCGCCATCATCAACGGCGGCAGCATGTCCAGACCCCAGCGCACCACCACGAAATTGGTGCCCCAGATGAACACCACCAGCACCGCCAGCAGCGTGTCACGCAAGGAGAGATGGGAAGAGGTCATGAAAGCCCCGAGTCGTGGGGCATCATAGGCCCACGCGGCCCGGGCCGCCCTGCAAAGTCTACATGGGCGTCACGTCAGTTCGCGTTGGCAGCGGCGACGGCGGCGCGGATTTCCTGGATGTCGTGATTGGCCCGGGCCGCATAATCCTGGACGCAGGGATTGAAGGCTTCCATCGCCTTGTTATAGGCGCGGATTTTCTCATTATAAGCAGCCACCGCCTTGCCGTCGCGTTGGTCCGGCTGGCGCCCAAAATCGGCGTTGGGTTTGACGCAGGGCGACTTGGGATAAAAGCCGGCGGGCAGGTTGCCGGCGGCTGCCGGCGCCGGAGTTTGGGCTAGGGCCGTGCCAGCCGAGAGCACAATTGCGGAAATGATCTGGATGGTCTTCATCTGGCTCTCCTATATCCATAGTGGATACATCGGTGCGCGGAAAACAACCGCCTGTTTTTGCCGCGCCGCAGCAAGGCTTTCGGCGAACTTGCCGCCGGACGCGCTGCCACTTACGGTCACCGCCAACAATCTGTCAGCCGCCAGACAGCGGCGTCATTTCATGGGGAGTTTTAAGTATGCGCAGGCGTGAATTGATCGGTGCGGCGGTGGCAAGCAGCGCTGCGTTGCTGGCCACAAAGGAAGCCAAGGCCCAGGCACGGGTCGAACAGTCCCAGCGCGGCATGAGATCCCCCATCATCAAGGATATCAGCGTCATCCAATGCTCGCCGCAAACTGTGCGTCTGGTGATCGTCAAGGTCAACACCGACCAGGCCGGCCTGTATGGCTATGGCTGTGCCACCTTCACCCAGCGCGCCGATCTGATCCCGATTGCGGTCGAGAAATATCTCAAGCCGCTGCTGGTGGGAAAACCCGCCGACCGTATCGAGGATACGTGGCAGATGGCCTACAATTCCTCCTACTGGCGCAACAGCGGCGTTCTGAACAACGCCATCAGCGGTGTCGATCAGGCGCTGTGGGACATCAAGGGCCGTCAGGCGGGTCTGCCGGTCTACCAGTTGCTGGGCGGCAAGGCGCGCGAGGCGGCGGACTGCTACGCCCATGCGTCGGGCAGCGAAATCAAGGACGTGATTGATCAGGCCAAGCGGCACATCGCCAATGGCTTTCGCCATGTCCGCGTCCAGGTCGGCGTGCCCGGCATGGCCGGCTATGGCGCCGGCCCCAGCAAGTCCCAGCGCATTCCGGCGCTGCACAACGCGCCGGTTTTTGAGCGCGAAGGCTATATCCGCCGCGCCATGCAGCTCTTCGAAGCCTGCCGCAAGGAATTGGGCATGGAGGTGGAGCTGCTGCATGACGTGCATGAGCGCATCACCCCCACCCAGGCGGTGAAGATGTGCAAGGATGTGGAACAGTTCCGCCTCTTCTTCCTGGAAGACCCGGTCTCGCCGGAAGACATTGCCTGGTTCCGCAACATCCGTGCCCAGTGTGCCACGCCGCTGTCGATGGGGGAGCTGTTCAACTCACCCCATGAGATCGTGCCGCTGATCGCCGAACGCCTGATCGACTATATGCGCATGCATGTGTCGCAGATGGGCGGCCTGACGCCTTGCCGCAAATATGCGGCGATGGGCGAGATCTTCAATGTCCGCACCGCCTGGCATGGCCCCGCCGACACTTCGCCGGTGGGCCACGCCGCCAACCTGGCGCTGGATCTCAGCTGCACCAATTTCGGCGTGCAGGAAAATGCCTTCTTCAACGATGCGGCGCACGAAATCTTCTCGGGCCTGCCGGTGACCAAGGGCGGCTACATGTATGCCAACGAGGCGCCGGGCTGGGGCATCGAGATCAACGAGGCCGCGGTCGCCAAATATCCCTGGAACCGCAACCATCCGCTTAATCAGGGCTGGGGCGAAGTGCGCCTGCCGGACGGTCAGATCATCAAGCAGTAGCACGGGGAGTTCACGACGGAGGACTGCGCCAGATGTGCCCTGCAACGTCAGACGCTTGCCATTGCCGCCATCCCGGATTGGGATCGCTGCATGAACGGGAAGGTTGCGTATGAGCGCAAAGGTCATCCGCGTCGGACGAACAGGAGCTACCGCGGCCGAGGATAAGAACTGTTTCAACAGGCTTCACTGGTCGTTAGAGCCTGTCGCGCGCGCGTCTTCCGGCGATTACATCGTATTTGAAACGCGGGATGCCTTTGATAATCAATTCGATCTGTCGAGCACTTCGGCGGACGTTGAAAAGTGCGACTTGAATCGCGTTCACCCCATGACAGGCCCCGTCTATATCGAGGGGGCCGAGCGAGGTGATGCGCTCGCAGTGACAATCGTTGATATCGAACCTGACACCTATGGTTACACTGTAATTGTTCCTGGGTTCGGCTTCCTGCGGGATGTAATAACCGGCCCCTTCATCGCGAATTGGCGCTTGGACAGGTTATTTGCCGTGTCCGAACAGTTACCGGGGGTGCGTGTTCCCATGTGCGCGTTTCCCGGATCAATCGGTGTTCTGCCCGGAAAGCAGGAAGTTTCAGAGGCCCTGAAAAGAGAAGAAGATCTGGCAAGAGCTGGAGGCTTCGTCTTGCTCCCGGAGCCTGCGGGCGCGATTCCCGAAAAACTGTTTGCGCAAGGCGCTCCTTGGGCCAGCCAGGGACTTCGAACCATCCCTCCGCGCGAAAATGGCGGAAACATGGATATCAAGGCCATGCAAATTGGCACCACAATTCTGTTCCCGGTGCTTCACGAAGGCGCCGGTTTGTGGACCGGGGATATTCATTATGCCCAGGGCGACGGCGAAGTCTGCGGTACTGCGATTGAAATGTCGGCGCGGGTTACGGTCAAATGTGAACTGCTGAAAGGGGCCGGAACAAAAATCCGCTTTCCTCATATCAAGGGCGGGGGGCAGCTCAAAGCGACTGAACCGAGTCGTTTTTATGGCGTAACCGGTATTCCGGTGAAGAGAGAAGGCGAGGTTCCGCCCCATCTGGCTTATCTCGACAGCCCAAAGGTTGCCGCTCTGACAAATCTCTCGGAGGACCTCACCCTGGCCACGCGAGATGCTTTGATACGCATGATCGATTGGATCGTGGATAATCGCGGTATGACGCGCGAACAGGCTTATGTGATTGCCGCCGTCGCGGTGGATCTGCGTATCGGCCAGCTTGTGGATGTACCGAACTTCGTGGTGACCGCGATTTTACCGCTGGACATATTCGAAGAATAGCCCTGAGGCCAAATTCGCCGGGCCTGTAATTGGAAGAGTGCAGGATTTGAGGTCAGAGCATCGGCAGATGCCTTGCTGCACCTAAGGCGCTCGTAAAAACAGGCCGATGGTCAGCACCACGCCGATGGTGATGGCGGCCAGGCGCAGGAATTTCTCGTTGACCTTGTTGACCATGTTGCCGCCGATCCAGCCGCCGATGGTGGCGCCGGCACAGGCAATGGCGCAGGGCAGCCATTGCACCTGGGGCGAGAATATGAAGATGACCACCGCGCTGGCATTCATCACCCCCGCCAGCACATTCTTGTCGGCGGCGGCATTGCGGATCGACAGGCCTGCCGCGGTCAGCGCCGCCAGCATCAGAAAGCCGATGCCGCCGCCGAAATAGCCGCCATAGATCGCGATGCCGAACTGTGCCGTTCCCGCGCCCCATTTGTTGAGTACCGGCGGGCGCTCAGCCTTGCGGGGCATGAAGCTACCATAGGCGAAGATGGCGGTGGCGAACAGCACCAGCCACGGCACCATCCGGGCGAAAATGGCCGAGGGCGTCACCAACAACAGAATGGCGCCGAAGACACCGCCGACCAGCGATACAATCATCAGGGCCTTGAACGACAAGCCGCCCACGCCCGTGACATGGCCGCGCCCGGCCCAGCTCGAGGCGATCTGTCCGGGAAACAGCGCGATGGTCGAGGTGATATTGGCCTGCAGCGCGTTCATGCCCGTCAGCATCAGCGCGGGCAGGGTGATGAAGGTGCCGCCGCCCGCCAGCGCGTTCTGCAAGCCGGCCCACAGCGAAGCGATGAACAGGATCACGAAGGTCATGGTCATGGCATCGGCCATGCCATGACATTATCCGAAGGTAAAGGCGAAGGCCTGCACACCAGGGTCGGCAAATTCGATGGTGAAGGTGTGATCGCCGGGCGCCTTGAGCCGGATGAGCTGGTAGAGCCTGTCTTCGGTCACGCTGCCGCTGCCATCCGCCGCCACGTCCACGCCCTGGCCTTCGCCGGGGGGGCGGCCGTCCAGCGTCACCTTGAAGCGCACGGGCTTGGTGCCGCCCTCTTTTGATGGCGCCAGCACCAGATGCACATCACGGGCATGGAAACGGAAACTGATCCTGCCGCCGGGCGCGTCCAGCCGCGACATCTCCTTGCCTATGGTCCATTGTCCGTCCAGGCCCCATTGGCCGGGCTGCAATTGCGCGGTGGTCTGATAGTTGGCGCTTTCATCGGTCCGCGCGGTACCAGCCACGAAATTCTGACCTCGGCCATAGCCCAGATAGGTTTCGTGCGATGTTTTCGCGGTGGGCGCGGCGGAGGCCTGTGCGCCTTGGGCGCGGGGATCGACTGTGCCGCCCGGCACATTCGTGCGGCCGCCCTCGCGCAGCAACTGCTGGATCACGCTTTCCGAGCGTTCGTATTCGCCTTCGCCAAAGTGATGGTGGCGGATGCGCCCCTCGACATCGATGAAGTAATGCGCCGGCCAATACTGGTTGTTGAAGGCCTGCCAGATGGTCAGGTCATTGTCCTGCGCCACGGGATAAGTGATGCCCAGGTCGGTGACTGCCCGCCGGACATTGGCTTCGGTTTTCTCGAAGGCGAATTCCGGCGCGTGCACGCCGATCACCACCAACCCGTGATCCTTGTACTTTTCCGCCCAGGCTTTGACATAGGGCAGGGCGCGCAGGCAGTTGATGCAGGAATAGGTCCAGAAATCCACCAGCACCACCTTGCCGCGCAACTGTTCGCGGGTCAGCGGCGGCGAATTGAGCCACCGCGTCGCGCCGGTCAGTTCCGGCAGTTGGCCTTCCACCGGAAGATCGCTGCCCGCCACGGCGGTGGAGGTGGTCTTGCGTTCAAGGCCTCCCGTCCGCAGCAATGACTGTTCAATGGAGTTGGTGCTGGCGGTGGAGAGCTGTGTGAGCAGCCCGGTATCCAGTCCCAGCGCGATCGCGGCAACGCCCGCCAGTACCAGAACGCCCAGCGCGCGCCGTATCCACTCGCCCGCGCCCAGTGAACGCTTCATGCCGGCGAACAATTTTCCGCCGATCAGCAGCGCGGCGGCCAGCGACGTCGCCGCGCCCAGCGCATAGGCCAGCAATAAGAGCGTGGTGTTGACGCTGGCGCCCTGAATGGCTGCCCCTGTCAGGATCAGGCCCAGTATGGGACCGGCGCAGGGCGCCCATAACAGACCCGTTGCCACGCCCAGCAATGCGGAGGCACAAATGCTGCCGCCCTCCGCTTGCTGCGCGCGGCTGGACAGCCGCGATCCCAATGCCACCAGCGGCCGCGTCAACCGCTCTGCCAGCGACGGCACCAGCAAAGTCAGGCCGAACAAGGCCAGCAGGACCATGGCGGCGATGCGGCCGGCCTGGTTGGCCTGGATGGCCCAGTTTCCGCCCACCGTTGCGATGGTTGCGATGGCCGCAAAGGCGATAGCCATGCCGCCCAGCAACGGCAGACCGGAGCGCAGGAAAGGCTGGTCCGAACGCGCAAAGACAAAGGGCAGGACCGGCAGGATGCAGGGGCTGAGAATGGTCAGGACGCCGCCCAGATAGGACAGCAGGAACAGGGTCATGGGGCCTCCGTGCCGGTGCTTTCTAGCATGCGCTGCCGCCTTCGCGGGTCGTTACAGAGGGGGGTGGCGATATTTTCATCATGCCTTTGATTGGGGCATGGCGGGCCAATATTACCGCCCATGAGCGTGCAAAACGCCGCCGGGGGGCGTGCAGGACAGCTATGCAGTTGACACTGCTCAAGGGCGGCTGTAGCCACACGCCGTTTTTATTGCGGTTGCGAAGAGATTCTCGGGCGGCCGCCGGCATTTTCATCCGATTTCCATCTATCCAGCCGCAGGCACATCTCGCCTGCAAAGGTCGATCCGTCATGTCCGACGAACTGTCCAACAAGAATTTGATGTTGTCCGTGATCGCCGCTTTCAAGGACAGCGATCTGGCGCCCCTGTTCGAGGCGCTGCATCCCGATGTGGTGTGGACGTCCACGGCGCCGCGCCAGTTCTTCCGTTTCGGCGGCACCCATCGCGGCCTTGCCGGCATGCGCGAATACACCGCGCTGCTGTTCACGCACTATCACTTTGTGCGCGCGATCCCAAGACCATCACCACCAAGGGTGATCAGGTCTGGGGCGTGTTCGCGGCCGAAGCCCGGCATCGCCCCAGCGGCCGCTATGTCAAATCCGACATCTCGATGCGCTGGACCGTGAAGGACGGCAAGATCACCGAACATCGAGGCTTCTTCGACACCGCTGGCGTGTTGATCCAGCAGGGCGACCTGATGGTCGCGGCCGCCTGATCTATTTGAACCAGCCCCAATCTACTTGAACCAGTTCAAGTCCACCGCGTCGGCCATCGCCTGATAGCCGGCATCGTTGGGATGCAGCTTGTCGCGCAGATTATATTCCGCCGCGAAGGTCAGGGGATTGGTCTTGTCCGCCGTGGCGGTGGCAAAATCGATCACGCCATCGAAGGCGCCGCTGTTGCGAATCCAGTTGTTCAGGCCCGTGCGCACCGCCTCGCCCGCCGGCGAGGCATAACCGGCGCCCTGATAGGGCGTCAGCAACCCGCCATAGACCTTGATGCCCTGGGCGCGGCAGCGCTCGATGATCTGCTTGTTGGCGGCGATCAGGGCTTCCAGGGTCACGGGCTCCTGCGGTCCCTGCGGGATGAAGCCGCGGCCGATATCATTGATGCCTTCCAGCAGGATCACCGCTTTCACGCCCGGCACGCCCAGTACATCGCGGTCCAGCCGCGCCAGCGCGCTGTGGCCGGCGCCGTGGCGCAGCAACCGGTTGCCGCCGATCCCGGCATTGACCACCGACCATTTGCTCCTGGCGGCGACCAGGCGTTCGGCCAGCCGGTCAGGATAGCTGCGAAAGGCATTGTTGGTGGATTGCGCCCCTTCGGTGATGGAGTCGCCCACAGCCACAATCACGGCATTGGCGGTGGTGGCATCGACCTGGACCTGGCTGACCAGGCTGGTGAGGCGCATGATGCGCTGGCTGGGCAATTGCGCAGCGGCGCTCTGGTCGCCCGGAACGCCCGAGACATATTGATAAAGGCTGTGGCCGCCGAGCGCGATCTTGCCCGGCACATAACTGGTGATGATCAGCTTCTGCAGCGCCGCCACTTTCATGTTGATGGGATCTGACAACAGCGGCGCGGCGGCGGGAATGGCAACGCTGCCCCGGCCATCAAATGTCACGACTTGATCGGTGCCGGGGACCACACTGCCGTCGGGGCCGGCCATGCCGACTCGCACCGCGCCCAGCACCAGCACATCGGCGCCCGCCTCATTGGTGAAGCGCAGGCGGATGCGGTTGCCGGCCACCGCCACCCGAACCAGCTGGCGGACGGTGACGTTGCTCGGATCGTTTTCGGGCACCACCAGGGGGACATTACCCGGATTGTCCAGCAGGGGCGGCGTGGGGGCGGCAACCGGGAGCGGTTCCACGGCAACGGCAGACAGGGGGACGACAGGCGACAGGGAAGGGGACGGGCTCATGCCCGGCGGCGGCGGGGTCGGTACAAAGCCCCACGCC
>JBEGVG010000007.1:0-37952 GCA_041178445.1 Pseudomonadota bacterium | reverse complement strand
GTGCCGTTCATGGCCATCGTCTATGTCGCCGGAAGCCTCGCCATCATTGGGGTCAATGTGGTCCATGTTCCGGAAGCCTTTGCGCTGATTTTCCGTGACGCGTTCAGCGGCACTGCCGCGGCGGGGGGCTTTGCCGGCGCGGCCATGATGATGGGCCTGCGCTATGGCGTGGCGCGGGGCATTTTTTCCAATGAAGCGGGTCTGGGTTCCGCCGCCATCGCCCATGCCGCGGCCCAGACGCGCGATCCCGCGCGCCTTGGCCTGGTGGCGATGCTGGGCACGTTCATAGACACGATCATCGTCTGCACCATGACCGCGCTGGTCATCCTCACCGTGACGGTGCCGGTGGAGGTGAATGGCGTGATCCAGCAGCTGCCTGCCTGGATGAGCGGCAAGACCGGCGCCAGCCTCTCCGCGCTGGCCTATGGCGGCGGACTGCCCGGTGTCGGCCAATGGATCGTCACGCTCGGCCTGGTGCTGTTCGTGTTTACCACCCTCCTGGGCTGGAGCTACTACGGCGAGCGCGCCGCGGAATATCTGTTTGGGGTGAAGGTGATCCTGCCCTACCGGTTGCTGTGGGTGGCCTGCGTCTTTGTCGGCAGCGTGGTCAAGCTGAACCTGGTGTGGAATTTCTCCGACACTATGAATGCGCTGATGGCGATTCCGAACCTGATCGCGCTGCTTCTGCTGTCGGGAACGGTGTTCGCCATCACCAAGGCCTCGCCGGCCTCGGCGCGCGGCGATCTGGACGCGCCGCCGCCGGACATTCCGATACAGGCGACGCCGGAGGAAATTCAGGGGCGGGGCGTCAGCCGGTAGACCGCGGTCTCGCGAATCTCGCGGTCTTCCAGATCGCGGCTGGTCTGGACCGTATAGGTGGCGAGCTTTTCCACGCCCTGCTTGGGAAAATAGCTGCGCCCCGGATCGCCCAGCAGCGCCGTGGTTCCCAGCGGTGCCAGCCAGGCCAGCAACCGTTCGGCCAGCGGCCGCTCATAAAAAAGATCGCCCACCAGGATCATGTCCCAAGCGCCGGGCCGGCCGATCAGATCGTCCTGCGTCACCGTGATGTCCAGATTGTTGGCCTGCGCGTTCAGATCGATGGCGGCACAGGCAAAGCCGTCAATGTCGGCGGCCTGCACATGGGCGGCGCCCGCTTTCTTCGCCGCCAATCCCACCAGCCCCGAGCCCGAGCCGATGTCCAGCACGCTCTTGCCCGCCACCAGCGCGGGGTTCTCCAAAATATAGCGCGCCAGCGCCTGACCGCCCGCCCAGGCAAAGGCCCAATAGGGCGGCGGCACGCCGATCTCCACCAGTTCTTCTTCCGTTGCCCGCCACAGCGGCACCACTTCGCTGGCGAGATAAAGCGAAATTTCCGGCACCAGCGGCGGCGCAAGCAGCGCGGCATTGGCGCGGATAAAGTCTTGGGGGTTCATGGCGGCCAGCTTGGGACTGCACCGGCACGGTTGGCAAGCAGCCGACGGCAGCGCAGAATGCCCCCATGAGCGATCCGGCCCACCGCTATCAAAGCTTTGCTGAATTCTACCCCTTCTATCTGGGGGAGCATGCCAACCGTACCACGCGCAGACTGCACTTTGTGGGCACGTCCCTCGCCCTGCTGTGTCTGCTGGAACTGGTGATGACGCGCGACCTTTCCTGGTTGATCCTGGCACTGGTCTTTGGCTATGGCTTTGCTTGGCTCGCACACATGCTGGTTGAGAAGAACCGGCCCGCGACCTTCAAATATCCGCTCTACAGCCTGATGGGTGATGGGCGGATGTTCTGGGAAATCCTGACCGGCAAGATTCCCTTTTAGCCAAACCAGCTTGCCAGGAGGAACGCCAGCGCAATCAAGGCTCCGGTGTCGCGGTTGGATCGGAATACCGACAGGCAGTTTTCGGGGCTGTCGATGTTCAGCCTTTTCACCTGCCACAGCAGATGCGCGCCGGCGCCCAGCATCACAAAGGCAAAGGGCCAGCCGGCATGTTCGGTGAAGCCGGCAGCCAGTATCAGGGTGAAACCGACGGCATAGAAGCGCAAGATCCATTTGCGCGAGTCCGCGCCAAACAGGCGGGCGGTGGATTTGACCCCGATCAGCTCGTCGTCATCCTTATCCTGATGGGCATAGATGGTGTCGTAACCCAGCGTCCAGAAGATCTGGCCGGCGTACAGCATGGCCACACCCAGATCGAGCCGCCCGGTCTGGGCCGCAAAGCCCAGCAATGCGCCCCAGTTGAAGGTGAGGCCTAGCCAGGCCTGCGGCCACCAGGTGATGCGCTTCATGAAGGGATAGGCGGCGACCAGCAGCAGCGAAGCCGCGCCCAGCGCCACCGCGAACCAGTTGAACTGTAGCAGGATGACCAGCCCGATCAGGCACAGACCGGCCAGCAGGATCAGAGCCTTCTTGGTTGTGATGGCGCCGGATGGAATGGGGCGGCCGCGGGTGCGCGCCACCTGTGCATCGATGTTGCGGTCGATGATGTCGTTGAAAGCGCAGCCGGCGCCGCGCATCACCAGCGCCCCAACCGCAAACAGGATCACATAATAATAGTCGCGCCATTCCAGGAAGCGGCGCTCCTCGGCGGCGGCGCCCAGCAGCAGCCCCATGACGCAGGGCCAGAACAGCAACCAGGTACCGACAGGGCGGTCCAGCCGCATCAGTTGCAGCCAAGGCCGCAGGCGCGGCGGCATATGCGTCACCCAGCTGGCGGGCAGGGCGTCGGCGGGCGCGGCTTGATTAGGGATCGGCATCGCGGTCAATTGTGGCATGAGCGAAGAATTAAATGAAACGGCATTGGCGGAAGCGGTAACCCGCCTTTATGTGACGGGGGATCTGGGCGAAGGCGTGGCGGTGACGCTGGACGAGGGCCAGGCCCATTACCTGCTGCATGTGCTGCGGGCAAAGGCCGGGAACCTGGTGTTGCTGTTCAATGGCCGCGACGGGGAATGGCTGGCGGAAATCACGGAAGGCGGCAAACGCGGCGTCACCGCAACCTGCCGCAGGCAGACACAAGGCCAGCACGGTACGCCCGACATCTGGCTGGCCTTCGCGCCGGTGAAGAAGACGCCATCGGATTATCTTGTGCAGAAGGCGGCGGAACTGGGCGTATCGGTTCTGCAGCCGGTCTTTACCCGCCGCACCATCGTGGCCCGCATCAACGAAGAGCGCATGGCAGCCAATGCGGTGGAGGCGGCGGAACAGTCCGGGCGTCTTACGATACCTGAAATCCGTACTGGCGTGGCCTTCGACAAGTTGCTGGCCTCCTGGCCGCGGGAACGCCGCCTGCTGTTCTGCGACGAGGGCGGTGACGCCAAGACCATGACCCAGGCGGCGCGCGAAAGCCGTGGCGGTCCCTGCGGTATCCTCACCGGCCCCGAAGGCGGCTTCGATCCGGCCGAGCGCGCGGCGCTGCGCGCCTTGCCGTTCGTCGTGCCGGTGACGTTGGGACCACGCATCCTGCGCGCCGATACTGCCGCACTGGCGGCGCTGGCGATCTGGCAGGCGGTGGCGGGAGATTTCAGCTATTCGTAGCGCTTGTCGTAAACGCCCTGCAACTGGCGCCATATATCCCAGATGGAGGGCGGTACCCGGCCCTCGGCCTTGTGCTGCAGCATCGCCAGATGGCTGTGCCAGCCGCCAGAAATATTGAGCGCATAAGCGCGATCGGGCAGTTTGGAGTGTGTCAGGGTCAGCTTGACCTTGCCATCGGCCTGCGGCGTCAGGCGGATGTCCACTTCCGAATACTGGCCGTCTGCAATCGGCTTGCCGAAGGTGAAAGCTAGGCGGTGCGGTGGCTCCAGCGCCAAAAGGATGCTGGTCATGGTTTTCGGCTCGCGGTCGACATCTTCGTAACCGGGTGGGGGCGGTGACTTGTGCGGTGAGTAATCCGCATGATGGAAAGTCATCTCAAAGGGATCGCCGGCCCTGGCGGGCAGAGCGCCGCTGGTGAACCATTCGCCGCGCTTGTCGCTGTCGGCCAGATAGGCCCAGACCTTTTCGATCGGCCCCGGCAGCAGCCGTTCGAACCGCACAGTGGACTCGTCCACCCGCACGCCGAATTCACTTGTGTCTGTCATTTTGAGTCCTTCTTCAGAGATGCTTCCAATGCATCGAGGCGCGGATTCCAGAAGGCGCGGATGCGGTCTATCCAGTCGGCGACTTCCGCCACGCCTTCGGGGTTGAGGGCGTAGATGCGCTTTTGGGCGTCCACCCGCACCGTCACCAGCTTCGCTGTCTTCAAGGTCTTGAGATGCTGGGAGATGGCGGGCGGTGACAGCTTGAACCGCCCGGCGATTTCGCCCGACGACAGCGCACCCGATGCCAGCATCTCCACGATGCGTTGGCGGGTGGGGTCAGCAAGGGCTGCGAGCGCGATCATGCACTATCTATTGCGTATTAACTTAATTAAGTCAACAACAAAATAAAGCCGCCTTGCGGATACCCGGACCCGCACTTAAGTACCTGTCAGAGGGTCCTTTTCATGTCCATTCCGCAGTCCGCCAGCGGCGAAATTCAAAGCCGCGATGATCTGGTTCGTCACCTTTCCAAAGGATGCCGGCCCAAGGCCGACTGGCGTATCGGCACCGAACACGAAAAGTTCGTCTACGATCTCAGGACCCACAAGCCGGTGGCCTATGACGGCAAGCCGGGCATCCGCCAACTGCTGGAAGGCATGCAGCGTTTCGGCTGGGCGCCGGTGCGCGAGGGCGAGCACATTATCGGCCTGACGCAGAACGGCGCCTCGTTGAGCCTGGAGCCGGGCGGCCAGTTCGAACTTTCCGGCGCGGCGGTGAAGACGGTGCATGACACCTGCGCCGAAGTCGCGACCCATCAGGAGCAGACGCGCGAGGTCGCCAATGAGATCGGCGTCGGGGTGCTGGGCTTCGGTTTCGCGCCAAGCTGGACCCTGGCGGAAACCCCGGTGATGCCCAAGGGCCGCTACAAGATCATGCGCGATTACATGCCCAAGGTCGGCGGCTATGGCCTGGACATGATGTTCCGCACCTGCACCGTGCAGGTGAATCTGGATTTCGAATCCGAAGCCGACATGGTGAAGAAATTCCGCGTCGGCCTGGCGCTGCAGCCGGTTACCACCGCGCTGTTTGCCAACTCGCCCTTCCGCGAAGGACGGCCCAGCGGCTTTCTGTCATACCGGGCGCAAGTGTGGACCGATGTCGACAATGCGCGCTCGGGCATGCTTCCTTTCGTGTTCGAAGACGGCATGTCGTTCGAGCGCTATGTCGATTACGCGCTGGATGTGCCGATGTACTTCCTCTACCGCGATGGCAAGTATATCGACATGGCGGGCAAGAGCTTCCGCAAATTCCTCGCGCACGAAATTCCCGAAGTCGCCCATCTGACGCCGATGATGAGCGACTGGGCCGATCATCTCACCACCATCTTCCCCGAAGTGCGGCTCAAGAGTTTTCTGGAAATGCGCGGCACCGATGGCGGGGCGTGGCGGCGCATCTGCGGCATGCCGGCGCTGTGGGTCGGGCTTCTTTATGACAGCGTGGCGCTGGACGCCGCCTGGGACATGGTCAAGGACTGGACAGCGGAAGAACGCCAGGCGATGCGCGACGGCGTTGGCAAGCAGGGCTTCAAGACTCCGTTCCGCAAGGCGACGGTGCATGAACTGTCTCACCGCATTCTGGAGATTTCCGCGGCCGGGTTGAAGCGCCGCGCCGAACTGGATGGCGCCGGCATGAGCGAGGACGGCTTCCTCAACCCGGTGCGCGAGCTGGTGAACCGCGGCTACACGCGTTCGGAAGAGATGCTGAAGAATTATTATGGTGTCTGGGGCAGGGACCTGTCGCCGCTCTTCACCGAATACAACTTCCTTTAGGTCTTCTGCGGCGGCGGCACCACACCGCCCATCGGCACCGGCTCACCGGTGGGAACGCGGGTGGCGTTGTTGCGGCTGATCATCCAGTAGGGATAGTTAATCCTGTCGGCGCTGATCTCGTCCAGCCGCGCCGTTTCTTCCGCCGACAAGGTGAAATCGACCGACACCAGATTGTCGTTCAGCTGCGCCATGGTTGTCGCGCCGATGATGGTGGAGGTGATGAAGGGCTTTTGCCGCACCCAGGTCAGGCCGACGCAGGCAAGCGACACGCCATGCTTTTTGGCGATCTCGCGCATGGCGACCACGGTCTTGTCGGCCTTGTCTTTATCAATCGGGGGGAAGTCGAAATTGGCGCGGCGGCCCGGCTCCACCTTGCCATCGCCATCGGGAGTGTACTTGCCCGCCATGTAACCGCCGGCCAGCGGGCTCCACACCAGGCAGCCGACAGCCTGGTCCTGCATCATCGGCACCATTTCCTGCTCGATGTCGCGGCCCGCGATGGAATAGTAGACCTGGTTGGTTTCGATCCGTGTCAATCCGCGCTGTTCGGCGATGCCGTTGGCCTTCATGATCTTCCAGGCTTCCCAGTTGGAAACGCCGACATAGCGCACCATGCCCTGACGCACGAGATCGTCCAGCGCGCGCATGGTCTCTTCCAGCGGCGTTACGGAATCGGAATGGTGGATCTGGTAGAGATCGATGTGATCGGTCTGCAGCCGCTCCAGGCTCAGGCTAACACTGTCCATGATATGGCCGCGCGATGCGCCCATGTCGTTGGGACCCGGCGCCATGCGGCCGAACACCTTGGTCGTCAGCACGACATCGCTGCGCTTCACGCCCAGATCCTTCAGCGCCTGGCCAGTCATCAGCTCTGAGTCGCCATAGGAATAGACATTGGCGGTGTCGATGAAGTTGATCCGCGCTTCCAGCGCCCGGCCGATGAAGCTGGTGGCGTCCTTTTGGCTGAGGGTGCCGATGGCGCCGCCGAAATAATTGCGGCCGGAAAAGCCCCATGTCCCCATGCACAGTTCGGAGACATACAGGCCGGTGCGGCCCAGGCGATTGAACTTCATGGCACTCTCTTATTTTGGCTCTGGCAGCGGAATGAACTCTTTGTCGTCGCCGGGAATGGTGCCGAACTTGCCGTCCTTCCATTCCTGTTTGGCGCGCTCGATGCGGTCCTTGGATGAAGACACGAAATTCCACCAGATATGGCACGGTCCATCCAGCGCCGCGCCGCCCAGCAGCATCACCCGCGCCGGCGCATCGGTATAAAGCGTGACCTCTTCGCCCGGCTCCAGCGCCAGCATGGCGCCGGGGCCGTGCAGCTCCACATCCTCAGCCCCGATATGGACTTCACCCTCGATGATCAGCAGGGCGCGCTCTTCATGCTCGGCCGGATAGTGCAGGGCGCCGCCCGCCTCGAACCGCGCATCGGCATAGAAAATGGGCGAGAAGGTTTTTACCGGCGATTTCAGGCCAAAGGCTTCGCCCGCGATCAGCCGCAAGGTGACGCCTTTTTCCTCGCGTTCGGGCAGATCGGCGACCCCGAAATGCTGGAAATCGGGCGGCGCTTCCTCGTCGGCTTGGGGCAGGCCGATCCAGCTTTGAATGCCGTGCATGCGGTGGCCCGCGGCGCGCACGTCATCGCCCGTGCGCTCGGAATGGGCGATGCCGCGCCCCGCCGTCATCCAGTTGACGTCGCCCGGCCTTATTTCCTGCACCGATCCCAGCGTGTCGCGATGCATCTGCGAACCGTTGAACAGATAGGTGATGGTGGCCAGCCCGATATGGGGGTGGGGCCGCACGTCGATGCCCTTGCCCGGCGCAAAATCGACCGGCCCGAAATAATCGAAGAACACGAAGGGGCCGATGCTGCGCCGCGCAATCTGCGGCAACAGGCGGGTGACGAAGAATCCGTCGCCCAGGTCGTGTGGTTTTCCGGCGATGGAGATCATGTCCCCAGCCTAGCCCGATGCGCGCAAAAGCTCTAGTGTTTGAAAAAACAATCCAGGAGGCGAACTTGCTGCGCAAAATTGTGATGTCCGTTCCGCTGGCCGCGCTGCTCGGCGTGACTCCGGCGGCGGCGAAAGACACCGCGCTTCAAATGGTTTCCATCGATGTCGAAGGCGGCGGCGGCACGCTGTTTGTCACCCCTGACGGCAAGTCGCTGCTGATCGACACCGGAAATCCCGAAGTCAGCAAGGCCGCCGGCAACCATCCCAGTTCGGCGCGCATCGCCGCTGCCGCAGCAGCGCTGGGCGTCAAGAAGATCGACTATCTGCTGAGCACCCACTATCACGGCGACCATATTGGCGGGCTGGAAGGCCTGCTGGCGCGCATGCCGATCGACACCTTCATCGATCATGGCGAAAACCGCGAGACCACCGCTTCCACCCAGCCCGGCGCGCCCCAGATCGACCTGAAGAACCCGCTGCCCAATTCCAGCGCCGCCGGCTACAACCGCTATGTGAAGCTGATCGGCAACAAGCGCCGCATCATCGCCAAGGCGGGGGATGTGTTCCGCATCGGCGGCATGACCATCAAGGTGGTCATGTCTGATGCGCAACCGATCTCCAAGCCGCTGGCGGGCGGGGGTGAAGACAATCCCTCCTGCGCCGGCATGGAAAGCATGTCGCAGATCGGCGGCGAGGAGAATGCCCGCTCGCTCGCCGTGGTCATCAGCTATGGCAAGACCAGGATCGCCGCCTTTGGCGACCTGACTTGGGACCGGGAAAAAGACCTGTTCTGCCCCGCCAACCGGGTCGGCAAGGTGGATGTCTATCTGGCCACCCATCATGGCACCGCCCTGTCGGGCAGCCCGGCTTCGGTCAACGCCCTGGCGCCCATCGTCACCATCATGGGCAATGGGGCGCGCAAGGGCGCCGATCCGGCGCGGGTGAAGACAATCCTCGGCTCGCCCCGGCACAAGGATTTGTGGAATCTGCACGCCTCCGTCACCAATCCGGATGTGAACGGGGATCCGCAGCTGATCGCCAATCCTGACGCCGACCTGACCAATGACAAGTTCTTTGGCCTCCGGCTGCGGATCGAGCCGGACGGCAAGATCACCGTGATCAACGAGCGCAACGGCTACAACCGCACCTATCAGGCACAGTGAGACAGGTTCGGTCCGCGCTGACGGCTCTTCTGCTGTGCGCCGCGCCTGCGGCGGCGCAGGAAAAGCCGCTGAAGATCATGGTGGTGGATGTTGAAGGCGGCGCCGCTACCCTGTTCCTGACGCCGGAAGGCCAGTCGCTGCTGATCGACACCGGCTGGCCGGCCGGAAACGGCCAGATGCCGTCGCCGGACGGATCACAAGAATCCACTGACCGCATCGTGATGGCAGCGAAGACGCTGGGCATCAAGAAAATCGACTATGTGCTGGTCACCCATTATCACGACGATCATTCCGGCGGCGCCGCGGCGCTGGCGAAGAAAATACCCGTCGGCGCCTTTATCGATCACGGTCCCAATGGCGATCCCCTGCGGCCCGGCACGCCGCCCGAGCGGGTGATCAACACCGCGGCCGGGCAGTATCAGGCCTATCTGGAGACGGTGAAGGGCCATCAGCGCATCATCGCCAAGGCAGGGGACGTGATTCAGATCGGCTCGCTCACCAACACCATCGTCGCCAGCGATGCCAAGGTGATCGACAAGCCCTTGCCGGGCGCCGGCGCCGTCAATCTGAACTGCTACAACACTCCGCCCCGGGATATCGACGACAATGTCAACGAGAACACCCGCTCGGTGGCCTCATGGCTGCGCTATGGCGCTGTGGCCATCGCCCAGTTCGGCGATCTGTCCTGGGACATGGAATATCAACTGGCCTGTCCCATCGACCGGCTGGGCAAGGTCAATCTCTTGATCGTGACCCAGCATGGCAGCGCCAATGTTTCCAACAATGCGGCGCACATCGCCGCCATGGCGCCCGATGTGGCGATCATGCCCAATGGCGGCAAGAAGGGCGGCGATCCCGATGTCATCAAGACGGTGACGGCGCAGGAAAGCGTGCAGGGGTTCTGGCGGCTGCACGAGTCTTATAAATTCCCCGAACTCAGCGGCGATCAAAATTACATCGCCAATCTCAACCCGCCCCAGGGCGAGATCGACAAGGTGGCCAGCAAACCGTGGGAAGCGCCGCCCGACATGGGCCATGGCATCATGGCCGAGGTCTGGAAGTCCGGCCGCATCACCGTCACCAACCGGCGCAACGGCTTCAGCCGGACGTATCAATCGAAAAACTAAGTCTGTCATTTCCGGCGAACATCGCCTGCGGCGCAGGCGATGTGAGGGAGTTCATAGCGACAGCGTATGAACAATCCATCGTTGGATCCGCATTGGCGGTGCCATGGATTCCCTTCCCCTCGCGCCGCTGCGCGGCACTCGGCCAGGAATGACAGTTACGTCAGATCGGGCAGTTTAAAGCTCCCATCCGCATCGCGGGTGATCGGCCGCGCCCATTTCATCGCGTCGCAGGACAGCGGCGCATAGAGATGCGGGAAATCCTCGCCGCGCGATTCCGAGCGTTCCCATTTCAGCGCCGCGCCCAATGCTTCCGCTTCCACCGCCACCAGCATCAGATCGTCTTGCCCGGCATAATAGAGCCGCAAGGTTTCGGGTAGCTGCGCGGCGGTCGAGAAATGCAGGAAGCCGTCGGCCTGGTCATGCGCCGAGCCGTGATAGTCGCCGCTCTGCGCCGCCCATTCGGCGCGCGGCACGATCTTGAAGATAAGGCTCACGCGGCCTGCGCCGTGCCGCCCACCGTCAATCCGTCCAGCCGCAGGGTCGGCTGGCCGACGCCCACCGGCACGCTCTGGCCGTTCTTGCCGCAGGTGCCCACGCCGGGGTCCAGCTTCATGTCATTGCCAATCATGCTGACGCGGGTCAGCGATTCCGGGCCCGAACCGATCAGGGTGGCGCCCTTGATGGCGTGGCCCAGCTTGCCGTCCTCGACCAGATAGGCCTCGGTGCAGCTGAACACGAACTTGCCGTTGGTGATATCGACTTGGCCGCCGCCGAAATTGGTGGCGTAGATGCCCTTCTTCACGCTGGCGAGAATTTCTGCCGGGTCCTTGTCGCCGCCCAGCATGTAGGTGTTGGTCATGCGCGGCATCACGGGGGCGGCATAGGATTGGCGCCGGCCGTTGCCGGTGGCGGCCACGCCCATCAGCCGGGCATTCTGCCGGTCCTGCATGTAACCCTTCAAAATTCCGTCCTCGATCAGCACCGTGCGCGTGGTCGGCGTGCCTTCGTCATCGATCGAAAGCGAACCACGGCGTCCGTCGATGGTGCCGTCATCCACCACCGTCACGCCCGGCGCGGCAACGCGTTCGCCCAGCAGCCCGGCAAAGGCGGATGTCTTCTTGCGGTTGAAGTCGCCTTCCAGCCCGTGGCCGATCGCTTCATGCAGCAGGATGCCGGGCCAGCCCGGTCCCAGCACCACCGTCATCTCGCCGGCCGGCGCGGGGATCGATGTGAGGTTGACCAGCGCCTGACGCAAGGCTTCGTCGATTGCGCCCTGCCAGTAATCGGGATCGAGATAGGTCTCATAGCCGCTGCGGCCGCCGCCGCCGAAGCTGCCGGATTCCTGGCGGCCATTTTCTTCCACCACCACCGACACGTTCAGGCGGACGAGGGGGCGGATGTCGGAATAATGCTCGCCGCCGGCGCGGATGATCTCGATGCGCTGCCATTCGCCGGACAGCGAGGCCGAGACCTGGCGCACGCGGCTGTCCGCGCTGCGGGCATAGGCGTTCATCTCTTCCAGCAGCTTCACCTTTTTCTCGAAGCCAGCCGTCTCCAAGGGATCGATGTCGGTGTAGAGCTTGACGTTGCTGCGGGGCGGGCTGGCCGCGGCGGTGCCGGAATAGCCATGGGAAACCGCGCGCACCGTTCCGGCGGCCCGGGCGATGGCGTCTTCGGAGATTTCGGATGCATGGGCATAACCGGTGGCTTCCCCCGCCACCGCCCGAAGGCCGAAGCCCTGGCTGGTGTCGAAGGTGGCGGCTTTCAGACGGCCATCGTCAAAGGCGAACGATTCGGACTGGCTGTATTCCAGGTACAATTCGCCGTCGTCGGCCCCCTTCAGCGCCTGGTCCACGGTCTGCTGGACCCGCCCCCGGTCCATCCCGGTACGGCTGAAGAAGAGATCGTGATCGGCCATGTCTGTCTCCGAAAGGGTGCTGCGTGGCAAAAAGTCCCGCGAAATCGCGGTTTGCCTTATAGATATCGGGGCTGGCGGCGGTTCCGGCAAGGCGTCTCTTGGGGGTATTATGGCTGGGCCTTGGCCGGGGGAGACGGCGTGCCATAAGGTCGCAATGACTTTAAGGGCTTAACCCATCTAAATCCCCGCCAAGAATCTGAAAAAGGGGCGGGGAATTCCACCGTCCGGCATTTGCGAGGTCGCATCATGTTTTTGCGGAAATTGGGCATTGGCGCGGCACTGGTCGCTCTTGGGGCCTTTGCGGCCCATCCGGCCCTTGCCCAGGCCGTGGAATGGGGACTGGGATTCCAGCCGTCCGCCTCGCCGGTGATGGACCAGATCGAGTCTTTCCATAAACTACTGCTGTGGATCATCATCGCCACCAGCCTGTTTGTCCTCGCCCTTCTGGTGTGGATCGTCATCCGCTACCGCGCGAGCGCCAACCCGGTACCCTCCAAGGTGCACCACAACACCCTGCTGGAAGTGGCCTGGACCCTGATCCCGGTCATCATCTTGGTGTTCATCGCGGTGCCGTCCTTCCGCCTGCTGTATTTCCAGGAAACCCTTCCCACGCCCGATGTGCAGATCAAGGCGGTCGGCAAGCAGTGGTTCTGGTCGTATGAATATCCCGGCTCCGCCGCCGGCTTCACCTTCGACAGCCTGATGCTGTCGGATGCCGACGCCAAGGCGGCCGGCAAGCCGCGCCTGTTGGGCGTCGACAATCCGATCTATGTGCCGGTCAACAAGGTGATCGAAGTCGAAACCACCGCCGCGGACGTTATCCATTCCTTCGCCCTGCCGCAGATGGGCGTGAAGATGGACGGTATCCCGGGCCGGCTGAACAAGACCTGGTTCAAGGCGACCCGGACCGGCGTGTTCTACGGCCAGTGCTCTGAATTGTGCGGCGCGCGCCATGCCTATATGCCGATCGAGCTGCATGTCGTGACCGATGCCGAATATGCCGCCTGGCTGGCCAAGTCCAAGGCCGAGTTCGCCGCCATTGACAACGGCGCCACCCGCGTTGCGTCGAAATAGGAAATAACACCATGACCACCACTTTCGACGCCCACAAAGACGACCATCACGGCGAGCACGCGCACCATCCCACGGGCTGGCGCCGCTACGTCTACTCCACCAACCATAAGGACATCGGCACGATGTACCTTATCTTCGCGGTGATGGCCGGCGTGATCGGCGGCTTCTTCTCGATGATGATGCGCGCCGAACTGATGTTTCCCGGCCTGGAGCTGTTCGAGCCGCATGCCTACAACGTGTTCGTCACCGGCCACGGCTTGATCATGGTGTTCTTCATGATCATGCCCGCCATGATCGGCGGATTCGGCAACTGGCTGGTGCCTTTGATGATCGGTGCGCCGGACATGGCCTTCCCGCGCATGAACAACATCTCCTTCTGGCTGCTGCCCTTCAGCTTCGCGCTGCTGGTGATGAGCATGTTCGTGGAAGGCGATTCCGGCGGCATGGGTGTCGGCGGTGGCTGGACCCTTTATGCGCCGCTGTCGACCTATGGTTCACCCGGACCGGCGATAGACCTGGCGATCTTCTCGCTGCACATCGCGGGCGCGTCCTCGATCCTGGGCGCCATAAACTTCATAACCACCATCTTCAACATGCGCGCGCCGGGCATGACCCTTCACAAGATGCCGCTGTTCGTATGGTCGATCCTGGTGACCGTGTTCCTGCTGCTGCTGTCGCTGCCGGTTCTGGCGGGCGCCATCACGATGCTGCTCACCGATCGTAACTTCAACACCAGCTTCTTCAATCCGGCTGGCGGCGGCGACCCGATCCTGTACCAGCATTTGTTCTGGTTCTTCGGCCATCCGGAAGTCTACATCCTGATCCTTCCGGGCTTCGGCATGATCAGCCACATCATCGGCACCTTCTCCAAGCGCCCGATTTTCGGCTATCTCGGCATGGCCTATGCCATGGTCGCGATCGGCTTTATCGGCTTCCTGGTCTGGGCGCATCACATGTATACGGTGGGCCTCAGCGTTGATACCAAGGCCTATTTCGTGTTCGCCACCATGGTCATCGCGGTGCCCACCGGCATCAAGGTGTTCAGCTGGATCGCCACGATGTGGGGCGGTACGATCGAGTTCAAGACCCCCATGTTGTGGGCGATCGGCTTCGTCTTCCTCTTCACCGTGGGCGGCGTCACCGGCGTGGTGCTGGCCAATGCCGGCGTCGACGTCGTGCTGCAGGACACTTATTATGTGGTGGCGCACTTCCACTATGTGCTGAGCCTGGGCGCGGTGTTCGCGATCTTCGCGGGCTTCTATTACTGGTTCCCGAAATTCACCGGCTATATGTACAGTGAGTTCCTGGGCAAGCTGCACTTCTGGGTCACCTTTGTCGGCGTCAACCTGGCCTTCTTCCCGATGCACTTCCTGGGCCTGCAGGGCATGCCGCGCCGCTATGTCGATTATCCCGACGCCTTTGCGGGCTGGAACGAAGTCGCCTCCTACGGCGCCTTCATCGCCGGTTTCGGCGTGCTGCTCTTCCTCTTCATGGTCGCCGAAGCGTTCATGAAGAAGCGCAAGGCCGCGGACAATCCCTGGGGCGTGGGCGCCACGACCCTGGAATGGACGCTGTCGTCGCCGCCGCCCTTCCATCAGTTCAACGAGCTGCCGCGGATCAAATAATTCATGTCGCTTTCGCTGACCTATCCCCGTGTTACGACCGTCGGCGATTTTCTCGCGCTGCTGAAGCCGCGCGTGATGTCGCTGGTGATCTTCACGGGGCTGGCCGGCATCGTGGCCGCGCCGGGCTATCTGCATCCGCTCACCGCTTTCACCGCGCTGCTCTGCATCGCGGTCGCGGCGGGCGCGAGCGGCTGCCTCAACATGGCCTATGACAGCGATATCGACGGATTGATGACCCGCACCGCCACCCGCCCCATTCCCATGGGGCACATCGCGCGCGAAGACGCCCTGACCTTCGGCTGGACCCTGTCGATCGGTGCGGTCGCGACCATGGGCCTGTTCGTGAACTTCATGGCCGCCGGGCTGCTGGCCTTCACCGGCTTCTTCTATGTCGTGGTCTATACGCTCTGGCTCAAGCGCCGCACGGCGCAGAATATCGTGATCGGCGGTTTGTCGGGCGCGCTGCCGCCCGCGATCGGCTGGGCCGCGGTGACGGGCGACCTTTCGATGGCGCCGTTGCTGCTGGTGGCGATCATCTTCATGTGGACGCCGCCGCATTTCTGGGCCTTGTCGCTGTGGCGCTCGGACGATTATGCCCGCGCCGGCGTGCCGATGCTGCCGGTGGTGAAGGGCAAGCCCCATACCCGGTTGCAGATTTTGCTCTATACCCTGGTGCTGGTGCCGCTGGGCATGGCTCCGGCCGCGCTGGGATTTTCGGGCGCCCTGTATCTGGCCGCCGCCGCCGGCATTGGCCTGTGGTTCCTGTGGGCCGCCATTGGCGTGGTCCGGGAACGTGATGACATCAAGGAACCCGCAGCCCGCCGCCTGTTCGGCGTGTCGCTAGTTTATCTGACGGCCCTGTTCGCGGCTCTCATTGCCGAAAAGCTGATCGGGCTTCCGGCACTGTCTCTTCCTCTGGCGCTATGAAGGACGAAGAGCGATGGGTTCGGGAACGCCGCAAACGCAATATCGCCCTGGCGCTGATGCTGGCCGGGGTCGCCGTGTTGTTTTTTCTGATGTCGATCGTGCAGTGGCGCGAACATTCCGGCCAATAAAGGGGCTTTGATCATGAGCAGCGATGTGAAGCACGATTACCATCTGGTCGATCCCAGCCCCTGGCCGGTGGTCGGTTCGATCGGCGCCTTCGTCATGATGGTCGGCGCCGTGTTCTGGATGCATGCCGATTACACCCGCTTCTGGGGCCTGCCGGTCAATGGCACGCCGTGGATCTTCATGGTCGGCCTGGGCATTGTGCTCTACACCATGCTCGGTTGGTGGCGCGACGTGATCAAGGAATCGGTCGTGCTGGGCAATCACACCCCGGTGGTGAAGCTGCATCTGCGCTACGGCATGCTGCTGTTCATCGCCTCGGAAGTGATGTTCTTCGTTGCCTGGTTCTGGGCCTATTTCAACACCGCGATCTTCCATGGCGATGTGTCGATCGCGTCCTGGCCGCCCGCCGGCATCGTCACCCTGGACCCCTGGCACCTGCCGCTGCTGAACACGCTGATCCTGCTCACCTCGGGTACCACCGTGACCTGGGCGCACCATGCCATCCAGACCGGGGACAAGAAGGGTGCGGTGCAGGGCCTAGCCCTCACCGTGATCCTGGGCCTCTGCTTCACCGCGGTACAGGCGTATGAGTATATCCATGCGCCCTTCACCTTTGGCTTCAATGGCGGCCTGGCGCTGGAACCCTTCACCCAGGCCAGCCATGCGGCGCTGACCAGCGGCGTCGGCAATATGGGCGCGATCTATGGCTCGAACTTCTTCATGGCCACCGGTTTCCACGGCTTCCATGTCATCGTTGGCACCCTCTTCCTGATCGTCTGCCTGTTCCGCGCCATGGCTGGCCATTTCACCCCGGAGCGCCACTTCGGCTTCGAGGCGGCGGCCTGGTACTGGCATTTCGTGGACGTGGTGTGGCTGTTCCTATTCGCTGCCATCTATGTGTGGGGCGCTGGCGCGGTTACGCACTGATCCCTCCGGCCACCAGCAAGGCAATTGTCTTCGGCCTCTGTCCGCGCTGCGGTAGCGGTGCGTTATTTGACGGCTATATCTCGCTCAAAAAAGAATGCCCGGCCTGCGCGCTGGACTATGCCATGTTCGATGCCGGCGACGGCCCTGCGGTCTTCGGTATCCTGATTGTCGGCGCCATCGTCTGCGGGTTGGCACTGTATGTGGAGTTCAGCTTCCTGCCGCCTTTGTGGGTCCATGCCGTGCTGTGGATTCCGCTGATCTGTCTTCTGACCGCGATTTTCCTCAGGCTGTCCAAATCGGCCTTGCTCGTGCTGCAATACAAACACAAGGCGGGCGAGGGGCGGGTGGAATGACCTTCCGTCCCTATCCGGGCTTCACCATTGCCACGGTCATCATGTTCGCCCTTCTGTGCGGACTGGGCTTCTGGCAGCTGGAGCGGCTCTCCTGGAAGCTGGGGCTGATCGCAAAGGTGAATGCCAACATGTCGGCTGCGCCACTGTCGCTGGACAGCGTATTGGCGATGCCGGGAGACGAAGCGCAGTATCGCCGGGTCACGCTGCGCGGCACCTTCGATCACACAAAGGAAGCCTATGCCTTCGCCACCACCGGCGGGGCTGCCGTCTATCATGTGCTGACGCCCTTTCGCACCGAGGACGGGCGGGTGCTGATGGTGGACCGGGGCGAAATCCCTAAGGAAAAGCTGGACCCCAAAAGTCGCGCGGCGGGCAATGTTGAAGGCCCGACCCAGGTGACCGGGGTGTGGCGCACCCCCGATCCGCCCAGCGGCTTCACCCCGCCGCCCGAGCTTGGCAATCGCATCTGGTTCGCCCGCGACGTCGCCGCCATGGCGGGGCCGGGTGTGCGGCTGGCCGCCCCGGTGGTGGTCGAGGCTGACGCCACGGCCAATCCCGGCGGCTGGCCCAAAGGCGGGCACACTGTGGTCAGTTTCCGCAACCAGCATCTGGGCTATGCCGTCACCTGGTTCGCCCTGGCAGCGGCCCTGCTATGTATCTGGCTGGCCTTCCATATTTCCAAGGGCCGGATCCGCCTCAAATAGGTGGTTTGAGGCGGATTCCCGCCCTATAACCCCCGCTGCCATGCACTTCATTTCCACCCGCGGCCAGGCGCCCCCGACCTCCTTTTCCGACGTCCTGCTGGCGGGCCTTGCCCCCGATGGTGGCCTGTATCTGCCGCAGAGCTGGCCGCAATTCTCGCCGGACGAAATCGCCGCCTTCAAGGGCCGGCGCTATCAGGATGTCGCCTTCACCATCCTGTCGCGCTTCACCGCTGGCTCCTTCAGCGACGGCGAACTGCGCGAAGCCATGGAAGCGGCCTATGCCGATTTTGACGCGCCGGAAATCGCGCCGCTGGTCGACATCGGCGGCGGGCAATATCTGCTGGAGCTGTTCCACGGTCCGACTCTGGCGTTCAAGGATATTGCGCTTCAGGTTCTGGGGCAGCTGTTCAGCCGGGCGCTGGCCAGGCGCGGCGGCCGCGCCACCATCGTGGCGGCGACCTCGGGCGATACCGGATCGGCGGCGATTGCCGCATTGGGCGGCCTTCCCAACATCAATGTCTTTGTGATGCATCCCAAGGGCCGCGTCAGCGACGTGCAGCGCTTGCAGATGACGACATCAACCCACGCCAATGTCCACAATATCGCGCTGGAAGGCAGCTTCGACGACGCACAAGGCATCGTGAAGAGCTTGTTTGCGGATGTTGGGTTCGCCGACACGATAAGCCTGACAGCGGTGAATTCCATCAACTTCGCGCGCATCGCGGCGCAGTGCGTTTATTACTTCACGGCAACTGCCGCGCTGGGCAAGCCCGCCACCTTTGTGGTGCCCACCGGAAATTTCGGCGATATCTTCGCCGGTGAAGCCGCCAGCCGTATGGGGCTGGATGTGGCGCGCCTGGTGATCGCCACCAACGCCAATGACATCATGGCCCGCGCGTTGAATGAGGGGATCTATGCGGCCGGCGCATCGCACGCCACTTTAAGCCCGTCCATGGACATCCAGGTGGCGTCCAATTTCGAGCGCGCCTTGTTTGAAGCCTCAAACCGCGATGCCGACTGGACCGCCGCCGCGATGAACGATTTTGCCGCGAGCCGCAGGCTGGCGCTGCCGCCCGCCGTGCTGCAGGCGCTGCGCGCCCGCTACAGCGCCTATGCCAGCGATGATACCGAAACCCGCGCCGCCATCGCCGCCGTGCACAAGGAGACAGGACGCATCATCGATCCGCACACCGCCGTCGGGGTGGCTGCCGCGCGCAGGCTCGGCAGCACGCCGTCACCGGTGGTGGTTCTTTCCACCGCCCATCCCGCCAAATTCCCCGAGGCCGTGACCCAGGCGATCGGTTCGCCGCCGCCCGAGCCACGGCGGCTGGCGGGGATGAAAAACCTGCCGGAAAGACTGGAAATACTCGGCAACCAGCCTGCTTTGATAAAGCAATTCATCTCTTCTAGACTGGCGGGATGACCCTGGAAATCTCCAAACTTTCCAATGGCTTGACCGTCGTGAGCGATCCCATGGTCGGGATCGAAAGTGCCGCCCTGGGCATCTGGGTCGACACCGGCAGCCGCAATGAAGCCCCCACCCAGATGGGCATCTCCCATATGCTGGAGCATATGGCGTTCAAGGGTACCGCCACGCGCAGCGCCCGCCAGATCGCCGAGGAGATCGAGGCAGTCGGCGGTGTGCTCAACGCCTATACCAGCCGCGAACAGACCGTATTTCACGCCCGGGTGCTGAAGGGTGATGTGCCGCTGGCGCTGGACATGATCGGCGACATTCTCACCAACCCCGCCTTCGAGCCCTCAGAGCTGGAACGCGAACGCCAGGTGGTGCTGCAGGAACTGGGGCAGGTGCGCGACACGCCCGACGACATCGTGTTCGACCATCTTCAGTCCGCGATCTTTGCCGGCCAGCCGCTGGGCTGGTCGATCCTGGGCGAGGAAAAGACCGTCACCGCCTTCGATCCTGACATGCTGAAGGCCTATATGGCCTCGCAGTATCGCACGGGTGGCATGACCCTGATCGCCTCGGGCGCGGTGCGCCATGAGGAAATCGTCAAGCTGGCCGAAGACAAATGCGGCGGGTTTGGCCGCGGCGCCGTACCCGCTCCCCTCCCGTCGCATTATGCCGGCGGCGATTTTCGCGAAGTGCAGGATCTGGAACAGGCGCATGTGACATACGCCTTTCCCGGCCTATCCAATGCCGATCCGGATTATTTCGTGGCCCAGATCTATGCCACGGCGCTGGGTGGCGGCACCTCATCGCGTCTGTTTCAGGAGGTGCGCGAGAAACGCGGCCTATGCTATTCCATCTATGCCTTCTCCAATGGCTTTCAGGACTCCGGCTTCATGGGCGTCTATGCCGGCACCGGCGAAAGCGAGGCCAGCGAAATCTCCGCTGTGATTGCCGGCGAGATGGAAGCCATCGCCGGAAATCTCACGGAAGCCGAAGTCAGTCGCGCCCGCGCCCAGCTCAAAGTTTCGCTGCTGATGGGCATGGAGCGTCCCGGCACCCGCGCCGAACAGATCGCCGGACAGCTGTTTGCCCTGGGGAGGGTGCAGTCGGCGGCGGAAATCATGGCCCAGCTGGACGCGATAGATGCCGCCACCGTCAAATCTTTTGCCGCCAAGGTCATGCAGGGCGCGTTGCCGACCATCGCCGCGCTCGGACCGGTGAAGAAGCTGGAGGCCCATGCCAAATTCGCCCGCCGCTTCGGCGGCAGCTTTGCGGACGCAGCCGAATAATGGTCAAAGCTGCTTTCGCCAAAACCAGTCCCATCGCATTCATGCGCGGCCTGACCTTTCCGGGCGGCCAGCAGCCGGTGATCCGCGGTGAAGGCATCTATCTTCGATATCCCCGCATGGCCGATTTTCCCGTCTGGGCCAAGCTGCGTGCCGACAGCCGGGACTTCCTTACGCCCTGGGAGCCGGTCTGGGCCGATGACGAACTGACCCGTGGCGCCTTCCGCCGCCGCATCAAGCGCTATCAGAAGGAAACGCGGCTGGATTCGGCCTATGTCTTCTTCGTGCTGCGTGAAAGCGATGATGCGCTGGTGGGCGGCTGCACCATTTCCAATGTCCGGCGCGGCGTTACCCAATGCTGCACCCTGGGCTACTGGATCGGTTCGCAGTTCGCCCGTCAGGGCTATATGACGGGGGCGCTGAGGGCGCTGCTGCCCTTTGTCTTCCGCACATTGGGCCTGCACCGCATCGAAGCGGCCTGCCTGACGGACAATGACGCGTCCAAGAACCTGCTGGCGCGTGTCGGCTTTCGCGAGGAGGGGCTGGCGCGGCGCTATCTTCTCATCAACGGGGAATGGGCCGATCATCTGCTATTTGCTTTGCTGAAAGAAGAAGCACAGCTAGGTTAGCGCGCTGTTTCGCACAATTATCGCAAGAGACGCATGACGAGATTTCGCCGCATCGCTATATTCTGTTTCGCGCTCGCGGCTTACGCGGCAACTGCGGTCGCGCAGCCGGCAAAGCCGCCGGAATCTCCACCGGCTTCGCCGCCCGCCCCCCCGCCCATCAATTTCGGCAGCAACCAGAATGTGCTGGATCTGAAGCCCGTGCTGATTGTCGATCGTGCGGAAGACGATGGCTCGCGCTGGTACTTCGTCCAGGTCACCAATGACTCGGTGCGTCCCGCCACGCGCGTATTGCTAGCGGGCCAGCCGCCACGCAGCGCCTTGTCGCTGCTGCCAAAACCCATGCGTCCTTCCATTTTGGCGCTGGCGGGATCGGATTCCGGCACCGTGGTGGAAACCGCTTCCGCCTATGGCCGCCGTGCCTGGCGGGTGATCGTGCCCCCCGTCAGCACGGTGCGGCTGGCGATCCGGGTCGGCGCTGCGGCGACGCCGCCCGCGCTTTCGGCCTGGACCGAGCCGGCCTTGTCGTCCCACAACCGCCAGCTGGCAATCTTCATCACCGCGGTCGGCGCGCTGATTGCGGCCTCCGCGCTGATCACCGGCGGCCTGGCGGTGCTGATCGGTCATGCCGCGCCACGATGGGTTTCGGTGACCTTGCTATTGCTGCTGCTGGCCTGGCTGTCCGGCACCGGCATGTTCGATGGCAGCCTCGCCACAGGATATGGCGGGCCCTATGGCCTGTCGGCCTTCCTGACGATACTCGCGCTGGCGGCCGGCGCGCGGCTGGCCAATGCCATTATTCCTGTCCGCGACATCTGGCCAAAATATGAAAAGCATCTCCACCGCACGCTCTATGGGCTGATCGCGCTGGGCGCGCTGGCCTATGTCGGGATTCCCGCCGCCACGCTGCTGGCCAATATCGCGATTGTGGTCGGCAGCCTGGCGGTCGCTTTCTATCTGTTCTTTGCGGGCCGCCATGGCCACAAGGCGGCGCAGGTGATCGCGCCCAGCGCGGCGGCCTTCGCGCTGGTGGCGCTGGCGGCAGCCGTGATGGCGGTTGGCGGGCTGGGCGAAAATCTCACTGGCCCGGCGGCGACCGGCGGCTTTGCGGCGGCGGGCGCGATCCTCTTGGCGCTTGCCGTGATCGCCAGCGAGGAGATCGCGGTACTGCCCTTTCTGCACGGTTCCTATGCCGCCAAGTTGCTGGAGGCCCAGGCCCCCGCCACCGAAACGGTGATCGATCACATGGCGCCGCTGAACAGCCTGGCGCGCGCCGCGATCGGCGCGGCGCATCAGGGTGTGTTCGACATGGATTTCCGCGCCGGTCTTCTCACCTTGTCGCCGGAAGCGGCGCAGATGATCGGGCTGAGCGTGCAGGAAACCACGCTCAGTGACGGCGACTGGATCGCGCATGTTCATCCCGAGGATCGCGAGGTTTATTCCCGCGCGCTGGAAGAGTATCGCCATCGCCCCGGCCTGGCCTTCCGCCTGGAATTTCGCGCGCGCGGCGGCAGCGGCCCCTATCGCTGGCTAGAACTGCGCGCCACCATTGTCAGCGAACAGGATGTGCCGTCCGACTGCCTGGGTTTGCTGTCCGATATCACCCAGCGCAAGGAAGCCGAATTCGCGGCGCAGAATGCCGAAGCCGCGCGCAAGCGCGAAGCGGCGCTGCCGCGCGATCCGCTGACCGGACTTGGCAATCGCGTGGCGCTGATGGAGGCGCTGGACGCGCTGGGCGAAGGTTTCGGAAAATCGCTGTTCGTTCTTCTCGACATCGACCGCTTCAAGGCCATCCATGCCAGCCTGGGCGACCGTGGCGCCGACGCCATTTTGCAGCAGGTTGCGCAGCGCCTGACCGGACTGGGTGAACCGGCGCAGATTTTCCGCACCGGCGGCGATAGCTTTGCGTTCCTGTTCGCCAATCCGCGCCGTGGCCCCCAGCCTATCGGCAATGCCCTGGCGGAGGTTTGCGGCAAGCCCTACAGCGTTGAGGGCCGCGAAGTCTTCGCGCCCTGCAGCATCGGCCTGGCCTCGGGCTCGCAGAGCGAGGACCCGCTCGCCCTGATCAAGAATGCCGAACTGGCGCTGATTTCCGCCAAGCGCCAGGGCGGGGCCTGCGCCCGTGTCTATTCCAGCGATCTGGAGGTCCTGGCGCCAGGCGACAGCGTGGCGCTGGAAAGCGAGCTGCGCCATGCGCTGGCCGCCGAGCAGCTCGATGTCTTTTATCAGCCCATCATCCGGCTTTCCGACCGCAGCGTGGCCGGGTTCGAAGCCCTGCTGCGCTGGCAGCATCCGGTCAAGGGGCTGATTTCGCCCGGCGACTTCATTGCCCATTCCGAAGACACCGGGCTGATCGTGGGATTGGGGCGCTTTGCGCTGGAGCGCGCCGCCTCCGATCTGGTCCATTGGCAGCGTTACTTTCCCTTGAAGCCGCCCTTGTTCGTCAGCGTCAATTTCTCCCGCCGCCAGCTCAAGGACGCCGGGTTCGAAGCGCTGCTCAGGACCATCCTGTCGGGCAGCGGCATCGCGCCCAGTACGCTCCACCTGGAGATCACCGAAAGCGCCATCGCCTCGGACCCCAAAATGCCCCAGATCATGGGCCGCATCCGCGATGCCGGCGCAGGCCTTTCCATCGACGATTTCGGTACCGGCGCCTCCACCCTGAGCGAATTCAGCACCCTGCCGGTGGACACGGTCAAGATCGACAAGAGTTTCCTGGCCCGTCATGGTGGCACCGACATCGATGCCGATGGCGAGGTGGTGCTGTCTGGTATTGTCGCCATGGCGCATGAACTCAAGCGCACCGTGGTCGCCGAAGGCATCGAAAGCGAAGCCGATGCCCAGTTTCTGGCCAGGATCGGCTGCGAGTTCGGCCAGGGCTATTATTTTTCACCCGCGCTGAACGGGGCCGGGGCACTCGAATACATCGCCAAGCATTACAACACGGCAGCCGCCCCCGAACTGGGCTAACCCAAGGAGACCGCATATGACGATCAAAGCCGGCGACAAGATCCCTTCCGCCACCCTGATGGAAATGCAGGACGGAAAGCCCGCGCCCGTCAGCACCGACAGTTTCTTTGCCGGCAAGAAGGTAGCCCTGTT
Source organism: Pseudomonadota bacterium (assembly GCA_041178445.1). Lineage (GTDB taxonomy): Bacteria > Pseudomonadota > Alphaproteobacteria > Micropepsales > Micropepsaceae > Rhizomicrobium. The sequence continues at coordinate 13,779 of JBEGVG010000007.1, read as the reverse complement.
CGCCTTGCCCGGCGCCTTCACGCCCACCTGCTCGGCCAAGCATGTCCCCGGCTTCGTGCAGAGCTACGATACGCTGAAGGCCAAGGGCGTCGACGCCATCGCCTGCGTCTCGGTCAACGACGCCTTCGTGATGGCCGCCTGGTGCAAGGACCAGAAAGCCGAGGGCAAGGTGCACATGCTGGCGGACGGCAATGGCGACTTTACCCGTGCCCTGGGCCTGGAATTCGACGCCAGCAAGTTCGGCATGGGCACGCGCAGCCAGCGCTATTCCATGATCGTGGACAATGGTGTCGTGAAGACCGTCAATGTCGAAGAGCCCGGCGCATTTGAAGTCTCGTCGGCCGAGCACATCATCACGCAGCTGCCCTAAGCGGTATCTCAGATTAGCGCGGGATAGCATCCCGCGCTAATTGGTCCGCCCGTTCATTTTCCGGATGGCCGGAATGGCCGGCCACCCACACCCAATGGACCGTGTGCCGGGCGATCTCATCGTCGAGAATGCGCCACAGATCCTCATTCTTGACCGGCTTCTTGTCGGCGGTCTTCCAGCCCTTGGTTTTCCAGCCCAGAATCCATTTCGACGCCCCATCCATCACATAGCGGGAATCGGTATGGATGGTGACGGCGCTTTTCTGTTTCAGCGCCCTGAGGCCTTCGATCACCGCCATCAACTCCATGCGGTTGTTGGTGGTGGCTTTCTCACCGCCCGACAGTTCCTTTTCGTGATGGCCGCTGCGCAGGATCGCCGCCCAGCCACCGGGCCCCGGATTGCCGGAGCAGGCGCCATCGGTGAAGAGTTCTATCGTCACAAGCCATATTCCCGGGCGTGGCGAACCTTGTTGTGGAAGCGCAGCTTCTTGGAATATTCACGCGGGTCCTTGGGGCGCACCAGGGCATTGGGATCGCGGTTCAGCCAGTCAAAGGTGCGGGTCAGCAGGAAGCGCAGCGCCGCGCCGCGCATCAACACGGGGAGGGCGGCGATTTCCGCCTCGCCCAGCGGGCGTGCCGCACGATAGGCCTGGATCACCGCCTGTCCCTTGGTGATGTTGTAGCTGCCATCCAGTTCGAAGCACCAGCTGTTGAGCATGATCGCCAGATCGTAGATGTAGAAGTCGTTGCAGGCGAAATAGAAGTCGATCACTCCGCCCACCTTGTCCTGCACGAACAGGACATTGTCCGGGAAATAGTCGGCATGGATCACGCCGCTGGGCAGGCCGGTGGGCCATGCGGCCACCAGCTCGTCCAGCGAGGTGGAAATCATCGCCGCCAGGCCGTCCTCAATCGCATCGGCGCCGTGAATGGCCTCGGCCAGTGGCCGCCAATGGCCGGGGCCCAGCGCATTGGGACGGCTCAGGGCAAAACCTTCCTGCGCCTTGTGCAGTTGGGCCATGACCGTGGCGGCGGCGGCGCAGTGCGCGGCGTCAGGACGGCGCAGCGCGATGCCGGTGAGAAAAGTCACGATGGCGGCATGGCGGCGGTTCAGGCTGACCAGGGACTTGCCCTCGCGGGTTTTCACAGGCAGCGGACAGTTGAGGCCCCGCTCCGCCAGATGCTTCATCAGACCCAGGAAGAAGGGCAGGTCATCGGGGTTCACCCGCTTTTCGTACAGGGTCAGGATGAAGGCGCCCCGGTCGGTCTGCAGGTAGAAGTTGGAATTCTCGATGCCTTCGGCGATGCCCTTGAAGGACAAAGGCTGACCGATATCGTACTGCTCCAGCAGCCGTTCCAGCTCTTCGAAACTGACCTCGGTATAGACGGCCATCTAGCTCAGGCTCCCCGGCTAAAATCGCGGAAAGCTTGGCTTATTCGGCGTTCTGTGCTTTCCATCGGGGGTCTGCTTGGCTATGGTCCGCGCAAATCGGCGGCCCGCGAGAAGTCGGGCCGGGGCGAGCAAAAGTCAAGCGCATGCAAGGAAGAACAGCGTTGAAGAGTTTCCGTCCCCTGGCCCTGTTTGCCCTGCTTGCTGTGCCGCTGCTGGGCTGCAGCCAGAAGATCACGGTCTGCCCGATCCCGGCGATTCTGAACGATACCGCCCAGGTGACCTTCTTCCGGCCCGGCACCACGCCCGACCTGGCCAATGAGCTTTACACCGTGTCGCTGGACCGTGCCGAGTCCGACTGTGTCTACAACAACAGCACCCAGGTGGTGCGGGCGTCGCTCGATCTTACCTTCCGCGCCACTCGCGCACCTTCCACCGCGGCCGCCTCCTATTCCGTGCCCTATTTCGTGGTGGTGCATGAAGGCGCGCGGATATACGCCAAGCATGCCTACACGCTGAACTTCTCTTTCGCGCCGGGCGCGGCCACCAGCGTGATCAAGCAGGCGCCCAATCAGACCCGCATAAAGATCGATAACGGCAAGCTACCCTGGAATTACCAGCTGCTGGCCGGATTCCAGATGACGAACGAGCAGATCGCCTATACCAAGGCCAAGAGCCGCTATCAGCAATGAGTTCTCTTGCGGGCGAGCTGTCGCGGGTTGCCGGCGCGGCGTTCGCCGCCGAAGGTCTGGCCGAGGGGCTGGGGCGCGTCGCGGCATCGGACCGGCCCGATCTGGCGCAGTTCCAGTGCAACGGGGCCCTGGCGGCAGCGAAAGCGGCAAAAGCCAATCCCCGTGCCATCGCGGAAAAGATTGCCGCCCGGCTGCGGGCCGAGCCGATTTTTTCCAAGGTGGAAATTGCCGGGCCGGGTTTTCTGAATTTTGATCTCAGCGATGCGGCACTGGATGCGCGCGCCGCGACGCTGATGGATGACAAGACGCTTGGCGCGCCGGGAACGGGCGTGGGCAAGACGCTGGTGCTGGATTTCGGCGGGCCGAACATCGCCAAGCCGATGGCGGTTCACCATCTTCGCTCTTCCATCATCGGTGACTGTCTGCAGCGGCTGTACCGCGCCAATGGCTGGAAAGTCATCAGCGATGTGCATCTGGGGGACTGGGGCCTGCAGATGGGCCAGCTGATCACCGAGATCGAAATTATGGGTGTTGCGCCGATCTATTTCGATCCCAACATCGTCGGGCCCTATCCCGAAGAATCCCCCGTCAGCATGGAAGATCTGGAGACGATCTATCCGCGCGCCTCCGCGGCCTGCAAGGCCGATCCGGCGCGGCTGGAGGCGGCCCGCCGCGCCACGGTGGATTTGCAGGCCGGTAGGCCCGGCTATCGCGCTTTGTGGCGGCATTTCGTCAAGGTCACCGAAGTGGGCCTGACGCGCGAGTTCGGCGCGCTGGGGGTGAAGTTCGATCTGTGGAATGGGGAATCCAGCGTCGATGCGCTGATCGGGCCCATGCTGGAGGATTTGAAGACGCGGGGCCTGACCGAGGTCAGCGAGGGCGCGGTTGTGGTGCCGGTCGCTCGCGACGACGACAAGAAGCCGATGCCGCCGCTGATCCTGGTCAAGTCGGAAGGCGGTGTGCTGTACGGCACCACCGATCTGGCCACGGTGATCGAGCGGGTGCGTGATTATGATCCCGACCTGATCCTGTATGTGGTGGACCATCGCCAGCATGGCCATTTCGAGCAGGTGTTCCGCGCCGCTGAAAAGGCGAACCTGTCCGGCCGCGCCCATCTCGAACATGTCGGCTACGGCACCATGAACGGGCCGGACGGCAAACCGTTCAAGACCCGCGCCGGCGGCGCGATGAAGCTTTACGACCTGATCGAGATGGGCAAGGCGGAAGCCGAAAAGCGACTGGCCGAGCAGGGGATCGGCGCCGATTATTCGGCGGAAGAACGCGGCGAAATCGCCCGCAAGGTCGGAATCGCCACCATCAAATTCGCCGATCTCTCCAACCATCGCAGCACCGATTACATTTTCGATCTGGAACGGTTTTCGAAATTCGAGGGCAAGACCGGCCCCTATCTGCAATATGCGGCGGTGCGCATCCAGTCGATGCTGCGCAAGGCGCGCGAGCAGGGGGCCGTGATCGGTGCGCCTGCCATTCATTCGGCGGAGGAGCGCCGGTTGATCCTGCAGCTTCTGTCGCTGGGCGACATGCTGGGGGCGGCCGAGGAAAAGCGCGCCCCCAACATGCTGTGCGAATATGCCTTCGAACTGGCGCAGAATTTCAGCCGCTTCTACAACGAACATCATGTCCTGTCGGAGGCTGATCCGGCCCTGAAGGCTGCCCGTCTGGGACTTTGTGCCCTGGTTTTGGCGGTCCTGACCAAGGTTCTCGACCTTCTGGGCATCGAAGTTCCCGAAAGAATGTGAGTAACTTCGCAGCCTGACAGGACATCGGGCCAGGCTTCGTTGACTCCCCTCCGGCCCCCCCTATGATGCTCCGCAACATCCCTGTCCGCCTGAAGGCGCCATGGGGCTGGCCAGCACACGATCCCTCGCGGGAGAGAGCATTTAGACTGCCGCCGAAGGAGCAACCGCCCCGGAAACTCTCAGGCAAAAGGACCGCGATCGGGTGATGAACTTCTGGAAAGCGAAGCTGCGATTGCGGTTTCCACCGAAGGGGTAATCCGGCCCGTCTTCCATGGAAGATGCGCCGGGGAAATCTCTCAGGTCCCAATACAGAGGGGTCGCGCTCATGAGGGCGCGCACTCTTGCATCGGGACCGGTATGACATCTTCCACTGATACTCTGCGCCGTACGCCGCTTTATGCGCTCCATCTGGAGCTGGGCGGCAAGATGGTGCCGTTCGCCGGCTATGAAATGCCGGTCCAGTATCCCGCCGGTATCCTGAAAGAACATCTGCACACCCGCGAAAAGTGCGGGCTGTTCGATGTCTCGCATATGGGCCAGGCATTTCTTTCGGGCGACACCGCCGCGCTGGAACGCGTCACCCCGGCCGATGTATCCGGCCTGAAGGACGGCATGCAGCGCTATGGCCTGCTGCTGACCGATGCAGGCACGATCAAGGACGATTTCATGTTCGCGCGCCTGACCGGCGAGGCGGAGCTTTATCTGGTGGTCAATGCCGGCACCAAGGAAGCGGATTTTGAATATATCGCCGAAAAGCTGAAGGGTGTCGCCACCCTGACGCCCCGCCTGGACCGCGCACTGCTGGCGCTGCAAGGTCCCAAGGCGGCCGAAGTTCTGGAACGCCATTCGCCCGGCATCTCCCAGCTCACCTTCATGAAGATCGTGCGCACCAAGGTTGCGGGCGCGCCCGCCATCATCAGCCGCACCGGCTATACCGGCGAAGACGGTTTTGAAATTTCACTGGAAGGCGCTGACGCCGACAAGGTGGCCAGGGCGCTGCTGCGCGAGGTCGAGGTGCTGCCCATCGGTCTGGGCGCGCGCGACAGTCTGCGGCTGGAGGCCGGGCTTTGCCTCTACGGCCATGACATGGACGAGACTGTCGATCCGGCTGAAGCCGCCCTGATGTGGTCCATCGGCAAGCGCCGCCGCGAAGCCAAAGACTTTCCCGCCGCCGACAGGATCATGGCCAACAATCCGGCGACCAAACGCGTCGGCATCCGGCCCGAGGGGCGCGCCCCCGCACGCGAGGGCACGCAGATCGCCGACAAACAGGGCCGCATCATTGGCAAGGTCACATCCGGCGGCTTCGGTCCCAGCCTGAACGCGCCGCTCGCGATGGGCTATGTCGAAAGCGCATTCGCCAGCGATGGCACGGCGCTTGACCTGATGGTGCGCGGCAAGCCGATGCCGGCCCTGGTGACCTCCATGCCTTTCGTTCCTCACACTTATCGCCGCTAGGAGTTTTTCATGAGTGAAGTCCGCTATACCGATCAGCACGAATGGATCCGTCTGGACGGCGACGAGGCCACGGTCGGTATCACAAAATATGCCGCCGAAAGCCTGGGCGATGTGGTGTTCGTCGAACTGCCGGCCAGCGGCAAGGCCGTCGCCGCCGGCGGCGAAGCCGCGGTGGTGGAGAGCGTCAAGGCCGCCAGCGACATCTACGCGCCAGCCGGCGGCACCGTCATCACGGCCAACAGCGCGCTGGAAGCAGCACCTTCCAAGGTCAATGAAGACCCGGAAGGTGAAGGCTGGTTCTTCAAGCTCAAGCTCTCGAACAAGGACGAGTTCGCCAAGCTGATGGACGCGGCCGCTTACGCGAAATTCCTGGAGTTGCTGTAATGCGCTATCTTCCCTTAACCCCCGATGACCGCCGCGCCATGCTGGCGAAGATCGGCGCGCCGGACGTGGATTCCCTGTTCCGCGATGTGCCCAAGTCGGCCGTGGTGGCTCTGTCGGCTTTCAACCTGCCCGACACACAGGGCGAGATGGAGGTTGATCGCGCCATGTCGAAACTGGCGGCGAAGAATGTTGCGGCGGGCGCGGCGCCCTTCTTCTGCGGTGCGGGCGCCTACAAGCATCATGTGCCCAGTGCGGTGGATCACCTGATCCAGCGCTCGGAGTTCCTCACTAGCTACACGCCTTACCAGCCGGAAATCGCCCAGGGCACGCTGCAATATCTGTTCGAGTTCCAGACCCAGGTGGCGCTGCTCACCGGGATGGAAGTGGCCAATGCCTCGCTCTATGATGGTTCGACCGCCACCGCCGAGGCGGTGCTGATGGCCCAGCGCATCACCAAGCGGGGCAAGGCGATTCTGTCGGGCGGGCTGCATCCTCATTACGCCGAAACCGTGGAAACCGTGGCCGGGCTGTTCGGTCCGGTGGAGCGCACCAAGGTCACCCCGGGCAGCGCCGAAGACATTATCGCGCTGATCGACGATCAGACCGCCTGCGTGGTGGTGCAGTCGCCGGACGTGTTCGGCCTGATCCGCAACCTGCGCCCCATCGCCGAAGCGGCCCATGCCAAGGGCGCGCTGCTGATCGCGGTGGTGACCGAGATCGTGTCGCTGGGGCTGCTCGAGCCGCCGGGCGCGCAGGGCGCCGACATTGTCGCCGCCGAGGGCCAGAGCATCGGCAATGGCCTGAATTTCGGCGGGCCCTATGTTGGCCTGTTCGCCACCCGCGAGAAGTTCCTGCGCCAGATGCCGGGCCGCTTGTGCGGCGAGACGGTGGATGCCGAAGGCCGCCGCGGCTTTGTGCTCACCCTTTCCACCCGCGAGCAGCATATCCGCCGCGAAAAGGCGACCAGCAACATCTGCACCAATTCCGGCCTTTGCACCCTGGCTTTTACGATTCACCTGTCGCTGCTGGGCGAAGACGGGTTGACGCGGTTGGCGCAGCTCAACCATGCCAAGGCGTCGGCGCTGGCCGACCGGCTGGCGGCGCTGCCGGGCGTGGAGCTGGTGACCAATGCCTTCTTCAATGAATTCACCATCAAGCTGCCCAAGGCCGCCGCGCCAGTGGTGGACGCGCTGGTAAAAAAAGGCGTGATCGCGGGGGTGCCTGCTTCGCGTCTGCTGCCTCGGGAAAAGTCCACCGAGAATCTGCTGATCCTTGCGGCGACCGAAACCAACACCGACGAAGATTTCGATGCGCTGGTCACGGCGCTGAAGGAAGCAATCTGATGAGCATGAACAATCAGGGCCGGCCCAGTGGTGCCGGCGAAGCCTTTCCGGCCCATATCGCGACCATCTCCGGGGACCGGGGCCTGGACCATGAAGAAGGGCTGATCTTCGAACTGGGCCATGGCGCCACCGGCGTCGACCTGCCGGACGTGCAGATTTCCGACGCCCGGCTGGGCGGCGCACGGCGCAATGGTTTGATCGGCCTGCCGGGCCTCAGCGAGCCCGAAGTGATCCGCCATTATGTGCGGCTGTCGCGCAAGAATTACGCGATCGACAGCGGGCTTTATCCGCTGGGCTCCTGCACCATGAAGCATAATCCGCGCCTGAACGAGAAGATGGCGCGGCTGCCGGGCTTTGGCGATCTGCATCCGCTGGCGCCCCAGTCCACCACCCAGGGCGCGCTGGAAGTGATTTCAGCCCTCATGAACTGGCTGACGACCTTGACCGGCATGCCCGCCGTGGCCATGTCGCCCAAGGCCGGCGCGCATGGCGAACTTTGCGGACTTTTGGCAATTCGCGCCGCCATCGCGGCGCGGGGCGAAAACCGCAAGCGCGTCCTGGTCCCGGAATCGGCCCATGGCACCAATCCCGCCACCGCCGCCTTTGCCGGCTTCACGGTGGACGAGGTGCCCGCCATGCCCAATGGGCGCGTCGATGCCGAAGCCCTGAAGGCCAAGCTGGGCCCGGACGTGGCGGCGATCATGCTGACAAATCCCAACACCTGCGGATTGTTCGAAGGCGAGATTGTGGATATCGCCAAGGCGGTGCATGAGGCGGGCGCCTATTTCTATTGCGACGGCGCCAACTTCAATGCCATCGCCGGCAAGGTGCGGCCCGGCGATCTGGGCATCGACGCCATGCATATCAATCTGCACAAGACGTTCTCGACGCCCCATGGCGGCGGCGGTCCGGGCGCCGGCCCGGTGGTGTTGTCGGAGCGGCTGGCGGCCTATGCGCCATTGCCGCTGCTGGTGGCGGGTGCGGACGGTCTGCGCCTGATCGAGGATGCGGCAGATGCACCCGAAGGCGCCAAGCCCTTCGGCCGCATGTGCGCCTTCCACGGCCAGATGGGCATGTTCACGCGGGCGCTGACCTACATGCTCAGCCATGGCCGCGACGGCGTGCGCCAGGCGTCGGAAGATGCCGTGCTGTCGGCCAACTATATTCTGGCCTCGCTGAAAGATGTGATGAGCGCCCCCTTTGGCGATGGGCCCTGCATGCATGAGGCGCTGTTCGACGACAGCTTCCTGGAGGGGACCGGCGTCACCACGCTGGATTTCGCCAAGGCGATGATCGACGAGGGCTATCACCCCATGACCATGTATTTCCCGCTAGTGGTGCATGGCGCCATGCTGATCGAGCCGACGGAATCGGAATCCAAGCATTCGCTCGACCGTTTCATCCATGTGCTGCACACGCTGGCGACCGAGGCGCGCGCGGGACAGACGGCGCGCTTCGCCGGCGCGCCGCATCTGGCGCCCCGCCGCCGCCTGGACGAAACGGCAGCGGCGCGCAAGCCGGTGCTGCGCTGGAAGCCCGATCCGCTGAAGGAAGCTGCGGAATAGCGGCTACTGACAGGTCTTGATCTTCAGACCGGGCGGCAGTCTGGTGGCTGCATCGCTGCAGGCGGTGTCCAGCTGCGGCTGGGTCAGGCCCTTTACCTTGCGCAGGTCGGTGCCCATGAACGAAGTGATCGAGGTCTTGGCGCCTGTCATGTCCGCGCCGTCCATTTTCGCGCCCGCCATGTTGGCGCCGCCCAGGTCGGTGCCGCGAAAACTGGCATTGGTGAAATCGGCAAAGGACATGCACATCAGGCTGGCATCGGCACGATCGAAATTGGCGCCGCGCAGGTTCTTTTCCTTGACGCAGGTGTTGGAAAGGTCGGCGCCCGACAGGTTGCAGCCGGGGCAGTCGACGATACCCGCCTGAATACGCGCCACGGCTTTGGGATCGGCGGCAAAAGCAGAAGCCGTCCACAGGCCGGTAACGGCCAGTGTGATCAGGGCGCCGACAAGGAGCATGGACCTGGGCATGGCGCCAGCGTGACGCCTCGCGGTTACCAACCGCTTAAGGCGGAAGGCTGGGGACCATGGGAGCGGCAAAAACCGGCGGGAAGGCTGCCAGCTGGACTGTCGGCCCAGCTGGTTTCTAATTCGCGACTTCCTCGTAATCGAACCGGTCGCGGATATGGGCGTTGAAATAGGCGCCCAGCGACTCGGCGAAAATCAGCCCGTCATAAAGTTCCTGCGGCACGTCATGATAGGCGTAGGTTCGTCCCGACGCCCGGAACTTGGCCCGCAGGATGTGCGCCTCCTGGTCATAGGAAACCTGTTCAAGCGCGCTCGATTGGACATAGGCCATCTATGGGAAACGGATAGCGCCGTCCTTTCTATCCATGCAAAATGAGCGCGGGAACCATGTCCCCGCGCTCATTGTGACAGCCCACTGAATTTTTGTCGGCTATGAGCAGCCCGAAGTGGAACCGCAGGTGTTGCACTTCATGCAGGTGCCGTTGCGCACCAGGGTGAAGTTGCCGCAAGCGCCGCAATTGTCGCCTTCAAAGCCCTTGAGCCGGGCTTCCGCCGCCCGCGCCGCGCGCGTGTCGCGCGGCCTGCTCATCACGGCCTCGATATGGGCGACCTGCACGCCAACCGGGGAGACGATGGAGGCCTCGACGCTGGCGCGGATTTCCGACAGGTCCAGCGCCTCATGGTCCGCGTCATTGTCGGCTTCAAAGGCGCCCTGCTGGAAATGGTGGTCCTCGTCGGCCAGCATCTTGGGTGCCGCGCCGCCGCGCACCACCGCCATCTGGGTGCGGCCACGCAGATAGCCGCTGGAGGCCAGCCTGGAGATCGCCACTTCCGAGGTGCCGCCGTCACCCTTGCCCAGATCCTCGTCCGCCGAGGGTACGACATGGGCGAGGTCGGTACGGCCCAGATAGGACACGCCCAGTTCGCGGAAGATATAGTCCAGCACGCTGGTGGCGTTCTTGATGGAATCGTTGCCGATCACCAGGCCCGCCGGTTCGAAGCGGGTAAAGGTGAAGGCATCGACGAATTCCTCCAGCGGCACGCCATATTGCAGGCCCACCGAGATGGCGATGGCGAAATTGTTCATCAGGCTGCGGAAGGCGGCGCCTTCCTTGTGCATGTCGATGAAGATTTCGCCCAGCCGCCCGTCTTCATACTCGCCGGTGTGCAGATAGACCTTGTGGCCGCCGACAATCGCCTTCTGGGTGTAGCTCTTGCGGCGATGGGGCAGGCGCTCGCGCTCATGGCTGCGGATTTTCTCTATGACCCGCTCGACGATCCGCTCGGTGACCACCGTCTGCTGGGCGGGCGCGCGGGGCGCTTCGGGCATCAGATCGTCTTCTTCCGCGCCGGCGAAGGCAAAGACCTGGCTGGCCAGCGGCTGGCTGAGCTTGGAGCCATCGCGGTACAGAGCGTTAGCCTTCAGGCCCAGCCGCCAGGACAGCATATAAGCCTCGCCGCAATCGGCGACGGCGGCGCTGTTGGCCATGTTGATGGTCTTGGAGATGGCGCCCGAGATGAAGGGCTGCACCGCCGCCATCATGCGGATATGCGCCTCGACACTCAGCGCGCGCTTGCCGATACGCCCGCAGGGGTTGGCGCAGTCGAACACCGGCAGATGCTGTTCCTTCAGGTACGGAGCGCCTTCCAGGCTCATGGCGCCGCAGACATGCAGATTGGCGGCGTCGATATCGGCCTTGGAGAAGCCCTGTGTCTTGAGCATGTCGAAGTCCGGCGCGTCCAGTGTGGCGGCGTCCAGCTTCAGCACTTCGGCGCAGAACTTGGTGCCAAAGGTGTACTTGTTGAAAACAAAGCGGATGTCGAAGGCCGCTTCCAGCGCCGCTTCGATCTGGCCGATCTGTTCATCGCCAAAGCCCTTGCCGCGCAGGGCGTCGATATTGATGCGGCCCTGATAGTCTTCCAGCGTGCCGTGACCCACCGCATAGGCCACGATGGCGTCGATCTCCGCCTGGCCATAACCCAGATTGGCCAGGGCTTCGGGCACGCAGCGGTTGATGATCTTGAAATAGCCGCCGCCCGCCAGGGTCTTGAACTTGACCAGGGCGAAATCGGGTTCAACCCCGGTGGTGTCGCAATCCATCACCAGTCCGATGGTGCCGGTGGGGGCGATGACGGTGGCCTGGGCGTTGCGGAAGCCATGCTCCTTGCCGAGGGTCAGGGCATCATCCCAGGCGCGCTTGGCGGCGCTGGCCAATTCGCTGTCGGAAATCGCTTTCAGGTCTAGCGGCACGGGCAGGGTGGACAACTTCTCGTAACCCTTCTCCTCGCCATGGGCGGCGCGGCGATGGTTGCGGATCACCCGCAGCATGGCGTCCTTGTTGGCGGCATATTCGGGGAAGGCGCCCAGCTCGCCGGCCATCTCGGCGCTGGTGGCATAGGAGACGCCCGTCATCAGCGCCGAAATGGCGCCGGCGATGGCGCGGCCTTCACGGCTGTCATACGGGACGCCAGCAGACATCAACAGCCCGCCGATATTGGCGAAACCCAAGCCCAGGGTGCGATAGTCATAGGATAGCTGGGCGATTTCCTTGGAGGGGAACTGCGCCATCAGCACCGAAATTTCTAGCACCATGGTCCACAGCCGCACGGCATGTTCGAAGCCTTCAACGTCGAAAGTCTTGATGCCTTCACCCTTGCGGAACTGCATCAGGTTGAGCGAGGCGAGGTTGCAGGCGGTATCATCCAGGAACATGTATTCGCTGCACGGGTTGGAGGCGCGGATTTCGCCGCCCGCCGGGCAGGTGTGCCAGTCGTTGATGCTGGTGTGGAACTGGACGCCCGGATCGGCACAGGCCCAGGCGGCATAGGACACCTTGTCCCACAGATCGCGGGCCCGCACGGTCTTGGCGATCTTGCCGCTGCCCCGGGTTGTCAGGTGCCAGTCGTCATCTTCCAGCACGGCTTTCAGGAAACTGTCGGTGACGCGCACCGTATTGTTCGAATTCTGCCCCGCCACCGAAGTATAGGCCTCGCTGTCCCAGTCGGTGTCGTAGGTGCGGAAGTCCATGTCCTTGTAGCCCTGCCGCGCGAAGCTGATCACCCGCTCGATCAGATTGTCGGGGATCATGCTCTTGCGCGCCGCCTTGATCTCGCGGCGCAGCGCCGGGTTCTTCAGCGGGTCGTAGCAATCGCCGCCCGAGCCTTCGCAATTGACGCAGGCCTTCAGCACCGCCTTCAGGTGCTTTTCCGCCAGCTTGGAACCGGCCACCAGGGCGGCGACCTTCTGTTCCTCGATCACCTTCCAGTCGATGAAATCCTCGATATCGGGATGGTCGACATCCACGATCACCATCTTGGCGGCGCGCCGCGTGGTGCCGCCCGACTTGATGGCGCCGGCGGCGCGGTCGCCGATCTTGAGGAAGCTCATCAGGCCGGAGGATTTGCCGCCGCCCGAAAGTTTTTCCTCGGTCCCGCGCAGGGGCGAGAAATTGGTGCCGGTGCCGGAGCCGTATTTGAACAAACGCGCCTCGCGCGTCCACAAATCCATGATGCCGCCTTCATTGACCAGGTCATCCTTGACGCTCTGGATGAAGCAGGCATGCGGCTGCGGATGCTCATAGGCCGAAGTCGATTTGGTCAGCCGGCCGGTCTTGTGATCGACATAATAGTGGCCCTGTCCGGGGCCATCGATGCCATAGGCCCAATGAAGACCGGTGTTGAACCATTGCGGGCTGTTGGGCGCGCATTTCTGCGCCGCCAGCATGTGGCAGAGTTCGTCATAGAAGGCGCGCGCATCGGTCTCGCTGTCGAAATAGCCGCCCTTCCAGCCCCAATAGGTCCAGGTGCCGGCCAGGCGGTCAAAGACCTGCTTGGCCGATTTCTCGCCGCTGGTTTCCTTGGATGCGCTCTGCTTGCGCCAGAGGAATTCCGGCACGCCTTCTTCCGGCACCGGCTTCAGGGCCTTGGGCACGCCCGCCTTGCGGAAATATTTCTGGGCCAGGACGTCGGACGCGACCTGGCTCCAGCTTTCGGGAACCTCGATGCCCTCCTGGGCGAAAACCACCGAGCCGTCCGGGTTGCGGATTTCGCTTGCGGCGGTGCGGAACGCGATGCCCTCATAGGGCGAGTGGCCTTCGACCGTGAAATGGCGGCGGATGCGCATGGGAAACCCCGGCAAAATGAAAGTTGTTCGGCCCCAGCCCCGCCCGCGCACCGCTCAGGGGACAAAAATCCCGCCCGCAAGGATGATATTCCTCGCGGCTGGGCCGTATTGGTCCGCCAGATGTGGTGTCGCGAGACGCGACTGGCCCAAAGTATGGACATGGCTCCCGGTCAGGCGCAAGCAGTAAGTGGTAAACACCCGGCTACCCACTATATTTTGCGGTACGGCAA
>JBEGVG010000006.1:0-31185 GCA_041178445.1 Pseudomonadota bacterium | reverse complement strand
GGTATTTGCGGAAGCCGGCGCCACCTCGCGGATCATGGCGATGTTGCGCGCGATCTTGGGATCGGAGGCGCCACCGGCGATCTCGGCGCGGGCGACCAGTCTTTGTGCCTCCTCCGGATCGTTGGCCAGCATGCGCGACAGGGCATAATTGTTCAGGACGCTGGGCTCGCCCGGCTTGATCGCCAGGGCCTGTTCATACGAGTTCTTTGCCTCCTGCTGCTTGCCCATCTGGTCGTAGGCCACGCCCAGCGCGGAATAGACCGTCCAGTCGCCCGGCTGCAGCTGTTGGGCGCGGGTGAGGAAGTTCAACGCTTCGGAGGCGCGGCCCATCGCCGCCAGCGTCTTGCCATACTCGCTGATCACACGCTGATCGTCGGAGGCGACCATCATCAGCTGCGACAGATGACGGATGGCTTCGGAATAATTGCCGTCGACGCGCAGAAGCTGGGCCTGGCGAATGCTGCCATCCAGAGTCTCGGCCGGCTGCACCACGGTGCCCGCCTTCACCGGCTCGGTGCCGGACTCTTTCTTGACTTCCTTCTTGGAGTCGCCGAACAGCCATCCGGCCTGCGCCGGTCCGCCAAGTGCGGTGCTGCCCAGCAGCAGGAGTGCCAGCGCGGAGCCAAAACGGGAGTGCGTGTAAGCCATGGGGGGCAGCCTTCGAGAAACGCTGGCGAAACCTTGCCACCCCCCGGTCAACAAACCCTTAAGTATGTTGGCTCATATAGAAGCAAGGATTGGCGAGCACGGCTTTGTTAACAGCCTCACTCCTGACGCAATAAAGGGTTAACCATTCCCCGCATGTCCCAGCGCATCGCCGCCCTTCTCGCTCTTGCCGGATTTATCCTGACGGTGATGGGCGTGTGGCTGTGGGGCGGCAATCTGGGCCCCGAGCCGGGTTCCTCCCGTGTTTCCTTCCAGATCGCCACCGGCTCGACCGGAAGTCTTTATTTCCCGGTGGGCCAGGCCATTGCGGGCGTCATCAGCCATCCCCCGGGGGTGGGCCGCTGCGAAACCGCGACCGTGTGCGGCCCCGCGGGCGTGATCCTGTCGGCCCGCACCAGCGAAGGCGCCGCCGACAATCTGCGCAGCGTCAATCAGGGCCTGGTGGATTCCGGCCTGTCGGAAGGCGATGTAATCGCGGCGGCCGTCAATGGCCAGGGGGTTTTTCGCAGCAGCGGCAAGGCCACGCATTTGCGTATCATCGCCTCCTTGTTCGACGAGCAGGTGCATCTGGTGGCGTCAGCAAAGTCCGACATTCATGCCATCGCCGATCTGCGCGGCAAGCGGGTGATGCTGGGCGGGATGGAAAATACCGGCGCCGTCATGCGCACCCGCGCCATCCTGGCGGTCTATCGCGTGTATCGGGTGCGGGTGGTGCCGTTCGAAAGCGGCAATGCCGCCCAGCTGCTGCGGGAAGGCAAGCTCGATGCCTTCTTCACCATGACCGCCGCGCCGCTGGATTCGGTGCGTGACCTGATCGACCAGAATCTGGCGCGGCTGGTGCCGCTGGATGGCGAGGGACGCGAGCGGCTGCTGAAACAGGTGCCGCAGCTGCGCGCCACGCTGATACCCGCCGGGCTCTATCCACGCATCGGCGCGGTGGAGACGGTGGGCGCGCGTGCCTATTGGGTAACGCGCGACGGTGAACCCGATCCCCTGATCTATGGTATCACGCGGGCGCTGTTTCATTCCGCCAACCGCGCGCCGCTGGCGGCCGGTCATCACGGCGCGGGACAGATCAGCCTGTATCAGGCGGCAGCGAATCCGCCCGCGCCGCTGCATTCCGGCGCGGCGCGATTCTACCGCGAAGCCGGCGTGTTACCCTAGGCGATACCCGCCGCGACTTCTTCTTCCGCGCCCTTGCGCCAGAGCGCCATCGCGGGCAGCGCCAGGATGCGATCCATGTACATGCGCACTGCGGGCGGCACCGCCACGCCATAGGTTTGAAAGCGCGACACCATGGGCGCATACATGCAGTCGGCAATGGTGAAATGTCCGAACAGGAAATCACCGCTCGATTGCTCCAGCGCCTCGGACCAGGCGGAGATGATGCGCGCGATCTGCTTTCGCGTATCTTCCCGCAGCTCGGGCAGCGGCAGGCTTCTGGTGAACTCCATCGGCAACTGGTCGCGCAGGTCGGGAAAGCCGGAATGCATTTCGCTCGACAGGCTGCGCGCCCGTGCCCGCGCGGTTGCATCGGCGGGCCAGAGCCTGGCCTCGGGATGGCGCTCGGCCAGGGTTTCGCAGATCGCCAGGCTGTCCCACACCGTCAGGATCGCGCCCTGTTTTTCAATCTTGAGCACCGGCACCTTGCCGGCCGGGGAATGTTTGAGAATCTCGTCCCGGGTGGTCACCGGCTCGGGCGGTTTGACGCGCAGCCGGATCACCACCGTCTCGAAGGGCACGCGGGTGGCGCTCAGCGCCAGGAAGGGGCGCAGGCTCCAGCTCGACCACTGTCTCGTGCCCACCACCAGCGTATAGGCCATGTCCTGCTCCTTGCGGGAAACGCCCACGATTCATAGAGTCGCGCCCGATAAAGCGTAAGGTCCTTTCATGCATCCAAGCCTTGCAAACAGTGCAAAAAACGCCGTTCCGCTGCACGCGGTGCGGGCGAAGGATGCCAAAGCCTGGCTGGCCCGGCAAAAGCGCGCCGGGCTGGTGAGCGCATCGGGCTTTGCCGGCGCCCTGGGCGCGCTGGCCGCGCTGCCGGACGCGCGTGGCGGCATCGCTGCCTGGGTGCTGGGGCTGGGTGACACATCGGATGGCTTTGCCCTGGCAGCGGCGGCCGAGAAACTGCCGGCCGGTGTTTACCGGCTGGGCGAGGTGCCGGATTTTTGCGGCGGCGCAATGGGCGCGCTGGCCTGGACGATGGGCGGCTATGGCTTTGCGCGTTACCGCAAGACCGCGGCGCGCAAGGCGCGTCTGGTTCTGCCCGGGGGCGTGGACGGTGAAGAAATATCCCGCATCGCAGAGAATATTTTTCTGGCTCGCGATCTGATCAACACGCCTGCCAATGACATGGGCCCCGCCGAGCTGGAAGCCGCCGCGCGGGCGCTGGCCAAAAAGCATGGCGCGACAGTATCCGTGGTCGGCGGCGCGGGTCTCAAGAAGAACTATCCCCTGATCGCGGCGGTGGGGCAGGGCTCGGATCGTGCGCCCCGCCTGATCGAATTTGTCTGGGGCAAACCCGGCGCGCCGCGTGTGACGCTGGTGGGCAAGGGCGTCTGTTTCGACAGCGGCGGTTACGACCTCAAGCCGTCGGCCGCCATGCTGATCATGAAAAAGGACATGGGCGGTGCGGCCTGCGCCTTGGCCGTGGCGGGTATGGTGATGGGTGCCAAGCTCAACCTGTGCCTGCGCGTGCTGATTCCGGCGGTGGAAAATTCGGTATCCGGCACGGCCATGCGGCCGGGCGACGTCTTCACCAGCCGCAAGGGGTTGAGCGTGGAAATCGGCAACACAGATGCCGAAGGCCGCCTGGTGCTGGCCGATGCGCTCAGCGATGCCGATGATGAAGCGCCCGAACTTCTGATTGACATTGCAACCCTGACCGGCGCGGCCCGTGCCGCCACCGGGATGGAGCTGCCGCCTTTCTTTACCGATGACGAACAGCTGGCCGCGGACTTGGCCCGCATCGGCAAGGCGGAGCAGGACCCGGTGTGGCGGCTGCCCTTGTGGCGCGGCTACGAGGACACGATCTCCAGCCGGGTCGCCGACCTCAACAACAACCCGGCCTACAGCTATGCGGGCGCCATCACCGCCGCTCTGTTCCTCAATCGCTTTGTGAGCAAGACCAAAAGCTGGGTACATCTGGACATTCCCGCCTGGATCGACCGGGCCCGGCCGGGGCGCCCCATCGGCGGCGAAGCCAACAGCGCGCGCGCCTTGTATGCGCTGCTGAAGGAACGTTATGGCCGATAAAAGAGTCACGCCGGTGCGGGCCGACCTGGCGGCATCGCATCTCAAGGGCCAGGTGGAAGCGCCGCGCTTCGCGGAGGGGGAAACTTTTTCCATTCATGTAGGCCGGGCTTCCTTGCGCGTTCGTCCGTCGGATGATGCGGCGCAGGACAGCGAACTGCTTCATAGCGAAAGCTTCACCGTCTATGACCGCGCCCATGGCTGGGCCTGGGGCCAGGCGGCGAGTGATCTCTATGTCGGCTATGTAAAAGAAGATGCCTTGGGTGCGCCCTTTGCGGGAGAGGCACGGGTCTCGGCGCTAATGGCGCCGGTTTTTGCGCGCCCCGATCTCAAAACTCCGGTGCGCGATCTGCTGCCTTTGAACGCCAGTGTACCGGCGCTAGGACGTGACGGCGATTATGTGAATATCGGCAGCGGTTTTGTGCATCAGCGCCATCTGGCGGCGGAGGGCGAAAAGGATTTCGTTGCGGTGGCGCAGCGTTTCCTGGGCGTGGCTTATGTGTGGGGCGGCAAGACGGCGGCGGGGCTGGATTGTTCGGGCCTGATCCAGACCGCGCTGCAGGCCGTTGGAAAAGCCGCGCCGCGCGACACCGACATGATGGAGAAGGCGCTGGGCGAGCCGACCCGGATCGCCGACGTTCGGCGCGGCGATCTCGTCTTCTGGAAAGGCCATATGGGCGTGATGCTGGATTCGGAAAATCTGCTGCACGCCAACGCTTTTCACATGCTGGTGGCGATCGAGCCACTCGCCGAAGCCATCGGCCGGATCGAAAAGGTCGCCGGTCCGGTGACGTCAGTGAAACGGCTTTAATAGCCGCGCGTCAGATCCACGACATTCTTGAAGGGCGCGCCGCTTTGCGCGCGGGTAACGCAATCCACCACAAAGGCGGATGCGTTGCGCGGATCGGTGATGCCGGCGATATGCGGCGTCACCGTCACCTTGGGATGCTTCCAGAACGGACTGTCAGCGGGCAGGGGTTCGGTCTGGAACACGTCCAGCACCGCGCCGCCCAGATGGCCTGAATCTAGCGCCGCCAGCAGATCGTCTTCCTTGCAATGACCGCCGCGGCCCACATTCATCACCCAGGCGCCTTGCGGCAGGCCGGCGAACAGTTTGGCGTTCAGGATGTTTTCGGTTTCCGGTGTCAGCGGCAGCATGCAGACCATGATGTCGCAGCTCGCCAGGAATTGCGGCAGCTCTTCGGCGCCCGCGAAACTGGGCACGCCCGGCACACTCTTGCGGCTGCGGCTCCAGCCGAACACCTGGAAGTCGAACATCAAGAGCCGTTCCGCCGTCACCGCGCCGATATCGCCCATGCCCAGGATGCCGATGCGCACGTCGCGCGACGGGCGCGCCAGCATCCGCTGCTTCCAGGTGGATTCGCGCTGGGCGGCATCAAAGGCGCGCTGCTGGCGATGGATGATCAGCGCATGCATGGTGACATATTGCGCCATCTCCCGCTGCAGCGTCTCGTCGACGAAACGCACCACCGGCAGGTGGCGGGGAAATTCCGGATCGCGCAGGAAGCCGTCAACGCCCGCGCCAAGGCTGAAGATCGCCTTCAGCCGCGGCAGGCTTTTCAGAAAGCCGTGTGGCGGACGAAAGCCGACAAAATAGTCGATCTGCTGCGGCGCGTAGTGATCCTTGCCGTGCAGGAAGCTGTTGAAGGCCTGATGGCCGAACAGCGCCTTGCTCAGCGCATCCCACCCCGGCGGCAACAGGAACAGGACGTTGGGCTTACCCTCTTGTCCCGCCATTCCCTGTCAATGCGCCGTCGGCGCAGGGGCCGGCGCGGCTTCCACCGGTGCGGCAGCGGCAGGCTCGGCAGCGGCTTCGGCCGGCTTGGGCGCGGGGATCGGCGCCGGGCTGTCGTCATTGGAGCGCAGATAAGCGATCAGGTTGATGCGTTCCCTTTCGCTGCGGATGCCGGCAAAGCTCATCTTGGTGCCGGGGATGTCCACCGCCGGCGCCTTCAGGAACAGGTTCAGCTCGTCATAGGTCCAGTTGCCCGGCTTGCCCTTCATCGCGGCGGAATAGGCATAACCGGGATGCGACGCGCGAGGATTGTCGACAACGCCGAACAGGCCCGGGCCGATCTTGTTGGGACCGCCCTTGGTGAAGTCATGGCAGGCGGCGCACTTGGCAAGCGAGGTCTGGCCCGCGGCGATATCGGCGGTCGGCAGCACGGTGCCCCAGTCGGGCGCCACCTCGGCGACCGGCACCGTCGCGGCGGCGCCAGCGCCGGGCTCTTCGATCACGCCTTCGACGATATAGCCGGGCTTTGCGGGGTGCTCGGGCTCATAGACATGCTCGGCCACGATGCGGATGACGAAGATAAAGACCGCCGTGCCCAGCACCGCGCCGATGATCTTGTTCCACTCAAAGGAATCCATGGACGAAAGCTCCCGAAAGCCGGGCCCGCCCGGCAAAATACGGCGCGACATTACCCGCCACCGCCCCCGCGTCATTGCGGCGAAGCGTCGCATAAATTGTAAGCGGTATCTGGCTTTAGCGCCAATCCCGGCCTACACAGGCGGCCAAAGGAACCCCGGCAAGGGCTGCGGGAAAAAGACCCCCAATGAATCCATGAATCCCGTCCTTCTGATTCCCGCGCGCATAGCTTCGACCCGGCTCCCGGCCAAGCCGCTGGCCGATATCGCAGGGCTGCCCATGATCGTGCGGGTCTGGCGGCAGGCAAAAGCCGCCGGCCTGGGGCCGGTGGTGGTGGCGGCGGGCGAGGCCGAGATCGTCACGGCGATCGAAAATGCCGGGGGGCAGGCGGTGTTGACCGACCCGGACCTGCCCTCGGGTTCGGACCGCATCTGGGCGGCGCTCCAAATTCTGGACCCGGACGCCAAGCATGATGTGGTGGTCAACCTGCAGGGCGACCTGCCGGCCCTGGACCCCGAGCAGCTCAAGACCGTGGTCAAGGCGCTCCGCCGGTCGGGCGCGGACATCGCCACCCTGGCGGCGCCGATCGACAATGAGGCCGACAAGGTCAACCCGGCGGTGGTCAAGGCGGTGGTGGCCTGGGACGCGTCGGGCCAGCTGGGCCGGGCGCTGTATTTCACCCGTGCGACCGCCCCGGCGGGCGAGGGCCCGCTGTTTCACCATGTCGGTCTTTACGCCTATCGCCGCGAGGCGCTGGAAAGCTTTTTCGCCCTGCCGCCCTCAGCCCTGGAGAGAAGTGAGAAGCTGGAGCAGCTCAGGGCGCTGGAAGCGGGCATGAGCATTGCGGTGGCGCGTGTGGACGAAGCGCCTTTGTCTGTTGATACTCCCGCCGATCTCGAACGCGCCCGAAAAATCCTCTCATGATCCACGCCGTCGCCCAAGCCAGACGCGTCGCCTTTCAGGGCGAGCCGGGCGCCTATGCCAATCTGGCGGCGCGCGAAGCGGTGCCGCATGCCGCGGCCATTCCCAAGCCCACCTTTGAGGACGCCATCGAGGCCGCGAAATCCGGCGAGTGCGATCTTTGCATCATCCCGGTGGAAAATTCGCTGATCGGCCGCATCGCCGACATCCATCACCTGCTGCCCGATTCCGGCCTGCATATCGTGGGCGAGCATTTCCTGCCCATCCGCCATCAGCTGCTGGGTCTGAAGGACGCCACGCTGGACGACATCACCAGCGTCTACAGCCAGGCGCCGGCATTGGCCCAGTGCCGCAGCATTTTGCGCGCGCGCAAGCTGGTGGCGCACAACTGGTACGACACGGCCGGCTCGGCCAAGCATGTCGCCGAACTGGGAGACAAGAGCGTCGCTGCCATTGCCTCGACCCTGGCGGCGGAATTCTATGGCCTCAAGATTCTCCAGGCCGATGTCGAGGACGAACATCACAACGCCACCCGCTTTTTGATCATGTCGCGCCAGGACGAGCGCGCGCCCAATCGCGGCAAGGTGGTGACCAGCTTCGTCTTCCAGGTGAAGAACATCCCCGCCGCGCTGTACAAGGCGATGGGCGGTTTCGCCACCAATGGCGTCAACATGACCAAGCTGGAAAGCTATCAGCTGGGCGGCTCGTTCAACGCCACCCGATTCTATGTCGATATCCAGGGCCATCCCGACGAGCCGCATGTCGCGCGCGCTTTGGAAGAGCTCGCCTTCCACACGGCGGATCACGCCATCATGGGTGTATACCCCGCCCACCCCTTCCGCGAAGACATGCCTTGAGTCGTCGCTGGTCTTTTGCCCGCTGAGTGCGTCCCGCGTGCTCACGGGCATCAAGCCCGCTCCCCGCGCGCTCCTGCTCATTGGCCAAAATCCGGCGCGACGTTCTTGGAGAAGGTTAGCTAAGCGCCCAATCGCGGATCAGGTGATGGGCGATGGCGATGGAGGCGGGCATGGTCATCTCGTCTTCGATTTCCTTGGCCAGCCGCTTGCGGACTTCATCCTTGCTCAGCCAGCGCGCATCGACGATCTCGTTTCCGTCGATGCGGAAATCGCGGCTCAGGGCATCGGCATAGCATCCCAGCATCAGGGATGAGGGGAACGGCCAGGGCTGGCTGGCGTGATAGCGGATCGCGCCGATCTGGATGCCGGCCTCTTCCTGCAACTCGCGCCGCACCGCGTCTTCCATGCTCTCGCCCGCTTCGACAAAACCGGCAAAGGCGGAATAAAGCCCGTTCGCAAAGCGCGCATTGCGCCCCACCAGGCATTGATCGCCCACCACCGGCAGCATGATCACCACCGGATCGGTGCGGGGAAAATGCTCCGCCCCGCAGGACGGGCACAGCCGGCGATAGCCGCCGTCGCAAGCTTGCGTGCCGGCGCCGCAATTGGCGCAAAAGCCATGCCGTCTGTGCCAGTCGATCAGCGCCTTGGCCTGACCGGCAATGGCGGTGTCGCGCGCCGGCAGCACAAAGGCGCTGGCGCGCATGTCATGAAAAGCGCCGCAGCCCAGATCGGGCTCGCTCTCGCCCGCAATGTCCACCGTGAACAGCGCTTGGGTTTCATCGAGACCCAGCAAGACCCAGACGCCGCCCTGCCATGCGTCACGCCATGGCAGAAATCCGGCGCGGTCCTCCACGATCAGCGGCTTGTTCTGCCAGAAGGGCAGGAACAGGCCGTTCTGGAATTGCGCCGCCAGCCAGGTGGGGTCGGTGCGCCGCTCGCTGGCGCGTTCCAGCGGACTGCCCGCGAAAGTCATCGGCAATTGGGGCAAAATCGGCGGCCTTTCCCATTCCGGCACAGGTTTCTTAGCCGCTGGTTTACATCAATGCTGCGATATTATCGTCATGATCCGCGTGCTGGGTTGCATATACGAGCAGCATGACCTGCGCCTTGTTGTCCTGGCGGCAGTATTGTGCGTGTTCGCCTGCGCCACCGCCCTGACCATGATCACGCGCGCCCGTGCCGCCGAGGAGCAGCGCACGCGTCTGATGTGGCTGGCGGGCGCCGGCGCGGTGGCGGGCAGCGGCATCTGGGCAACCCATTTTGTCGCCATGCTGGCTTACACCGCCGGCATGCCCATCACCTTTGATGCCGGTCTTACCATTCTGTCGGTGGCGATCGCCGTGGTGCTGTGCGGTGTGGGATTTTCCATCGCGCTGACGGTGGGCGGCGCGGCGGGCGGCGTGCTGTCCGGTCTTGCCATCTCCGCCATGCATTATACCGGAATGGCGGCGGTGAACCTTCCGGCGCGCGCGGTCTGGGACATGTCCTATGTCACAGCCTCGGTCCTGATCGGCGTGTCGCTGTCGGGTCTGGCGCTGCACGTCGCGCTGCGCGGCAAACGCCGCGCCGATTATGTGCTGGGCGCCGGGCTGTTCAGCATCGCCATTGTCGGGATGCATTTCACCGGCATGACCGCGGTGCAGTTCATCCCGGAAGCAGGGCACGAAACCACCGGCATGGCGATGGATCCATTTGCTCTGGCCATTGTGGTGGCCGCCAGCGCCGCTGGCATTGTCGGGCAAGGCCTGATCGTGGCGGTGGTGGACCGCTATCTTTCCCAGCGCGCGCAAGGCGAGTCCTTACGCATGCGCGACCATATCGCCGAACTGGAATCCACCCAGAAGGCGCTGAAGAAGGCCAGCAACGAGCTGACCCGCGCGCTGGGGGTGGCGGCGGAAGCCAGTCAGACCAAGTCCAATTTCCTGGCCTCCATGAGCCATGAACTGCGCACGCCGCTGAACGCCATTATCGGCTTTTCCGACACTATGATGCTGGAAGTGTTCGGTCCGCTCAGTGACCGCTACAAAGCCTATGCCGCCGACATCCATCACAGCGGCGAGCATCTGCTGGCGCTGATCAATGATGTGCTGGACCTGTCGCGGCTGGATGCCGGTCATGCCGACTTGCGCGAGGAGGAGTTCGATCCGGCGGACCTGATTTCCGAAAGCCTGCGCATGCTGGGCGGCCAGGCGAGTCAGGCGCAGCTCGCGCTCACCAGCGATATTCCCCATGGCCTGCCCTGGGTGAAGGCGGACAAGCGCCGCATCAAGCAGATTCTGATCAACCTGATGTCCAACGCCCTGAAATTCACCCCGGCGGGGGGCCAGGTGAAAGTCACCGCCAGGCTGGCGGACGGCGGGCTGGCCATGGCGGTGTCGGATTCGGGCATCGGCATCGCGCCCCAGGACATTCCCAAGGTGATGGAACGCTTCGGCATGGTCGATTCTACCATGTCGCGCAAGCATACGGGCACAGGGCTTGGCCTGCCGCTGTCCAAGCAGCTGGCGGAACTGCATGGCGGCAGTCTGGTGCTGGAAAGCGCCGTGAATGTCGGCACCACCGTCACCGTGACCCTGCCGCCGGAGCGGCTGATGGCCCAGGACCGCGCCATCGCGGCGGCCTGATGCCTTTGTGGCGTCTTTTTAAGGACCGGCCGGACTCGCATTTTACCCCCCAAACCCTTATATCCCGGCCCGGAAGTCGGCGGGCGTAGCACTCGCTAACCTGGTCAGGTCGGGAGCGGTGAGCGCGAAAAACAAAAGCCCGACAGGGCTTTGTCGCGCGACGCCATACCGAACGACTCGCAATTTTTTGCGAAAAACCCTATATGACCCCTGAGAGTCCGGCGGACGAAGCTGTCGCCAACCCGGTCAGGTCGGGAACGAAGCAGCCGTAACGAATTTGCTTCGGGTCGTTCGGGCTCTCACCTTACCCACAACTCTGTCAGAATCTTGCCTGCGCAAGGCTGTCCGCTTGCTATAGTCCCCGCCATGGCCAAACCCCCTGCGCCCGCCCAGCCCTACCGCGTCCTGGCGCGCAAATATCGTCCCAGTGATTTCACCGGCCTGATCGGGCAGGAGGCGCTGGTACGCACCCTGTCCAGCGCCTTTGCCACCGGGCGCATCGCCCATGCCTTCATGCTCACGGGCGTGCGCGGTGTGGGCAAGACCACAACGGCGCGCATCATCGCCCGCGCCCTGAACTGCATCGGGGCCGACGGCAAGGGTGCGGCCCCGACCATCCAGCCCTGCGGCGTGTGCGAGCCCTGCACCTCGATTTCGGAATCGCGCAATGTCGATGTGCAGGAAATGGACGCCGCCAGCCGCACCGGCATCGACGACATCCGCGAGATCATCGAGGGCGTGCGCTACGCCCCGGTCGCGGCGCGCTACAAGGTCTATATCATCGACGAAGTGCACATGCTGTCCAAGCAGGCGTTCAACGGTCTGCTCAAGACGCTGGAAGAACCGCCGCCGCATGTGAAGTTCGTGTTCGCCACCACCGAAATCCGCAAGGTGCCGGTGACGGTGCTGTCGCGCTGCCAGCGTTTCGACCTGCGCCGCATCGACAGTACGGAACTCGCCGCCTATCTGGCGACCTTGGCCGAAAAAGAGAAAGTGAAGATCGAGGAAGGCGCGCTGGCGCTGATCGCGCGCGCCGCCGAAGGTTCGGCCCGCGATGGGCTGTCGCTGCTGGATCAGGCCATCGCGCATGGTGAAGGCGAGATGATCACCGCCGATACGGTTCGCCAGATGCTGGGCCTGGCCGATCGCGGCCGGGTGCTGGATATTTTTGAAAAGCTGATGGGCGGCAATCTGGCCGAGGCGCTGACCGATCTGGGCGGATTGTACGACGCCGGCGCCGATCCGCTGGCGGTGACCCAGGACCTGTTGGAGACCACCCACTTCCTGACACGTGTGAAAGTGGCTCCCGCCGCACAGGGCTTCTTTGACGGCGGTTCGGGCGAAGCCAAGCGGGCCACGGAGCTGGCCGCCAAGCTGACGGTCGCTTCGCTGACCCGCGCCTGGCAGATTTTGCTCAAGGGGCTGTTCGAAGTGCGTGATGCCACCCGGCCGATCTCGGCCTGCGAGATGGTGCTGATCCGCCTGGCCCATGCCGCCGAACTGCCGCCCACCGACAAGCTGGTGAAGGACCTGCTCGAAGGCGGTGCCGTGCCGGCCGGTCCGCGCGGTGGCGGGGCACCTGCGCCGTCTTCATCTCCTCGTGGCGCGAGCGCATCGGGCGCCGCCATGCCGGCCCGCGCGCCGCTGCCAGAAGGCGCGCCCGTCGCCGCGATCCGCAATCTGGAAGACATTGTCGCGCTGTGCGAGCCGCGCTCGGAACTGCGCGTCAATCTGGAGCATAATGTCCATCTGGTGCATCTGGAGCCCGGACGCATCGAAATCCGCCCGAACGCCCGGGCCCCGCGCACCCTGGCCCATGACCTGCAGCAGAAATTGCGCGGCGTCACGGGCGAGCGCTGGACGGTTTCCATTGCCAGCCAGGGCGGCGCGCCGACCTTGGCCGAACAGAAACTATCGGCCAAGACCGCGCGGTTTGAAGCGGTGGCGCAGGAGCCGATGGTGCGCGCCGTGCTGGACCGTTTTCCCGGCGCGGAAATCGTGGCGGTGCGCGACACCGCCCAGTTCGATGTCGCCGCGCCCATGTCGGAAAGCGATTCAGACTCCTGATGGCCGCCATTGGGTCCGAGATCGAGCGTCTGATCCAGTTGCTCGCCAAATTGCCGGGGCTGGGGCCGCGTTCGGCGCGGCGCGCGGCGCTGGTGCTGCTGAAAAAACGCGACACGCTGCTGGAGCCGCTGGCCGCGAGCCTGCGCGAAGCCGCCGATGCCATCCTCACCTGCGAGACCTGTGGCAATCTCGACACCAACAGTCCTTGCGCCATCTGCAGCGACGGCCGCCGCGACCCGCATCTTCTGTGCGTGGTGGAAGATGTCGCCGATCTCTGGGCGCTGGAACGGGCGGGTGTTTTCCGCGGCCGTTACCACGTACTGGGCGGGGCGCTGAGCGCGCTGGACGGCGTGACGCCCGAACGGCTGAATGTCAGCGGATTGCTCGCCCGCGTGCAGCAGAACGTGGAAGAAGTGATTCTGGCGATGAACGCCACGGTGGAGGGCCAGACCACGGCGCATTATCTGATGGATCTTTTGGGCGACATGAAAGTGACGCGCCTGGCGCACGGCGTGCCGGTGGGCGGCGAGCTGGATTATCTCGACGAAGGCACGCTTTCGGCAGCCTTCAAAGCCCGGCGCAGCATTTAAATCAGCGCTTTCGGCTCTTCCGCCGGTGCCAGTTCCACCTTTTCTATCTTTTCCGCGCGGGTGGTGATCTTGCCGGTGGAGATCAGGATATTCTTGATATCCGCATCGGCCTGGTTGAAGTGGGTTTGCAGCTTGCCCACCCGGTCCGCCAGCAGCCGGACATCGTTCAGCAGCACGCCGACTTCCTTTCGGATCAGGTCCGCCTGCTCGCGCATCCGCGCATCCTTCATCACCGTCTGGATGGTGCTGATCGCCAGCATCAATATGTTGGGCGACACCACGATCACATTGGCGCGGCGGGCCTTCTGGATGACGTCATCGAATGCGTCATGCAGGTCGGCATAAATCGATTCCGACGGCACGAACAGGATGGCCGGGGTCTGGACTTCGCCGGGGATCAGGTATTTTTCCGAAATGTCGCTGACATGCTTGTTCACCGCCCCGCGCACCTGGGCCAGGGCGAACTTCTTTTCTTCATCCGTCCCCGCGCGGCGCAGCAGTTCGAATCCTTCCAGCGGGAACTTGGCATCGATCACCAGCAAGGCCTTGTTGCCGGGAATGCGGATGACGCAGTCGGGCCGGTTGCGGTTGGAAAGGGTGAACTGGAAGTCGTAGAGCGAGGTGGGTAGTCCGTCGCGCACGATCTCTTCCATCTGGGCCTGGCCGAAGGCGCCGCGCGCCTGCTTGTTGGACAGGACCTGCTGCAGCGACACGACCTGGCCCGACAGCGCGGAAATATTTTTCTGCGCCTCGTCGATCACGGTCAGGCGCGCGCCAATCCCGCCCAGCGTTTCGGCCGTCTTGGTGGCGTTTTCACTGAGCGACTCGCCCAGCCGCGCCTTCAATGCTTCGACCTGGGCGCTGGTCTGGCGGAATTGTTCGGCAATGGCGCCTTGGCCGCGGATCACTTCGTCCAGCCGGGGATCCTGCACCGCAGGTTCCGCCGCCGGCCTGCGCAGGACGAAGGCCAGAATCACGGCTCCGGCAATCACCGCAATGCTGAGCAAAATCAGTGCTAATTCCATGAATCCTTGACCCGTTAGCGCCGAGCGCTTATCTCCAGCCCATGACTGTTCGCCCCATACTTACCGCCCCCGATCCGCGCCTCCAAGCGGTCTCGATGGATGTCGAGACGGTGGACGACGATATTCGCAGCCTGATCGAGGACATGACCGAGAGCATGTATGCCGCTGAGGGCATCGGCCTGGCCGCCATCCAGATCGGGGTCGCCAAGCGCGTCCTGGTGATCGACCTGGACCAGAAGGAAGGCACCCGGAACCCCCGCGCCTTCATCAATCCCAAGATCACCTGGGCCTCGGAAGAAATGGCCGTGTTCGAGGAAGGCTGCCTGTCGGTGCCGGAAATCTGGGACGATGTTGAACGCCCCGCCCGCATCAAGGCGGAGTATCTTGACACTGACGGCAAGCTGCAGACCCTGGAAGCTGACGGACTGCTGGCCACCTGCCTGCAGCATGAGATGGATCACCTGGACGGGGTGCTGTTCATCGATCATCTCTCGCGGCTGAAGAAGAACATGGCGATCAAGAAGCTGACCAAGGCCAAGAAGCTTCAGGCGGCGGGTTAAACGTGACCCTCCGTCTGGCGTTCATGGGCACGCCGGATTTCGCGGTGCCGACCCTTGCCGAGCTGATCGCCCAGGGCCATGACATAGCGTGCGTCTATTCCCAGCCGCCGCGTCCCAAGGGCCGTGGCATGGCGCTGGAAAAAGGCGCGGTCCACACCTTTGCCGAATCCGCCAAATTGCCCGTCCGCACGCCCTTGTCGCTAAAGGGGGCTGAAGAACAGGCCGAATTCGCCGCGCTGAATCTCGATGCCGCCATCGTGGTGGCCTATGGCCTGTTGTTGCCCAAGGCCATTCTGGATGCGCCCAAACTGGGCTGCTTCAACTTGCATGGCTCGCTGTTGCCGCGCTGGCGCGGCGCCGCTCCCATCCAGCGCGCGGTGATGGCGGGGGATGCCGAGACCGGCGTGATGGTGATGCAGATGGACGAAGGGCTCGACACCGGCCCGGTGCTGATGGCCGAGCGGGTCAGCGTGGGCCGCAAGACCGCGGGCGAGCTGACGACCGAACTGTCGCGGCTGGGCGCCGACCTGATGTTGCGGGCGCTGGGCGGGCTGGAGCGCGGCGGCGTGACGCCCCGGGCGCAAGCCGAAGGCGGCGTTACTTACGCCAAGAAGATTTCCAAGGAAGAAGCGCGCATCGACTGGACGCGCCCGGCGCGTGAGATCGACGCCCATATCCGCGGCCTTGCGCCATTTCCCGGCGCCTGGACGCAAGTGAATGGCGAGCGGCTCAAGATTCTCTATGCCGAACCTATAAGCGGCAGCGGCAAGTCGGGCATGGTGCTGGATGACGCGCTGAGCGTGGCCTGCGGCGAGGGCGCGCTCAAATTGCTGAAAGTGCAGCGGGCCGGAAAGTCGGCGATGACGGCGGCGGAACTTCTCAAGGGCTTTGCCCTGCCGCCCGGCACACAGCTCACCTGATGCCGCGCTTTCGCCTGACATTGGAATATGACGGCGGGCCCTTTGTCGGTTGGCAGCGCCAGGCCGAAGGGGCGTCGGTGCAGGGCGCGCTGGAAGACGCCATCGAGAAACTCTCCGGCGAACGCGTCACCGTCACCGGCGCCGGCCGCACAGATGCCGGGGTGCATGCCCTGGGGCAGGTGGCGCATTTCGATCTGGTGAAGAACTTCGACGCCGGCAAGGTGCGTGACGCGCTGAACCATTATCTGCGGCCCGCCCCGGTGGTGGTGCTGTATGCGGTGGAAACAGACAGCGAATTTCACGCCCGCTTTTCCGCCAGGTCGCGCCATTACCTGTTTCGTATTTTGAATCGCCGCAGCCCCCCGGCGCTGGACGAGGGCCGGGTCTGGCATGTCAGCCCGAAGCTGGATGCCGAGGCCATGCATGTCGCGGCACAGGATTTGGTTGGTTGCCACGATTTCACAACCTTCCGCGCCGCCGAATGCCAGTCGGCCTCGCCGGTCAAGACGCTGGACCGGCTGGACGTGTCGCGCCGCGCCGATGAGATTCACATTGAAGCCTCGGCACGCTCCTTCCTGCATCACCAGATCCGCTCTTTTGCCGGCACACTGAAGCTGGTGGGCGAGGGCAAGTGGACGCCGCGCGATGTGGCCGAGGCACTGGCCGCAAAAGACCGTACCCGCTGCGGCCCGGTTTCGCCCCCCGATGGACTGTATCTTGTCCGGGTGGACTACTAAAAAAGATCGCATGGGTGTCGGATCGGCCGGGCCGTTGCCGTCCTTTGGGCGTTAAACCCTGATCCGAAAGCGAAAGGACACGTCATGGTAATTGCCAAGAACACCATCTGCGTCTGGTACGACAAGGATGCGCAAGCCGCCGCCAACTTCTATGCCAAGACCTTTCCCGACAGCCGGATAGGCGCCATTCACAAGGCTCCCGCCGACTTCCCGTCCGGCAAGGCGGGCGACGTGCTGGTGGTGGAATTCACCGTTGCCGGCATTCCCTGCATTGGCCTGAACGGCGGTTCCGCCTTCAAGCAGAGCGAAGCCTTCTCTTTTCAGATCGCCACGGACAATCAGGAAGAGACCGACCGTTACTGGAACGCCATTGTGGGCAATGGCGGACAGGAAAGCGCCTGCGGCTGGTGCAAGGACAAGTGGGGCGTGAACTGGCAGATCACGCCGCGCACGCTCACCGAAGCAATGGCGGCCGGGGGCGATGAGGCCAGGCGCGCCTTTGAAGCCATGATGACGATGAAGAAGATCGACGTGGCCGCCATCGGTGCGGCCCGCCGCGGCTGACTACAGATCCACCAGCGTGACGGCGCCGGGATCGATCGGTTCGCCTAAGAAGATTTCGCCCAGATGGGCGAAGCGGCCCGGCGCGTCGGTGGCCAGGAAACGCGGTGGGCTGGCGGCCCCCATATTCAGCAGCCCATTTTCCTGCAAAATCGCTTCCACCGTCGCCGCCGTGGTCTGGGCGCTGTCCACCAGCGCCACATCCGGCCCCGCCACCTTGGCAATCGTGTCTATCAGCACGGGAAAATGGGTGCAGCCCAGAACCAGCGCGCGCGGGCGGGGCATGGTGGC
Organism: Pseudomonadota bacterium; assembly: GCA_041178445.1. Taxonomy (GTDB): domain Bacteria; phylum Pseudomonadota; class Alphaproteobacteria; order Micropepsales; family Micropepsaceae; genus Rhizomicrobium. Next base: position 13,716 of record JBEGVG010000006.1, on the reverse strand, counting down.
CAGCAAGGGGCCCAGGTAACGCTGCGCCGCCAGTTCGGCGATCGGACCATCGCGCAGACCTTCTTCCGCCAGCGCCACGAATAGCGGGCAGGCCTGCTGCACCACCGGCATGTGCGGCGTGATATGCTGGATGGCGCGGACATAGGCGCCGCCTCTTACCGTGCCCTCGGTGGCGATCACGGCGATGGGGCCGTCCGGCGCGGCGGCGACCGCGGCCTGCGCGCCTGGCTCGATCACGCCCACCACGGGCAAGGGCGCGAGGGTTTCGGCCAGTACCGGCAGGGCGGCGGCGCTGGCGGTGTTGCAGGCCACCACCAGCAGCTTGATGTCATGCTTCATCAGTACGGCGCTGGCCTGCACCGCATAGCGCGTCACCGTGTCGACACTCTTGGTGCCATAGGGCAGGCGCGCGGTATCGCCCAGATAGACGAAGGATTCGTTTGGAAGCCGCGCCTTCAGGGCGCGCATCACGGTCAGCCCGCCCATGCCGGAATCGAAAATCCCGATGGGCCCCCCGGAATCTTCAAAAGCGCTCAAATGGGCGGCTTTGCGAAATAGGCCTTGAGCAACGCGGCATAGATGTCGGTCAGGGCCGCGATCTCATCGACCGCCACGCATTCATCGGCCTTGTGCATGGTGGCGCCCGCCAGGCCGAGTTCCACCACCGGGCAGAAATCCTTGATGAAGCGCGCGTCGGAGGTGCCGCCGCTGGTGGAGAAGAGCGGCGACTGGCCGGTAACGCTGGCCACCGTGTCGCTGACCAGCTGGGTGAACTTGCCCGGCGCCGTCAGGAACGAGACGCCGCTGGTCTGGGAAGTGACGTCGATCTGGCAGCCCGATTGGCGCGCGACCTGCGTGACGCGGTCGTTCACCCAGTTGTTCAGGCTGTCGGGCGTGTGCTTGTCATTGAAGCGAATGTTGAAGGCGGCGCGCGCCTCGCCCGGGATCACATTGGTGGCGTCATTGCCGACATCGACCGTGGTGAAGGCCAGGGTCGAGAGATCGAAATGATCGTTGCCCTTGTCCAGCTTGTGGCCCGCCATCTGGGTCACCAGTTCGGCCAAGACCGGAATCGGATTCTTGGCCTTTTGCGGATAGCCGACATGGCCCTGCACGCCCTTCACCGTCAGCTTGAAATTGATCGAGCCGCGCCGGCCGATCTTGAGCGTGTCGCCGGCCTTGGCCACGCTGGTGGGCTCGCCCACCACGCAATGGTCGATTGTTTCGCCGCGCGCCTTGAGCCATTCCAGCAGCTTGACGGTGCCGTTGACCGCCACGCCCTCTTCATCGCCGGTGATCAGCAGGCTGATCGAGCCTTTAAGCTTTTCTGGCGTCGTGCCGATCCTTGACACGGCGGCGACAAAGGCGGCGATGGCCGACTTCATGTCGGCGGCGCCCCGGCCATACAGCATGCCGTCTTTCACCGTGGCGGCGAAGGGCTCCTGCTGCCAGCCTTCGCCCACCGGCACCACATCGGTATGGCCGGCAAAGCAGAAATGCGGCGCGCCATCGCCCAGCCGGGCATAGAGATTTTCGACATCGCCGAAGGGCAGACGGTGGGTGGTAAAGCCCAGCTCCTTCAGCACCGCTTCCAGCACGTCGAGCGCGCCCGCATCCTTCGGCGTCACCGACGGGCGGCGGATCAGGGCCTGGGCCAGGGCAAGGGCGTCAATCTCGGTGGGCATCAGTCGCGCAGCAATTCGTTGATGGAGGTCTTGGCGCGGGTCTTCTCGTCCACCCGCTTGACGATCACGGCGCAGTAGAGGTTCGGGCCCTTGTCGCTGGGAAGTGAACCCGACACCACCACCGAATAGGGCGGCACCTTGCCCATATGCACTTCGCCGCTGGCGCGGTCGATGATCTTGGTCGAGGCCGACAGATAGACGCCCATCGACAGCACACTGCCTTCGCCCACGATCACGCCTTCGGCCACTTCGGCGCGGGCGCCGATAAAGCAATTGTCTTCAATGATGGTGGGGGCAGCCTGCAGCGGCTCCAACACGCCGCCAAGCCCGGCGCCGCCCGAGATATGGCAGTGCGATCCGACCTGGGCGCAGGACCCGACCGTGGCCCAGGTATCGATCATGGTGCCTTCGCCGACGCGGGCGCCGACATTGACGAAGCTGGGCAGCAGCACCGCGCCTTTTGCGATGAAAGCAGAACGGCGGACAATCGCACCGGGCACGGCGCGGAAACCGGCGGCGCGGAATTTTTCTTCCGTCCAGCCGACAAACTTGGAGTCCACCTTGTCCCACCATACCGCGCCGCCGGGACCGCCGGGGATCAGCTTCATGTCGTTGAGGCGGAAGGACAGCAGCACGGCCTTCTTGAGCCATTCATGCACTTTCCAGGCGCCGTCGATTTTCTCGGCCACCCGCAAGGAGCCATTGTCCAGCCCGTCCAGCGCGGTCTCCACCGCATCGCGTTCCGCGCCCCTGGAGGTCACGCCCAACGTTTCGCGCTTGTCCCAGGCGGCTTCAATGGCGGCGCTCAAATCACTCATGGTCAAATCCTGATGCTCTGCAAGAATTGGGTGAGATTTTCGGTCTCATGGTCGATATCGCCGGCGGACACGTCCATCAGCGGGCCGTGATTGCCCCAGGGCGCGTCGGTTTTCAACCATACTGTGGTCATGCCAAGGGCGCGGGCCGGAACCAGGTTGCGGGCGATATCTTCGAACATGGCGGATTCGCTGGGGTTCACCCCGCCTGCCGCCACCACGGCGTCATAGGCGCTGGCCTGCGGCTTGGGGGTAAAGCCGATGGTGCGGATATCCCAGACCGCGTCGAACAGGTGGGCCATCTCCAGCCGGTCCAGGATGCGCTGTGCATGGTCCCGGCAGCCATTGGTGAAGACAAAGCGCTGGCCCGGCAGGGCCTCCAGCGCGGCGCTCAGGCCGGTGTCGGGCGCCAGCGCGCCCAGATCAATGTCATGCACGAAGCTGAGATAATCCTCCGCGTCGCAATCATGCTCGCACATCAGCCCGTTCAGGGTGGTGCCATACTGGCGGTAAAGTTCCTTCTGCCGGATGCGGGCCTGATCGCGCGGCAGTTTCAGGAATGCCGTCACATAGTCGGTCATGCGCGATTCAATCTGCGCGAAGATGCCGTTGCCCGCGCAATAGAGCGTGTTGTCGAGGTCGAAAATCCAGCTTTTCACATGTCGGAAATCGGGGCGGATATCGGGCCGCTGATCGGGTGATTTCCGGTCTTTTTCGGCGCTGGCCGGGCTTTTCATGGGCGCAAACATGGCGCGGGCAGGGCGGGTGTGCAAGCAGTGTTAACGCCTGTCCACCATGCCTCTTTAGCGGCTGTTAAAGTGCCGGGGTCACAATGATCCCAGGGGCGGAACGGAAGGGAATATGAGTCAGGAATCCTCGCCAATCACAGTCGCCAAGCCGGGCCTCGACCCGCGCGATGCCCTGGATATTCTGGATATTCGCACCCAGCATCCCGAGGGCGCCTAGCAATTGGCGTCGCGCAGCGATGCCGGCGCCGATGTGCTGTAATATCTTGCCGCCCATGGCGCGCCGGCGACGCGCGCCGCCGTGGCGGCCAACCGCAGCGCACCCGCCGCCGCCAACCGCCTGCTTGCCGACGACGAGAATGAGGACGTGCGCGCGGAACTGGCGGTGAAGATCGCGCGGCTGATGCCGGGCCTGTCGGAACGCGAAAGCTCGCACATTTTCGCACTCACCATCGAAACCCTGGAATGCCTGGCGCGCGACGCCGCGGTGCGCGTGCGCGCCATCCTGGCCGAAGAGATCAAGGGGCTGGACTGCGTGCCGCGCGACATCGCGCTGATCCTGGCGCGCGATGTGAATGCGATCGTGGCCGCGCCGATCCTGCAATATTCCCCGCTGCTGTCGGATGCCGACCTGATCGAGATCATAGCCTGCGGCCAGATTCAGCAAGTGCTGACCGCGATCGCCAGCCGCAAGACGCTGAGCGAGGATGTCAGCGATCACCTGGTCCAGTCGTTGAATGTTCCGGCGGTGGCGGCGTTGCTGGTCAACCGCGATGCCCGCATCCGCAAGGAGACGATGGAACAGATCGTCGAACAGGCCGAGGAGATCAACGCCTGGCATATGCCGCTGGCGCTGCGCGCCGACCTGTCGGCCCGCGCCATCCGCCGCATCGGCAGCCTCGTCGGCGCGTCCATCCTGGAACGGCTGGCGGCGCGCAACGATCTGTTCGATGCCACCCGCGTCCATCTGGGCCGCGAACTGCGCGCCCGGCTGGCGGAGAGTGCGGGCCAGGACGATCCGTCTGTGTCCCCGGCGGAGGCGGTGGCGGCCGCGCGCAAGGATGGCCAGCTGGACGGACTGTTCGTGGAACAGGCAGCCCAGGCGGGCCGGCGCGAGGTCGTGGTCAACGCCCTGGCGGTGCTGGCCAATGTCACCGACCAGACGGTCAAGAAGATACTGTCGTCCGGCAATGCCAAGCCGATCATCGCGCTGGTCTGGCACGCGCATCTGTCGATGCGCGTTGCCTTCAAGATTCAGACTTTCATCATGAAGCTGCCGGCGCGCGACATCATGCCGGCCAGGGGCGGCGTCGGGTTTCCGCTGAGCAAGGAAGAGATGCGCTGGCATCTGAACTTTTTCAACATACCGGCCTAGCGCTCCCTTGCGTGCGCGTCAGCGCACAGGCGGGGGAGGTGGTTTCAGCGAGCGAAGCGGCGTCGCCGCGAGCGGAAGCTGAAATCGCAAGGGGCAGCATTTACTTCAGCAAGCCCACGGGGCCTATGCGGGCGACATAGCCACTGCGGCCCTTGGTGTCGGTGCGGGCGAAGCCGATTTCACCCAATCCGCGCGTCTTGCAATTGCCCGCGCCCTGAATCTCGAACGCCGCCTGGGCGATGCAGAAGCGCGCCGGCCCGGTGACCATGCTGGCGCCGGACTTGCGCTGCGCCGCCAGATACACCGCCTCGCTGGCCAGCGGCGTGGTGATGGTCTTGGCGCAGGCGCCGGGATGCACCGTCCACCAGCCGCGTGACACCGCCTTGCCGTCATCACGCTGCGCCAGCGCCACCAGCAGTACCTCCTTGCCATCGTTGCAGACGGTATAGCCCGCGGGCGCGATGGTCTTGCGTGCCGCATTTTCCAGGGCATGGAACAGCTCGACATTGCCGTCGCTTTCCTTGAACCGCATTTTCTTGCGGAAATCAGCCAGCGCCACGCCGGTGGTCTTATCGGGCGCGCCGTCGATGCGTCCGATCTTGTAGCCATTGTCCTTCAATAGGCGCTTGACCCCCGCCAGCTGCGCCTGGGCCATGGTCATGACCGGGCTTTCGTCGAAATGCATGGTCCAGACCGAGCGCCCGCGATTGTCCAGCGACGCGAAGGGCAGGGCGAAGGTATCGTCGGCGGTGCAATAAGGCTGGGTGACGCCCTGGCGGATGGAGAAATTGGCGTCCTTGACGCAGACCGGATAATTGCCGCCCCAGGCGCGCGCCGGTCCCGAATGGGCGAGCGATGTGCGGGCATGCACCAGATAGGTCTCGGCGGTCAGCGGTTCCTTGCGGGCCATATGACAGTCGCCGGGCGCGATGCGGCTCCAGCCCTGGGTCTCGCTGCGCGGACTCTGGATCGCCGAGGTCGCGGCATAGAGGATATAGCTGGTGCGGTTGCACAGGGTCAGCGCCGCTTGCGCCGGCGACCATAGGGCAGGCGCGGTCAGGCCCGCCAGCGCCAGCAGCGCCAACGCTAGTGCGCGCATCATTCTTGGGTGATCAGCGTGCCCGCGCCATGCTCGGTAAAGAGTTCGAGCAGCAGCACATGGGGAATACGCCCGTCCAGGATGACGGCGGCGTTGACGCCGCCTTCCACCGCGTCGATCGCGGTCTGGATCTTGGGGATCATGCCGCCGGAAATGGTGCCATTGGCGATCAGGGCGCGGGCTTCGCGGACGCTGAGCTTGGAGATCAGCTTCTTGTCCTGGTCGAGCACACCTTCAACGTCGGTGAGCAGGATGAGGCGCTCGGCCTTCAGCGCGCAGCTCACCGCGCCCGCCACCGTGTCGGCATTGATGTTGAAGGTCTCACCCTTGCGGCCCACGCCGATGGGCGCGATCACCGGAATGGTTTCGGATTTCATGATGGAATGCAGCACTTCGGGATTGACCGTGTCGGGCTCGCCGACAAAGCCCATGTCCACTGCCACCTTCTGGCCGGTCTTGGGATCGGTCTGGGTCATCGCAACCTTGCGCGCGATCACCAGATTGCCGTCCTTGCCCGACAGGCCGACGGCGCGGCCGCCCGCGGCGTTGATGCCGGTGACGATCTGCTTGTTGATCGAGCCGGTCAGCACCATCTCGACGATTTCCACCGCTGCCTGATCGGTGACGCGCAGGCCATCAATGAAGGTCGAATTGATGTTCAGCCGCTTGAGCATCGCCCCGATCTGGGGGCCGCCGCCATGTACCACGACCGGATCGATGCCGGTCTGCTTCATCAGCACGATGTCCTGGGCGAAGTCATCGGTGCCGCTGCCGGTCATGGCGTTGCCGCCATACTTCACCACGATGGTCTTCTGGTCATATTTGAGAATGTAGGGCAACGCCTCGACCAGCACCCGGCCCGTCTGGCGCCAGCGCGCCAGGGTCCTGAGGGTGCGGTCTTCAGGCGTATCGTCGGAGGAACCAGCCATGGCGTCGCCCGCTTGAAAGCGGCGCGTTATAGCGCGGGAAATCCGGCGATTCTACGGCTTATTGGGCAAATGACGCGAGATGGGTGCGCAGACCCGCTATGCCGTCACCCTTGAAGGAAGAGGTTAACTGCACCTGCGCCAGCGCGGCGGTGTGCTTGGCGGCCGCGGCGCGTGCTGCTTCCAGCGCCGGTGCCTGTTCGGAAGGCTTGAGTTCGTCGCCCTTGGTCAGCACCAGTCCGTAGGAAACGGCGGTCTGGTCCAGCAGGTTCATCACCATCTCGTCGCTGTCCATCACCCCGCGCCGCGCATCGATCAAGAGCAGGACGCGGCGCAGCCGGGAGCGGCGGCGCAGGTAGGAGAAGATCATCTCCTGCCAGGCGTCGGATTCGGTCTTGGAGCGCTTGGCAAAGCCATAGCCCGGCAGGTCCACCAGCATCAGCCGGTCGGCCAGATTGAAGAAATTGATCTGGCGGGTGGCGCCCGGCGTCTGCGACACCCGCGCCAGGGCCTTGCGTCCGGTCAGGGCGTTGACCAGGCTGGACTTGCCGGCATTGGAGCGGCCAACGAAAGCCACTTCATTGAACTTTTCCGGCGGCAGCTGCTCGGCGCTGGTCGAGCCCCAGATGAAATCGCACGGTCCCGCGAACAGCTTGCGGGCGGCTTCTTCCGGGCTGTCTGCCTCAGTCATTCGCCGCTTTGAGCTTGGGTGTCTTCTTCTTGTCGAAGAAGCTCACATCGGCGCCTTCTCGCTTCATGATGTACCATTGCTGCGCCACCGACAGCAGGTTGTTCCAGGCGTAATAGATCACCAGTCCCACCGGGAAGGTGGCGAACATGAAGGTGAAGATGAACGGCATCAGGGCGAACATCCGCGCCTGGATCGGATCGGGCGGCGGCGGATTGAGCTTGGTCTGCATCCATTGGGTGACGCCATAGATGATCGGCCAGGCGCCGATGGAGACAAAGCTGATCACCGCCGGGATATAGGCATGGGGATCGTACGGTAAGAGGCCGAACAGGTTGAGGATCGAGGTCGGGTCCTGGGCCGACAGGTCGCGGACCCAGCCATAGAAGGGCGCGTGGCGCATTTCGATGGTGACGAACAGAACCTTGTAGAGCGCGAAGAACACCGGAATGGTCAGAAGGATCGGCAGGCAGCCGGAAATCGGATTGGCCTTTTCCTTGCGGTAAAGGTCCATCATCGCCTGCTGCATCTTCTGCGGATCGTCCTTGTGGGACTTCTTGATCTCCTCCATCTGCGGCTGGAGCTTCTTCATCTTGCCCATGGCGCGATAGGAGGCGCTGGCCAGCGGGAAGAAGAGGATCTTGACCACCACGGTCAGCGCCAGGATGGCGAGGCCGAAATTGCCCAAAAGCTTGTTGAAGAAATCCAGCATCATGAAGAAGGGCCGGGTGAGGAACCAGAACCAGCCCCAGTCCACCGCATAGTCGAACTTCGGGATATTCTGGGTGTCCTGGTAATGCTGCAGGATGTCCACCACCTTGGCGCCGGCGAACATGCGGTGGGTGACGGTGGCCGAGGAGCCCGGCGCGATGACGCGCTGGTTCAGCCGGTAATTGGCCTGATAGGCGTCGGCGCCGCTCTGGGTCTTGGTGCCAAGATACTGGCCGTTGAAATTCTCGCCCTGGGGCGGGATGACCGCGGCCATCCAGTATTTGTCGGTGATGCCGACCCAGCCGCCTGTGGAGGAAAACGTCTGGGGCGGGGTGCCGGCTTCGTCGAAATCGGTATAGGAGGCGTCCTGCTGGGCGTCGTTGGCGACGCCGACAAAGCCTTCATGCAGGATGAAGAAGTCCACGCCCACCGGGCGGTTCTGGCGCGCGACATAGCCGTAGGGATAGAGGTTCACCGCCGCGGCGCCCTTGTTGGCGACGCTGTCGGCTATCGTGAACATGTACTTGCCGTCGATCGAGATGACGCGGGTGAAGGTCAGGCCCTTGCCATTGTCCCAGCTCAGGGTGACCGGGTTGCCGGGGCTGAGAACCTTGCCGCCGGTCTGGACCCAGTTGCTGTTCTCGCCCGGCATATCGTTGCCGCCGACCCAGCCGAACTCCGCATAATAGGGATAGTCGGTGCTCTTGGGCGCCAGGAGCACGATCTCGGGGCTCTTGGGGTCCACCGTGTCATGGTATTTTTTCAGGCGCAGATGATCCAGGCGCGCGCCCCGAAGCAGGATCGAGCCGTCCACCATCGGGGTATCGATAGTCACGCGCGCGCCGCCCACTTTCAGCGCCGCCGGCAAGGCCATGCTGCTGGCGCCGGTGGACACGCCCGGAAGGCCCGGCGCGGTTGCTGCGTCGTTTGCTGCCGCGGCAGGCGCGGGTGCCGGCTTGGTCTGCTTGGCAAGCTCGGTTTGGCGCGCCTGTTCGGCCTGCATCGACGGCGTGGCGACGAAATACTGCCACAGGAACAGCACGGCGGCCGAAAGCGCGATGGCGAGAAGGACATTCTTGTTGTTGTTCATGACGACCTTCGAAACGCCTAGTGTTTGTGGGGAACAGGATCAAAGCCCGACGAACCGCCGAGCCAGGAAATCGGGTGGCAGCGCGACAGACGTTTTGCAGTAAGCCACAAGCCTTTGACGGGACCGTGAATCTGAAGGGCTTCCAGCGCATAAGCCGAGCAGCTGGGCGTGAAACGGCAGGACCGGGGCAGCAGCGGCGAGAGGAGCGCGCGATAAACGTGGATGGGCGCGGACAGAAGTGCGATCATGATCTTGCGCATGGCTTCAACCCTCTCCCGCCTTGGCGTCCAGCTTGCGATGCGCCGATTTCAGGGCCGAAGTGATATCGGACAATAGGGCCGCAAAAGGGCGCGCCACGGTGGTGCCGCGCGCGACCAGTACATAATCATGCCCCACCCGGCCCAAAAGGGGCAGCACTTCGCGCGCGGCGGCGCGCAGGCGGCGCTTGGCGCGGTTGCGGGCCACGGCATTGCCGATCTTCTTGCTGGCGGTGAAGCCGATGCGCAGTTTCGCCGGCGCGGTTTCCTCCGGCGGGGTGGCGCAGGTTTCCAGCGTGATGGCGCCTTCGACGCGGCGGATTCCCCGCGCTGCCCGGAGAAAGTCAGCACGCTTCTTGAGGGTGTCCAATGCGAGAGGCGTCCCTGGGGCGCCTATGCTCAGGCCGAGAGCTTCTTACGGCCGCTGGAGCGGCGGCGGTTCAGGATCTTGCGGCCACCGGCGGTCGACATGCGCGAACGAAAGCCATGGCGGCGCTTGCGCACGAGTTTGCTCGGCTGATAGGTGCGCTTCATGGTCGTCAGGCTCCGAAAAGACCCATAAGGGCTGGCAAAGAGCGGGGTTTTTAGGCGGCAGGGCCGGTGCTGTCAACGCGGACCTAAGCCCTTGGATTGAAATAATATTTCAATCTCCGATAACCACCCCGTCCCGGCGGGGGTCCGCCCCCCCGATATAGCCGCCTTTGACCTTGCGGATACCATGCAGGCCGCTGCCCTCGCCCATCACCACGGTCACGGCATGGCCCATGGCGGTCAGCTGGTGCTCCAGGGCGTCGTTGACGGGGGATTTTTCCAGCCTTGTGGGGCTGTTGAGGTTGAGCTGGCGGGGCAGGGTTATGGCCTCGGACGGGGCCAGCCCCCCATCCAGCATGGCGACCACGGTCTGGGTGACATAGCCGATAATGGCCGGGCCGCCCGGCGAGCCCACCGACAGCAGGAAGTCGCCATTTTGATCGAACACGATGGTGGGCGACATGGCGCTGAGCGGGCGCTTGCCCGGCGCGGGTGCATTGGCCACCGGCAACCCGTCCAGCACCGGATTGAGCGAGAAATCGGTCAGCGTGTTGTTGAGGAAGAAGCCCTTGACCATGATGTTGGCGCCGAACACCGACTCCACCGAAGTGGTCATGGCGACCACCTGCCCGGTCTTGTCCACCAGCGTCATGTGGCTGGTGCCGTGATTGGCGGGCGAACGCTGCGGCGAGAAAGCCGCGTGTTTCTCGGGCGGATTACCGGCCGCAGCGGTGCCCATGTCTTTGGTCGGATCGATCAGCGCGGCGCGGCTGGCGATATAGTCCTTGTCGACAAGGCCCTTCACCGGGACTTTCACGAAGGCCGGATCGGCGATGAACCGGACGCGGTCGGCATAGGCCAGCCGGCTGGCCTGGGCGCGCAGATGCACTTCGCTCAAGGTGCCGGGCTGAAGCTGGCTGGAGGGAAACCGCTGCAGCATGCCCAGTATCTGCACGATGGCGATGCCGCCCGAACTGGGCGGGCCCATCGAACACACTTTCCAGATACGATAAGGCCCGCATACCGGCTCGCGTTCCAGCGGCTTGAAGCCCACCAGATCGGCCAGCGTCATGCCGCCCTGGTTGACCGGCGCGGTGCGCACCTTGTCCACGATCGCCTGGGCGATTTCGCCGGTGTAGAAGGCTTTGCTGCCGCCGCTGGCGATCTTCTTCAGCGTGTCGGCATAATCGGGGTTCTTGTAGATTTCGCCCTGCTGCAAGGGCGTGCCGTCGGCGTGATAAAAGCGCGCCTTGATGTCGGGCATATTGGCGCCGCGTTTGAAGTTGCGGATGGTGCGCGCCAGTTTTGGGCCGACCGGAAAGCCCTCATCGGCAAGCTTGATCGCGGGCGCGAACAGCCGGGCCCAGGGCAGCTTGCCATGCTTGCTGTGCGCCATCTCCAGCATGGCGATGACGCCGGGAATGCCCACTGACAGGCCGCCGGGAATGGCCTGGGGCTTGGTGCGCACCTTGCCGTCAGGATCCAGGAACATATCGGGCCGCGCGCTGGCCGGCGCGACTTCGCGGCCGTCAAAGCTGGTGGTCTTTTTGGTCTTGGGATCGAACAGCAGCATGAAGGCGCCGCCGCCGATGCCCGACGATTCCGGCTCCACCAGGCCCAGCACCAGCTGCACCGCGATGGCGGCATCCACCGCACTGCCGCCGGCGCGCAGCATTTCCAGACCCGCATCGGCGGCCAGCGGATTGGCGGCGGCCACCATCTGCTCTTTGGCAAAGGGTTTGACGAAGCCCGGCGCGGTTTGCGCGAAGGCGCCCAGCGGCAGTGAGAGCGCCAGGAACAGGGAAAGCAAAAGGCGGAAATTTCGCATCAGGGCATCGTAGAAGTGTCAGCCGTCAGGGCAACAAAAAACCCCGCCTGCGAAGGCGGGGTTTGCTGTTTGTTGGGCCTGTTGCCTAGCGCACGAAGACGCGCACTTCGTTGCCGGTGGCGCCCGGATCGGTGGTGGAGGTCACGGCCAGACGGGTGGCGGGCACGCCCATGTCGGTCATGGAGCGCATGACATCCTGGGCATGACGGCGCGAGGCGGACTGGGCGATCTGCACCGAGGCGGCGGTGCCGCGGGTGGGGGAAACCGCCACCACCTGGAAGCCGGCGCTGGGACGGTTCTGCAGCGCCTGATTCAGCGCGGCATAGAGAATCTGCTGATAATCCACGCCCGGACGGTCGAACTTGATCACCACCAGCGGGGTGCCGCCGCCGGCCATCTGAACATTGCCCGGGGCGCCCATCGAAGCGCCCATGCCGCCGCCATACAGTTCGCCGCTCTTGATCGAGGCGGCCAGCACGGTGAGGTTGGCGCGCTCGGTGGCCGCATAGGCGGTGGAGCGCTGGACGTTGTCGGAAATTTCCTTCAGCAGGCGATCCAGCATCACGATGGTCTGGGCGGTCTGGTCTTCCAAGAGGCGCAGCTGGCGATGGTCTTCATCCACCGCGCCCGAGACATTGTAGGTGGCGCTGATCTGGTTCTGCGCGAAATGGGCGGTGGAGGAGTCGTTGGTGGCGTCGGTGCCCAGCGCATTCATGGTGTTGATATTGGCCGACAGCGCGTCCAGCTGGCCCTGCGCCACGTTCCACTGGGCCACCAGCTCGGGATTGCCCCGGGTGGTGCCGATCTGCAGGCGGGTGGTGATGCGGGCCTTGGCGTCCTGATAGGCGCTGGCGGCGCCGGCGCCGGCATTGCGCAGCTCCGCCAGACGGGCGGAATTGACCGAAATCTTCTGCTGCAGGCCCGAAACCTGGGCGCGCAGGGACTGGATGGTCCGGTTGACCTGGGTGCCGGTGTCGGCGCCCGCGTCGATGGTGATGGGGGTAATGGTGGCGACTGGGGCGGCGCCGGGAACCGTGTTGAAGGCCGCGGCCGACGGCGGCGGGGCGCTGGCTATATCGGTGACCGGCGCGTCGTAGGTCATGTCGCTTTCGTCGCTGAACATGCTGTCGATGTAGGAACAGGCCGCCAGGCTAAGCCCGCCCGCCACGGCAAAAGCCAGAAACAGGCCCTTCTTGAGCCCGTGCTGTGCTGGAATCCCCCTCATTATGCTCTCCGCTGCCCGGCGCCGCTGCCCGAAGAAGCCGGCGCCTAAACCCAACCCCATCCCGCGCTGATGGCGCGGGCGGACCCTTGGGTCCAAGTCTTAACCAGCAGGGGGCAAGGGGACAAGGGAGCAGGACGCCGCTTTGGCCGAAATCTTCGCGTTTCCACCGGGACTTGGGGGGAAATGGGGGGTGTGCCGCCTTTGTCTCAGCCTGGGCCGGGTTGTTCTTGCCTTTGGGAGGGCTGATGAATAGGTTCGCGCCTCCAAAACGCACCCGTAGCTCAGCTGGATAGAGCACCAGACTACGAATCTGGGGGTCAGAGGTTCGAATCCTTTCGGGTGCGCCATTACAGTCAAGGCTTTAGAAGCCCCCGCAGGGTGTTTTCGTTGAGCAAACACCGAATAAGTACTGCACCGCCCCCTTATTCTTTGAGTCGGCGTTTTCCAAGAAATCGCTGCAGCCGGCGCGCTAAATCTTTCATGTCCGCCGTTTCGCATTCCCAGATCACCATCGTTTTCCAGCCTTTAGATTTAAGTGTCATTTGATGGTCGACATCGCGGGCTACGTTGCGCTCCAATTTTGGAAGCCAATACGTCTTGTTGGATTGGGGTTTATGGCCTGGCCTGCCGGATATTTTGTACCAGCGTGATTGAGACTACTGCATAGCTGGCGTTCCATCCAGATGGGGTGGCACGGGCATAAAAGCCTGCGGCGCAGGTGGTCGATATCCCAGCGATGA
>JBEGVG010000005.1:0-3211 GCA_041178445.1 Pseudomonadota bacterium | reverse complement strand
ATTGCGGGGAATACCGTCGCCTCGACTGGATAATCTGCGGTGGCGAGAGCGGCCCCGGCGCGCGCCCTATGGTCCTCGGTTGGGCAAAAGACATCGTGGCTCAATGTAAGGCCTCTGGCGTCCCGGTTTTCGTTAAGCAGATCGGCGCGAAGCCGGTCAACCGCGAAGGCCAGCCGCATCCGATCCAAGACCGCAAGGGCGGGGATATGTCCGAATGGCCGCCGGAATTGCAAGTGAGGGAAATGCCATGACGAAAGATGAGTTGGCGCTATTTAGTATCCTTCGCTCGGACAGTTTTCCTTATGACGCGCCGGATGAGTGGTGGAATAGCACCGGAGACGTGCCAGCGCCGCCTCCGATCAATTGGGCGCATCGCGCCGCCCGCGCCATTATGCACGACCTTCAAGAGCGAGCCGGTATCAATAACAATTTCCCGAACGTAGACGAAGCGACGCGAGTTGAGATCGTTTCCGCGCTGGCGACGATCATTCGTGTTGCAGTCCGCCGCGCCCCTTTCCGGTGAGTGATGTGAACCTCCGCCTTGTCTCGCCGGCCTTGACGGCCGACATTGCCGAGTGCGCCGGGATTGTCTCCAGCGAAATGTGGGCGATGCTGCGGGCGCAGCTGCTGGCGGGGCCGTCTTTCGCCTTGCGCGAGGCGTCCGGGGCGGCGGTGGCTTGCGGCGGGTTTTGCCCGCTGGCCGAGGCCAATACCGCCGAGGGCTGGTTTGTGGTGTCGTCCGATGGGCTGGCAACACGGCATGTCCGGGCGGTGGTGCGCGCCATCGCGTTGACGGTTGCACAGTCGGGCTATTCTGCCATCCGTGTCGTAACCGAGACCCAGGCCGGCGCCCGCATTGCGCGGGCTTGCGGCTTCCGGCGTTTCGATGCGGCGGGCACAACGGAGGTCTGGATATGTCTGGAATCGTCAAGAATCTCTTCGGCGGCGGTGGCGACAAGGGCGCCAAGCTTGCCAAGCAAGAAGCGGCGGCGGCGTCGCGCCGGCAATTGGCAGCGCTCGCCAAGCAGCAAGCGGATGTGGATCAGGCGGCGCAAGGCCAGGGCGGGCGGCGCAAAGGACGGCAGCTTCTGAGCTTCCTGGGGGCCGAAGGCAATCCCGGCCTGAGCGCGGCCTAAGTTTTCCCCCCGCCGATGGGCACAGTCACGGTCAAGCAGCTGGAGGAGCGCCGCAAGTCGGCGCAGATGGAACGCGACAGCTTCCAGCCGCTGCTTGACGAGGTTTATAAATACGTGGTGCCCTATCGCAAGGGCATTTCGCGCACTGGCGCGGGTGAAAAGCGTATCAACCAGATTTTCGACAACACCGCGATGATCGCGGCGTTCCGCGGCGCCGGGCGCATTGCCCAGGATATCAGCCCACCGGGCCAGCAGAGTTTCGAATTGACGCCGGGTGCGCTGGCCAAGATCGTCCTGCCGCGCCGCGAACTGGAGGAACTTGAGCGCCAGATCGAGCCCACCAAGGCGGTGATCAACGCTCATTTCCAGACCGGCGAATGGGACCAGTCGCTGCAAGAGATGGCGCTCGATCTTGAGGCTTCGACCGGCTGTATGCTGATCGTGCCGGACAAGCGCCGGCGCATCAGCCGTTTCGTTTCGGTGCCGCTCGAAGAGGTGATGCTGACCAAGGGGCCTTATAACGAGGTGAACGGCATTTTCTGGACCCGCAAATGGAGCCTGCGCGCCATCGTGGAAGAATTCGGCGACGGCAAGTTCACCGAAGAACTGGCCAAGACGCTCAAGGAAAAACCCGAGCACGAAATCTGCCTCTATCAGGACACGATTTACGAGCCGGATGAAGATCGTTGGTGCCGGGTGGCCTGGGCCAAGGAAAACCAGGGCAAGAATAGTCAGCCGGTGGCCTTCGAGCGCAGTTACTCCAAGACCTGCCCGTGGCTGACGCCGCGCTATTTCGTGGTGCCCGGCGAGGTCTATGGCCGCGGCACCGCCATGTTGGTCATGCCGACGGTGAACGCCCTCAACACCGCCACCAAGCTCAATTTGCAGGGTGCCGCCATCGCCATGCTCGGCATCTACACGGCAATCGACGATGGCGTATTCTCGCCCGACAATGCGCCGATCACGCCCGGCGCCTTCTGGAAAGTGGCGCGCAATGGCGGCGCGCTGGGTCCGTCGGTGCAGCGCTTCCCCGATCCGCGCATCGATCTGTCCCAGATCATCCTCAAAGAGCTGCGCATGGACGTGCAAGCCGGGATGAACGATCAATCCCTGCCGCCCGATAGCGCGGCGGTGCGTTCGGCCACGGAAATCATGGAGCGCATGAAGCGGCTAGCCACCGACCATATGGGCGCCTTCGGGCGCTTGATCATGGAAATTGCCGTGCCGGCGGTGAAGCGGGTGATGGAAATCGCCTATGAGTTCCAGCAAATTCCCAACAATATCCCGATCGACCGGCTGCTCATCGATCTGCAGGTGTCCTCGCCGATGGCGATGGCGCGCGAAGCCGAGCGCTTGCAGCGCATCATGCAGTATGTGGAAATGGCGATGATGCTGTCGCCCAACATGCCGGGACGCTATGTCAAACTCGACGAGGTGATGCCGGATGTGGCGCGGGCGCTGGCAATCCCATCGAAGTATATTCCGACCCAGGACGAACGCGAGGCGATGGACGAACAGGCGGCCACTGCCCAGGCGCTTGCCGCCGGCGCGGCCATGGCGGCGGAAGATCCCGATGCGGTCGAAGAGTTGGCGCAGGCGGCATGAAGGAAGAGCCCATGAAGGAGCCCGCCAAGCCGCCGCCGCTGGAAGAGTGGCAGCGCCAGAACCTCTCGAATCATTTCAATTTCATGTATGAGCTGGCGCGGGCTGGCACGATCGCGCGGGTGCGGCCATGACCGGGCTGGGTTTTGAGGATATCATTGCCGGGCTCGATCCGGACGTTCAAGAAATGTTCGGGCAGTTGCCGGCGCTCAAAAACATGCGCGATGCGCAGAAACTCCAGGACGAGGCGCGGCGCGCCGTGGCAGTGTCGATGGCGGCGATCGCCGCGACACCCGATGGCGAGCGGGTGCTCGATTATCTGGTGGGCGCCTATATCCGCCGTTTCAACAATGTCACGGCGCTCTGCCTGCCGATGGAAACGGCAATCCAGCTTCATGCCGAACGGGACGGTGGCCGCGAGCTTGTCAATGAGCTGCTGCGCCTGGTGGCCGACGGCCGGAAGGCAACCTCAA
>JBEGVG010000004.1:0-10051 GCA_041178445.1 Pseudomonadota bacterium | reverse complement strand
CTTGATCATGTCGGTGACGTGGGGGATCACCTGCACGGTGCGGCCCAGATAGCCGCCGTTGCGTTCCTTCTCGATCACCTGGGAGTAGATGCGGCCTGAAGTGATGTTGTCGGACTTGCGCGCCGACACGCCGGTGAAGCGCTCGTAATGGCCCAGATCCAGATCGGTCTCCGCCCCGTCATCGGTGACATACACCTCGCCATGCTGGAACGGGCTCATGGTGCCCGGATCGACATTCAGATACGGGTCGAGTTTGCGCAGGCGTACTTTGTAACCGCGCGCCTGAAGCAGCGCGCCGAGAGCGGCGGACGCAAGACCTTTTCCGAGGGAAGAGACCACGCCGCCGGTGATGAAGATCAACCGGGCCATGGGAGGTCACCATCATCACATGGCGGTATGTAAGCAAGTGCAAAATCCGAATTTTCTTCGGACGCTAACAGGCTTGCGTGAAACGCAGTGCTACTGGGGCTTGGGAACAGACGGACCGGTCGGCAGCGGCACGGCGGGCGCCGCCGGCTTGGCCGGGGTGGCGGCGGCGGGCACCGAATCGAGAATCGAGCGGGTGTCGCGGCCATGCAGCGCCAGGAGGTTCAATCCGATGCAGGTCAGGAAGAAGAGAGCAGCCAGAACGGCGGTTGCGCGGGTCATGGTATCAGCCGCGCCGCGCGGGCTGAAAAGACCGCCCATGCTGCTGCCGCCGCCGCTGGCGCCCATGCCCAGGCCGCCGCCTTCGGACCGCTGAAGCAGCACGAAAACGATCAGCGCGATGGCAATAAACAGCTCGGCGACAAGCAAAAGGGTCTGCATGGGCACTTCCTGACTTCCGGACGGGTCTTTAGAACATCAGCCCAGAAATAGGAAGCCGGGCGCGAAAATCCAGGAAAACCCCGCCAGCGCTGGGGATTTTTCCTAGCTGGCCAGCGCCTCAGCCTGGCTGCGGGCTCTTATGATCGTGACCGTGGCGTCGATTTCCGACAGCTGCTCGGCGGCCGATTTTTCCGGGTGAAAGACCTGATGCAGGCTCAGCGCCCCATGTCCCAGAAGATGCATGGAAGCGTTGCGGTCCACGCCCAGGCTCAGGCCTTCCGCTGCCGCCAGGACGGATTCGCACCATTCCACCGCCGGCTCGAATTCACTGTCGCGGCTGCGCACTTCGATGGATTTGGTCAGGGCCTGCAGCTTGGCGAGATCGGGCGAAACCTGCCCCACCACGATGGTCTGTTCCTGCATCAACCGCCACAGGATGCAGACCTGGAAGGAATCGCGCCGCAGCTTTTCACTGCTCAGCTTCTCGCGCGCCGCTTTCAGGTCAACGTCCAGCTTGCGGGCGATGGCCTCGCCGGACATCTTGTCCTTGGCCTTGGCCTTCATCTTCAGCGAGTTGGGCGGATCGAACAGTTCGGCGCTGGCGCCCCGGCTGTTGTCCTTGCGGCGGTCGGGGCCGACATAATCGGTGGTGATGACGAAGCTCTTGCGGCGCTCAATATGGGATTCGATGCGCATGCCCAGTTGCGCCGTGGAAAAGGGCCGCAGGATCAGGTCGTCGGCGCCGCTGGACACCACCTTGTTGATCAGGCTGGTGCTTTTTTCCCAGGCGGTGACGATGATGACGATGAAGGGATTGTAGCTCGCCCCACCCTGGCGCATCTGCTGGATGGTGGCGCACAGTTCTTCGGCGGCGCCTTGCGCTTCGCACAGCGCGATGTCGGGCGGATTTTTCTGTGCCGCCTCGACAAAGGCATCAAGCGTGGAAACGGTTTCGGTGCGGCGAAAGCCAAGCGCATACAGGGCCGCACGCGTCGCAGTGCGGTTCGAAGGCACCGGATCGTAAATCAGGACATCCACACTGTCATACGACAGTCTGCTCATCACCCACCGCACGCATTCTTCTTTTGTACGGCCAGAATGCGCGAGCCCCGTTAACAAAGGGTCGAGTGACTTGGTTAAGACGGCCTAAGGGCTTCGATAATGCTGAGAAAATCCCGCGCCTGGAGGCTGGCGCCGCCTACCAAAGCGCCACCCACTTCCGGCAGGTTAAGAATTTCACCGGCATTGTCCGGTTTCACCGAGCCGCCATAGAGGATGCGCATTCCCCTTCCCGCCTCTCCCAGCCGCCGCGCCAGCGTGGTTCGGATATGGCCATGCATGGCCGCGATCTGCGCCACGGTGGGGGTCTTGCCGGTTCCGATCGCCCAAACCGGCTCATAGGCGATCACCGTGTTCGCAGGTGTCGCACTGCCCGGCACGCTGCCGTCGAGCTGCTGCGCACAAATCTGGTTGGCATCGCCGGCAAAACGCTGCGCCTCGCTCTCGCCGATACAGATGATGGCGGTCAGTCCAGCGCGCCAGGCAGCCTGCGCCTTGGCGGCGACATCGCCATCGCGTTCGCCGTGATTCTGGCGGCGCTCGGAATGGCCGACAATGACAAAGGAGCCGCCGGCGTCCCTGAGCATCTCAGCGGAGATGTCGCCGGTATGGGGGCCGCAGGAGCGGGTGTGACAATCCTGTCCACCCAGCGCAAAAGCACCCTGCACCAGGGCGGCTGCCTGGGCGATCAGCGTGGCGGGCGGACAGACCAGCACGTCGCAAGGCGGAGGCGATGCGGCAAGCGCCTCCTTCAGGCTGGAAAGCTCGGCAAGCCCTGCGGCCAGCCCATTCATCTTCCAGTTTCCCGCCACCAGCGGACGCATGCATGTCTCCCAAGCGTGAGTGAAGGATAAGTGCTTGTAATTCCCCGACTTCGGCGGCAAAAGCGGGGCGGAACACGGCTTGCCGCCAGCCAGCCCCCTACCTATCATCCGCCGCCCGCGGACGCCACAGAACAGGCGCCACAGAGCAAGCAACGGAAATTGCCCAATGATTCAATGGATGCACCGTCTCTCCAAGTCCTGGATCGCCGTGATCCTTATGGGCGTGTTGGGCATGAGCTTTGTGGTCTGGGGCATTGCCGACGTCTTTACCGGCGGCTCACCCAATGCCGTGATCACGGTCGGGCGCACCGAAATCAGCCAGCTCGAATTCCAGCGGGTCTATCGCAACTTCCTGCGCAACCAGGGCCAGCAGATGGGCACCGAGATCACGCCCGACATGGCGCAGACCATGGGTCTGGGCAATGTCGCCCTGCAGCAGCTTGTCAGCCGCACCGCCCTCAACAATGAGGCCGAGCGCCTGGGCCTGGTCACACCAGACGCGGCGGTGGCGCAGACGGTGCGCGAGATGGCGCCGTTCCAGGGACCGATGGGCCAGTTCGACCGCCAGACCTTTGTGCAGGCCATTTCGGGGGCGGGCTATACCGAGAACCTGTTCATGGAGGAAATCCGCCAGGACATGACCCGTGACCAGCTCACCCGGTCGGTGGAATCCTATTTCGTCGTTCCGCCCAGCTATGCCCAGGCCCTGTTTCTCTACATCAATGAAAAGCGCGCCGCCGACTATGTGATCGTGTCGCCCGACTCCGTCGGCCCGGTCGCGCTCCCCAGCGAAGCGGTGCTGGCGGCCTATGCGAAGGCCAACACCGCGCGCTTCTCGACGCCCGAATACCGCTCGGTCGATTTCGCCGCGATTGCGCCAGAGGATGTGATGGACAACGTCACCGTCAGCGAGGAGCAGATCAAGCAGGATTATGACGCGCGCCGCACCACCTATATCGTGCCGGAGCGCCGCGACATTCAGCAGATCGAGTTCCAGGACCAGGCCGAGGCGACAGCCGCACGTGCGCGCATCGCTTCGGGCACCAGCTTCGACGCGCTGGCGGCCTCGCGCGGCCTCAAGCCCGAACAGACGAGGCTGGGCACATTGGCGCAGAGCGACCTGCCCGACGAGGCCCGCGCCAAGACGATTTTCTCCTTGCCCCTGAATGAGGTCAGCCAGCCGATCCAGACCGGCTTTGGCGGCTGGGTGCTGGCGCGCGTCACCCATATCACGCCGGGCATTACCCGCACCCTGGACGATGTGCGCGAGGAAATCCGCAAGACCCTGACCAGCCAGCTGGTCGCCAACCAGATGGCGAATGCGGTCAACACCTTTACCGAAGGCCGCAGCAGTGGCGACGATCTGAACACGGCGGCCAAGAAAGCCGGCATGCGGGTGGGCCGCCTTGCGGCGGTGGATTCGAGTGGCCTGGCGCCGGGCGGGGCGAAGACCGAAGCGCCGGCCGATCCGGAATTCCTCACCCATATCTTCGCCGCCGAAGTGGGCGAAGATGGCGACCCCTTCCCCACCAAGGCTGGCAGCTATTACGCCATCCGTGTGAACGGCGTGACCCCGCCCAAGCTCAAGACCATGGATGTGGTGCGCGAAGAGGCGCAGGCTGTGTGGATACAGGAACAGCGCGCCAAGCTGATGGATGCGAAGACCCGCGCGCTGGTTGCCAGGGCGAACAAGGAAAAATCGCTCGATGGCGTGGCGCGCGAATTGAAGGTCTCGGTGCAGAAGAGCCCGGCGCTGAGCCGCGATACCAACGACACCATGTTCTCGGCCACCATCATCACCCAGCTTTTCGCCGCCGCGCCAGGGGCGGTCATATCCGGGCCGCAGGGTCTGTCGGGCAACCACATCATCGCCCGCGTTACCGGCATCGCCCATCCCGCGCCCAATCCGGGCGATCCCGACTTCATGGGCGGGATGCAGCGCCTGTCGGCCTCGGTGGCGGGCGATCTGTCGATCTCGCTGGCCAATGCCGCCCGCGCGCGCCAGGGCGTGAAGGTCAATCAGCGGCTGATCGATCAGGCAACGGGCCAGGGCCCGTGATCGAACCGGCCTTTGAGGCTTTCGCGGCCGAGTATGACAAGGGCCGCGCCCAGCTCCTCTTTACCCGTCTGGTCGCTGACATGGAGACGCCGGTTTCGGCGTTTCTCAAGCTTGCCGAAGGTCGGGACAATGCCTTCCTGCTGGAAAGCGTGCAGGGCGGTGAGACTCGCGGACGCTATTCCATCATCGGGCTCAAGCCTGACCTGATCTGGCGTTGCCAGGACGGCAAGGCCGAGATCAATCGCACCGCCTTGAACGACACCAGCGCCTTTGTGCCGCAAAGCGCCAAGCCGCTGGAAAGCCTGCGCGCGCTGACCAAAGAGACGCACGTAACCGTGCCGCTGGGCCTGCCGCCGATGGCGACCGGCCTGTTCGGCTATCTGGGCTATGACATGGCCCGGCAGGTGGAAGACCTACCCAATCCGCCGCCGGACACGCTGGGCCTGCCGGACGCCATTCTGCTGCGCCCCACCATCACCGCCATCTTCGACAGCGTGAAGGATGAGATCATCCTGATCACGCCAGTCTGGCCTGACCGCAAGGTGGACGCAAAATCCGCCCATGCCCGCGCTACCGCCCGGCTGGAGGACGCGGTGGCCAGTCTGGAAAGACCTGCCCCACCCAGCGCCGAAGTGCCCGCCAACCTGCCGACCGGCGTTCCGGTCGAATCCAACATGACGAAGTACGAGTATTTCGACGTGGTGGCGCGGGCCAAGGAATATATCGCCGCCGGCGATGTGTTTCAGGTGGTGCCCAGCCAGCGCTTCCGTCGCCCCTTCGCTTTGCCGCCATTCTCATTGTATCGCGCGTTGCGCCGCCTGAACCCCTCGCCTTACCTTTATTATCTGGCGATGCCAGGTTTTCAGATCGTCGGCTCCAGCCCCGAAGTGCTGGTGCGGCTGCGCGACAACAAGGTTACGATCCGCCCCATCGCCGGCACACGCTGGCGCGGCAAGACGCCCGAGGAAGACAAGGCGCTGGGCGAAGAGCTGATGAACGATCCCAAGGAACGAGCCGAGCATCTGATGCTGATCGACCTGGGCCGCAACGATGTCGGCCGCATCGCCAAGACCGGCGCGGTGAAGGTGACGGACAGTTTCTTCATCGAACGCTACAGCCATGTGATGCATCTGGTGTCGAACGTCGAAGGCGAAATCCGCGACGGGCTGGATGCGGTGGACGCGCTGGCCGCGGGCCTTCCCGCCGGCACGCTGACCGGCGCCCCCAAGATCCGCGCCATGGAAATCATCGACGAGTTCGAAAAGGAAAAGCGCGGCGCGGCCTATGCCGGCGCGGTGGGCTATTTCGCCGCCGACGGCTCGATGGACACCTGCATCGTTCTGCGCACCGCGCTGGTCAAGGACGGCACCATGTATGTGCAGGCGGGCGGCGGCGTGGTCGCCGACAGCGTGGCGGAGTCCGAGTATCAGGAGACGATCAACAAGTCCCGCGCCCTGTTCGCCGCCGCCGAGGAAGCCGTGCGTTTCGCCTCCGCAGCAAAAAAAGGCCAGTAGTCAGCGCGACGCGATCGCAAGTCCGCGCGAAGCCTTCAGCCGCATCGCCTCGTCCAGCGGCACCAGCGTCACGCCATGGTTTTCAGCCAGAAATTTTTTCAGAAGCGTCAGCGTGGCATCGCGGGGATGGCCGATCGCAATGGCAACGCCGGTGCGCTTGGCTTCGCGCACCAGCGCCTTGAGCTGGGCGGCGACCTCGGCCTCGCCCGGCACGTCATCCAGGAAGACATCGCGGCCCGCGCTCATCACACCCATATTGGCGGCTACCCCTTCGGCCCGGCTGCGGGGCGAGGTGCGGGAATCGAAAAAGAACAGGCCCCTGGATTTCAATGCCGCCATCACCGGCGTCAGGGCCGGCGCATCGGCGGTGAATCGGCTGCCTTCATGATTGTTGATGCCGGCAATGCCCGGCACCCGCGCCAGATTCCAGTTCAGGCGGCGGGTAATCTCGTCCGCCGTCATATCGGGGTTCAGCGTCATGGGCGCGTGGGTGCTGCCGGACAGTGGCTGCATCGGCACATGCGCCAGGATCAGATGGCCGCGCTTGGCGGCTGCTTCCGCCAGGAAGGGGGTGGTTTCCGGATAGGGCAAAAAGGACAGCGCCACGTCCTTGGGCAGCATCATGGCGCGGTCGGTGCCGGCCAAGTCCGCACCCAGATCATCGATCACGATGGCGATCACCGGACGGCGCGGCGCGGCGGGCGGGCGCGTCAGCCAATCGGGAAACGGATTGGCGGTGACGGGATAAAGCACCTGCGGCGCATAGCGGCTTGGCGCAAAGCCATCCGGCAGCGAAAAGCGCGCCACCTGCACACCTGGATCGGGCGCTGCCATGGCCGCCATGCCCGGCAGCGCGGCTTCCATGAACTTGGGAAGCCCGGCCAGCGCCGCGCTGCCGCCCGTCGCCACGCCGCCCGCCAGCAGCGCCAGGAAGGCAGCATCACACACGCGCCGAATCAGCGATTGAGGGTCCATGCCGCACTACCGCAACAGGCGGCAGTCCTGTCAATTGCTCCGCAGCCGGATGATTTGGCGCTATGCTGGCGCCATGCCTTCCTTTGTTTACATCCTGGCGGCGCGAAGGGCCGACGGCCGCACCATCACCTATGTCGGCTGGACGCTGGACCTGGAGCGGCGGCTGGCCGAGCATAACGGCGCGCCGAAAGGCGCCAAGAGCACGCGCGGGCGGGCCTGGGCGCTGGTCTATGCCGAAAAGCACCGTACCCGCAAAGGCGCCATGCGGCGGGAATACAAACTGAAACACGACCGCGCCTTCCGCGCCGCTTTGCGCGAATGACGGGCGTGGCCAAATCCTGGTAGCTTCACCTCCGATCAGGGGAGATTTCATGAACCACAAGATGCTCGCGAACGGCTTTGCTGCTTTTGCGCTGGCTGTGAGCCTCGGTCTGGCGGCGCAGGCCCAGACCCCATCCGGGCGCGACGACCGCGTCTATGCAGCCGTTGAGGACAACCGTGCCGCAGCCATCGATCTGCTGAGGGAGATCGTCAATATCGATTCCGGAACGGGCGACATTGCCGGCGGCAACCGCGTGCTGGATGTGCTTGGCCCAAAGCTGACCGCGATGGGCGCTGAGCTGCGCCGGGAGCCGGCCGAAGTCCCCGGCTTGCCGGACAATCTGGTGGCGACCTTCCGCGGCACCGGCAAGGGCCGCATCCTCTTGATCACCCATGTCGATACCGTGTTCGGCCCCGGTGTCGCGGCCAAACGGCCTTTTCGCATCGAAGGTGATCGGGCTTACGGGCCCGGCGTCAGCGATGAAAAGGCCGGCGTGGTCAACACCATCATGGCGCTGAAAGTGCTGCACGATGTGCGCTTCAAGAATTTCGCCACCATCACCCTGCTGCTGGACACCAGCGAGGAACGCGGATCACCCGGCTCCACCAAGCTGATCAAGAGTCTGGCCGCGCAGCATGATGTGGAATTCAACGCGGAGCCGGGCGATCCGCCGGACAATCTGACCGTGTGGCGCAAGGGCTCGGCACGCATCCATATCCGGGTCACCGGCCGCGCCGCCCATGCCGGCGTGGCGCCCCAGGACGGACGCAATGCCGCGCTGGAGCTGATTCACCAGCTGAATTCCCTGTCCGGCGCCTTCCCCCTCACCGGCGATGGCACCACCGTCAACCTGACCGTGATAAATGCGGGCGAACGCACCAATATCATTCCCGATACCGCCGAAGCGATCTTCAGCGCCCGCTATCGCAATCCCCCGGACCTGGAGCAGATCGTGTCGCGCTTCCGCGCCGCCGCCAAGGTGACATCCGTGCCCGATACCAGCGTGACCATCTATCTGGATTCCGGACTGCCGCCCCTGATCCAGAATGCGGACGTGGACGCCCTGGCCGCCCGCGCCAGGTCGATCTATGCGGAGATCGGCAAAACGATTGGCATGACGGGCAGTGGCGGCGCATCGGAATCGGCGGTGGCGCAATCGGTCGGTACGCCGGCGCTGGACGGGCTTGGCTGGGTAGGCGGAGATTTCCATACCGACAAGGAATGGGTGGACCTGAACAGTGTCGTGCCACGCCTTTATCTGCTGACGCGGCTGGTGATGGACGCCGCGATCGATCCGCCAAAGCGGCGCCCGCCCTCCGCCCGCACGCAGTGATTTTCGAACAGCTTGCCAAAGGAGGCAAGGCGTGGCGCCAAAGCGGACTGCCGGTCAATGCGCTCCAGCCCTGCCCATGTCTGTTTTGCAGCCAAGCGGACAGCGCAACGCAAGCGAGCCTGGCGATCCCGTGATTCACTTCAACGGCGAAATGAAGAGCCTCGCCGCCATGGGCGACGAGGCTCAGTGAGCTTAAGCTCCAGTATCCGACATCAAGCCGGACGATGATGCGGGTCAAATCCCGCGGTGCGTTTTTTCGATGTGTGCGGAAGCCGATGAACTGCTATCCAAGCGGTTCATTTGATGGCCCTGGCCCGCGCTGGCCGCCGAGCCTAGGTCCTGACGATGGGTGGAGTATCTTCCATAAGGAACCCTCCTGTTAAAATCCGCCGCTTGGTTCCTCGCCAGCGTGACTGAACTTTCCCGTCGCGCTTACCGGATCTGGCTTTGCCAAATCTCGAACCTCTGCAAGCAGTAGGCCGATACGCCGAAAAGCCGTGCGTTTAAGCAAGCAACATCTGCGGCAACCGCAAAATCATCCTCCCAGGATTGATCTGAGTCAATCCCACCGGCCGCATCTCTCGGGTGTTGCGCGCTCGGCAGGTATCGGCGCTGAGACGGCGTCATGAAGGCTGTTCCAAAAGGCAGTTGTGGCAACCTCGATTACGCATGTTGCACTGCCGTGCAACGACGCCATCCAGCGCGATGCCATTGATCAAAAATTCCAGCACGTGTTACGACTTTGGCGTTCTGGGATGGGGTAGTCAGGGTGGACCGTCGGCATTTGCTGAAGAACTCGCTCGCCTTTGGCGGGCTTGTCAGTATGGGCGCTACTCTGCCCCGAACCGCAAAAGCGCAGAGTGCGCACGTGCCTCTGATGGACCGCCCCTTCAACCTGGCGCCGATCCGGGCCCATGTCGATCGCATCTATGACATCAAGGCTTGTATCAGGCCGTTCCGCACCAAGGGACCCCGTCTGGATGTCGAGCAGATCGGCGACGCCTTGGTGATACACAATTACGGCCACAGCGGTGCCGGCTGGTCTTTGTCCTGGGGTTCGGCTGACATGCAGGTGCAGAAGGCCATGTCGCGCAGCCCCAAAAAAAATTGCCGTCATCGGCTGCGGCATCATCGGGCTGACATCAGCGCTTATGGCCC
>JBEGVG010000003.1:0-8797 GCA_041178445.1 Pseudomonadota bacterium | reverse complement strand
TGACCTCGGCGCGGGCGGACTTAAATTCACCCAGTTCTACAACTGCGCGCGCTGCAGTCCGTCACGCGCCTCGATTCTCACCGGCGCATGGCCGCACCAGGCGGGACTGGGGCATCTGGAGCAGATCGCCATCCCGCAATCCGCCGGCATCCGCGGCGCGCTCCTCAATCGCGTGGTCACCTTTGCCGAACTGCTGAAGGACGCGGGCTATTTCACGGCCATGGCCGGGAAATGGCACCTGGGCATTTCGCGCGGCGTGGGCCCATGGAATCGCGGCTTCGATCGCTCCTGCACTTCGCCGCAGGGCCGGATGTATTTCCCCGACATGACGGCGCGCAATCCCGTCAACAAGGACATTTACATCGACGGCAAGCATTATGACATCGGCGCGCCGGAGGTCGGCAAGGGTCAGTGGTATTCCGCCGATCTTTTTGTCGATTACGGTATCCGCTATATTCAGGAAGCCCGGCGGCAGAAGAAGCCGTTCGTGTTCTATCTGCCCTTCGTCAATGCGCATACGCCGCTGATGGCGCCCAAGGAAGATATTGCCCGCTTCAAGGGCCGTTACATGGCCGGCTGGGATGCGGTGCGCCAGGCACGGTTCGAGCGGCAGAAGAAGCTCGGCATCCTGGGACCTGACCATATCCTGCCGCCACGTGAACCCAACACCTACAATTGGGAAAAACTCACGGCAAAAGAGAAAGACGATTTCGACACCATCATGGCTATCTATGCCGCCAATATATCGCGCATGGACAAGGCGATCGGCACGCTGGTCTCCGCGCTCCGGACCATGGGCGAACTGGACAATACTCTGATCCTTTTCATGACGGACAATGGCGGCAATGCGGAGGCCGGGCCGGACGGTGAGCTGGAAGGCAAGGTGCCGGGCAGCCCCGACTCCTATGTGGCGCCGGGGATGGAATGGGCAACGCTGCAGAACGCACCGTTCCGGCAGTTCAAGCGCTTCGTCGGAGAGGGCGGCATTTCCACGCCGCTGATCGTACACTGGCCTAGCGGGATCGATCGCTCACGCAACGGCAGCTATGTCAGGGAAATGGGCCATGTGGTCGATGTCATGCCCACGTTGCTGGAAGTCACCGGCGTGCAATATCCCAAAAGCTATCGGGGCCACGAACTGGTGCCGCTGCAGGGCCAAAGCTTCACCTCCACCTTCCGCACCGCGTCGTGGAATCGAACCGGTCCCCTGTTTTTCGAGCATGAAGGCAATCGCGCCATTCGCAGCGGACAATGGAAGCTGATCCAGAATTGGGGCCAGCAATGGTGCCTGTATGACATGACATCAGACCGCAGCGAGACGAAGGACATCGCGGCGTCGCGGCCGGACCTCGTCTATCAACTGGCCGCGCAATGGAACATATGGGCCAGTCGGACTTTTATGGATCCCTGGACGGCCGAGATCGACAAGTTGATCTTTTCAAAGCCGCGCCAGAATTGGGCGGGCGAGCAAACGCCCAAGCTGCCGAATGCCATGGACGCCGCTGTCAAATGGTGAGAACTGTCATGGCGTAATGGTGATTTCAAAAGGCCCCGCGGGAAGACCGGAAGCATCCGTCAGGGTGCAGACCGGGCTGTCGCCCCAGCAATAGCGGATGCGCATCGCTGTGCCCGCATCCGAAAGCGTCACCTGGTCGCGCCCCAGAGTGGCGCGGGCCCAGCGGCAGGAAGAGGCGTCGCACAGTTCAAAAGCGTTGGGTGGGCCGTTATAAGCCGACAGCGATCCGGTAACGTCCGCGAACGACACTGTCACATGATCGCCGCTGCGCCGCGCCGCCACTGCGCGTGCACCGGACGGTGCGATGGTCTCGCCATAGACAAGATGGCGGGCCGCGATGGAAAGCCGGCGGCCGATCTCCTGCTTGTTGGGCGGATGCAGGTTCTTGGCGTCTCCGACATCAAAGGTGACCACCAGCGCAGCGCGGGCGTCGGCACCCGCAGTCCTGCGCTGGGCTTCGCGCACCTCCGACCATAATGATTCGCCCGGCTGGGTGGGCGCAGGTCCGTAATTGGGAATTTGCACAATCAGGAAGGGAAGCTCTGCGCCGAACTGCTTGCGCCAGTCACGCATCATCGCTTCCAGCACAGGCTGATAGGTCTTGGCGAAATACAGGTTGGATTCGCCCTGGTACCAGACCGCGGCCTTGAAACCGTAAGGACCGATGGGCGCGATCATGCCGTTATACTGCAGGCCCACCCCGTGCATCGGACCCCAGGGCAGTTGCGGCGCGATCAGTGTCTCCACCGGCTTGTAGCGCCAGGGCTTGGCCAGCGGCACGCTGGAGCCGTCGGCGAAGCGGATCAGGCGCGTCGAAGCGGGACCGGTCAGGCCGCAATTGCGCCAGCTGCAAAAGATGTTCAGCGTGATGGAATTGTCGCCGGCCTTGAGCACCCCCTTGGGCAGGACATGGATCGCGTTGGGCTGCTGGGACGTACCGCCGATCCCCACGCCGTTGACCCAGCTTTTTTCTTCTTCATTGGCGCGGCCCAATTCCAGCGTGGCGGGCTGGGCAGCCTGCGCCGCCGTCAGTGTCACATGGGTGGCAAGCCAGAGCTGGCCGACAAAGCCGACCCCCGTTTCGGCTGTGCCCTCGGGCAGGGCGAGGCCCGGCCAGTCACCCCAGGCACGCAATGGTTCGGGCGCGACCAGCCAGGACGATGTGTCTTCCTTCCATGGCTCGCCCGTGCCGTTGGCTCGCCACCAGTTTTCCCACGCCACGTCCCAGCGCCGCGATGCGGCCTCGGGGTCGCGGCGATACAGCGCCAGCATGTCCAGATCGTCATTGAAGAAGCCCAGGCTCCGCAAACTGGGTTCGCTTACCCAGCCGCGCACCCGCGTACCGCCCCAGGCAGCCGTTACCAGGCCGATTGGCACCTTCACTGTCTTGCGCAACTCCCGGGCGAAAAAGAAGCAACTGGCGGAGAAGTCCGCCACCGTCTGCGGCGAGGTCACCGTCCAGCTGACGGGGGTGGAGAAGCTGGTCAGCACCGTGGGACTGGCGATGCGGTCAATCGACATATGCCGTATTGCGCCATCTGTGGCGGCGGCGGTCTCGGCATCGACATTGGCGGTGCGGCGCACGCCCAGCGCCATGTTGGACTGGCCGGTGCAGAGGAAGACATCGCCCAGCAGCACGTCATCGACCTGCTGGGTTTCACCGCCGCCGCTGACATGCAACGTATAGGGGCCACCCGCCGCCATCGCCGGCAGCACCGCGCTCCATTGGCCATTGGCGGCGGCGCGCGCTGTGGCGCGGGATTCGCCCAGCCGCACGCTGATCTCGGCGCCGCGCGGCGCCTGGCCATAGATGCGGATGGGTTGACCCTGCTGCAGGACCGCATGGTCCTGGAACATGGGATGCAGAAGCGGTGCAGCGGCAGCCGGCGATGCCGCCAGAAGCATCAACGCAAATGCCGCCAGTCTCATGCTCCCGCCCCATACATTATGAGCGGCGACTGTAGCGTTATTTACGCTGGTTACGGAACGGGTCCGCCGCCGTTACCCGGATTGGTTTCACGGATCTGGGTGGCCGAGGTGCCGGGGGTCGCGTTCAGCAGTTGCTGAAGGAATGTCAGTTCGCGGCCGCGGGCCGGGGTCTCGCGCTTTTCAACCGAGATCACGTTGCCATGCTCCAACCCAAAGCGGCGAACGCCGGTGACCGTGTTCTGCTTGTCGAAATAGACCGCCAGGATCTGGCGCTTCAGCACGGTGGGGCTGAAGAACGCGACCTGCTTTTCGGTGGCGGAGATGTAATACCAGCTGTCATTGCCGAAGGTGGCGGTGGTGGAGGCATAGCCCAGCCGCGCCTGGATGGTGGTCTTGGTGTCGGTGCCGGGCTTGATGGTCGCCTCGGCTTCCTTGTCCGGCATATAGCCGCGCTGGCTGATCACCGGGGCGCAGGCGATCAGCAGGGCAAGAACCGAAAGGGGGACGAGGGCGAGCTTCATGACTTCAACCTTGGCGTGCGGATCTGTCTTTTTTAGGGCCTTCAAGCATTGGACACTGGCACTAGACACTGGGCTGATGTGCTAGCGTCAGGCGCGGGGCCGTGCAAGTCCCCACAAATCATAGGGATAGTTCCATGCTGAATTTGCTCAGGAAAAGCGGGGCGCGCAAGCACAAAGGCCAGCTTCTGTATGACGGCTTGGTAACCCGGGCCCGCCGGCCCGTGTTTTTCCGGGAATTCGCGGTGGCCGACAGCATCGATGGCCGGTTCGACATGGTGGTGCTGCATGCTTGGCTGGCGCTCAGCGCCCTGAAGGCGGCCGGTTTGCACGAGGCGGCGCAGGGCCTGACCGACGCCATCTTCATCGGATTCGATGAGGCGATGCGCGAGCAGGGCGCCGGCGATATGGGCCTTTCGCGCAAGATGAAGGCCTTTGCCGATGCCTTTTATGGCCGCGTGGGCGCGTATGAGCAGGCCAGGGATGAAAGCGAGATGGCGGCGGGACTGGCGCGAAACCTGTGGCGCGGCGCCGAAGTGGACGACCGCGCGCGCAAACTGGCGAGCTATGCCTGGGCCGCCAAGGGCAGCCTGAAGCAAAGTCTGCCGGACACGCTGGACTTCGGGCCACTTCCGAAAATCTGAACAGCCCCTATATGACAGCCATGACCGATCCTCTGCCGCTCAGCCAAGTTTACAATCTCGCCCGCCTCGGCAATGCCGGCGATGTGGTGGAGGTCGCTGCCGATGAGGCGCAGCGCGCCGCTATCGCCCGCTGGGCCGATGTGCTGTGGCTGGAGAATTTCGCGGCCCGGGTCGAGATACGCAAGCTCGCCCCCACCCGTTTCGGGCTGAACTTCACGCTGAAGGCCGATGTCGCCCAGGCCTGTGTGGTGACCCTGGAACCGGTGCCGGCCCATCTGGAACATAGTTTCAGCCGCGAACTGGTTTTTTCCGGCCCCCCCCGGCGCAAGGCCGCCCAACCCAAATCGGTGGCCGAATCGCCGGCGGAAGTGGTGTTGGATTCCCTGGAAGACGAGGGGCCTGAAGAGATCGAAAGCCTGCATTACGACC
Source organism: Pseudomonadota bacterium (assembly GCA_041178445.1). Taxonomy (GTDB): domain Bacteria; phylum Pseudomonadota; class Alphaproteobacteria; order Micropepsales; family Micropepsaceae; genus Rhizomicrobium. The sequence goes on along the minus strand of JBEGVG010000003.1, from coordinate 3,761 downwards.
TGGCGGGGCCCCTGCTGGAGGAGTTTGTCCTGGTCCTGGAGCCGTACCCCCGGTGCCCCGGAGTGGCCTTTGAGCCGCCTGGCGAGGGCCTGGCCCCCCCCGAAAGCCCCTTTGCCGTGCTGAAAGGCCTGAAACCGGGGCGTTAACCCCTTATCCGACCCGGCTTTTGGCTTGAAAGGGCCATGGCTTTCCTGCTACCCACGCCGCCTGTTTGCGCCCCGTCCGGGGTAGCCTTTAGGAGTTTTCCGCCATGGCGGTCCCGAAACGAAAAACCTCGCCGTCGCGTCGCAACATGCGCCGCTCGCATCACGCCCTGACGGCCGTCACCCATGGTGACTGCTCCAATTGTGGCGAGCCCAAGCGTCCCCATCATGTCTGCGGATCCTGCGGTCACTATGCGGACCGCGAAGTCGTGAAGGCCAAGAGCTAAGACCTTTCACCTGAAAGGTGGCCGTGACCCGCGCCCTGACAGTTTCAATCGATGCGATGGGCGGCGATGCCGGGCCGGGCATTGTTGTCAGCGCCCTGCTGCGCGCGCTGCAGCGTCACACCAAAGTCCAGTTCCTTCTGCATGGCGATGAGGCGCAGTTGAACCCGCTGCTCGCCAAGCATGCCAAGCTCAGGGGCCGCGCCAGCATCAAGCACGCATCGGGGCGCGTTGCCATGGAAGACAAGCCCAGCCATGTGCTGCGCCGGGGCCGCGATACCTCCATGTGGCATGCCATTGAAAGCGTGAAACAGGGCGAAGCCGATGTCGCCATCAGCGCCGGCAATACCGGCGCGCTGATGGCGGTTTCCATGTTCGGCCTCGGCATCGTCGATGGCATCTCGCGCCCCGCCATCGCAACCATCTGGCCGACGCTCAAGGGGCAAACCGTGGTGCTGGATGTCGGTGCCAATGTCATGGCCACGGATGAGCAGCTGGTGGATTTCGCGGTGATGGGCGAGGCCTTCGCCCATGTGATTTTCGGGCTGCAGCGTCCGACCGTCGGCATTCTCAATGTCGGCGCCGAAGAGCAGAAGGGCAATGACGCGGTGAAGGGCGCGGCCCAGATACTGCGCAATTCCAGCCTGCCCATGGCCTTTCACGGTTTTGTCGAAGGCGATGACATCGCCAAGGGCACGGTGGATGTGGTGGTGACGGACGGCTTCACCGGCAATATCGCGCTCAAGACCGCCGAAGGCACCGCCCGGCTGATCGGCGCCTATTTGCGCCAGTCGCTGAAGCGTTCGCTGCTCAGCCGGCTGGGCGCGGTGGTGGCATCTGGCGCGCTCAGAACGCTGCGCCGCAAGCTCGATCCGCGCGCCAATGCGGGCGGTATTTTCCTGGGCCTGAATGGCATCGTGGTGAAATGCCATGGCGGCGCCGACGCCGTCAGTTTCGCCAGCGCCATGGACATGGCCATCGACATGGCAAATTCCAACATCAATGCCCGCATCACCGCCGACCGCGCTGCCCTTCGGGCCGGCGCCAGCCAGGCGATGCAGGCATGATCCGCGCCCGCGTCATCGGCTCCGGCAGCTGTCTTCCCGCCAACATCGTCACCAACGATGATCTGGCCAAGCGCATGGACACATCCGACGCCTGGATCCGCGACCGCACCGGCATCGCCCAGCGTCATATCGCCGTGGAAGGCGAAAAGACTTCTGACCTGGCGCTAGGCGCGGCCCGTGCGGCGCTGATTGATGCGGGCATCGATGCCGGCGAACTGGACATGATCATCTGTGCCACCACCACGCCGGATGAAAGCTTTCCCGCCACCGCGACCGTGGTCCAGGCGCGGCTGGGCATGACGCGCGGCGCCGCCTTTGACGTGCAGGCGGTCTGCTCCGGCTTCATTTATGGCATGTCGATAGCCGACAGCCTGATCCGCACCGGCGCGGCCCGTACCATCCTCTTGATCGGGGCCGAGACCATGTCGCGCCTGCTGGACTGGGAAGACCGTTCCACCTGCGTGCTGTTCGGCGACGGGGCCGGGGCTGTGGTGCTGCAGGCCCATATCGGCATCGGCGACAATTCCGACCAGGGCGTGCTCAACACTAGGCTGTTTTCGGACGGGCGGCTGCACGACATGCTCTATGCCGATGGCGGCGTTTCCTCGACCCAGAGCGCGGGCAAGCTGCGCATGCAGGGCAAGGAAGTCTTCAAACACGCCATTACCAATATCGCTGCCGCCATCGTTGCTTCGGCGGAAGCATCGGGGGTTGCGCTCGCCGATATCGACTGGTTCGTGCCCCACCAGGCCAACCAGCGCATCCTGGACGGCACCGCCAAGAAGCTGGGCATCGACCCCGCCAAGGTGATCTCGACCGTGGCCCTTCATGGCAACACCTCCGCCGCCTCGGTGCCCCTGGCCCTGGTCGCGGCGGTCAAGGACGGCCGCATCAAGCGGGGGAATCTGGTCCTGCTGGAGGCCATGGGCGGCGGCTTTACCTGGGGCGCCGCGCTGCTTCGCTGGTAGCCGGACAGGCCACTTAAAGGCCCCCAGCCAAGTCTTTGATGTTGACGGACTTTCCTGGCCGGGTTTACCGTGCTGTGGATAAAAAGAGAGTCGTCAACATGACCACGGGAACTTTGACCAGAGCCGACCTCACCGAAGCCATCTTCCAGGCGGTGGGACTGTCGCGCACCGATTCGGCACAGATGGTCGAGGACATGCTGGATGAAGTCTGCGGCGCGCTCGCCAAGGGCGAAACGGTGAAGCTCTCTTCCTTTGGAACTTTTGCGGTGCGCCAGAAGTCGCAGCGCATGGGCCGCAATCCCAAGACCGGCGACGAAGTGCCGATCGCGCCGCGCCGCGTGCTGGTGTTCCGCCCCAGCCATGTTCTCAAGGCCGTGATCAACGGCCAGACCCTATCTGCCGAAGGTGAAGATTAATTGTCCTCCGCGGCGTTCGCATATCCGGGAAAGTCGGCGGAAGCCTTCCGCACCATCAGTGAAGTCGCGATCGAACTGGATGTGCCGCAGCATGTGCTGCGCTTCTGGGAGAGCCGGTTCGCCCAGATCAAGCCGGTGAAACGCGCCGGGGGGCGCCGCTATTACCGCCCCGACGATATCGACCTGCTCAAGGGCATCCGCGCGCTGCTCTACAGCGACGGCTTCACCATCAAGGGCGTGCAGAAAGTCCTGAAGGAGCGGGGCCTGCGCCATGTGGCGGAGATCGGCCGCGGCGGCGTTCCCGAAATTGTCGCCCCCGCGCCTCTGGTGATCGAGAAAGTGGTGTATGTCGAAAAGCCGGCGCCGGTGAAAAAGCCGCGCCCGACGCATTTGCGCGCCGTTCCCGATATTTCGCTGCCCTTCTTCGATGTGCCGGATCAGCCCGCGCCGGTGGCCGAACGCGTGCCCGAGAAATTCCAGCCGGCGGAAACGGCCCCTGAGCCAGTGCCCGCGGAACTGGGCATGGCGGACGAGGAGCGCGAGCGGCTGGAAGAGCTGCTGGACGAACTGATCGGCCTGAAAGACCGTCTGCGGGCCGCGCGTCAGGCCTGAACCGGCGAAAAACCGCAAGAAAAGCTTTCCAGATACAGGCTTGTGGCCCGGGGGTGTGGTCGCTATGTTCCGCGACCTTTCGAACCCCCTGAGGCGGCCTTCGCCTCAAATCATCTAAGTCGGAGCGTGGCGCAGCCTGGTAGCGCACTTGTCTGGGGGACAAGGGGTCGCAGGTTCAAATCCTGTCGCTCCGACCATTTTTACCCATCATCATTGGGGAGCAGGATTCCCGGCCCTTCGCTGGCGCTCCGGGCGTTCGCCGCTTTCGCAT
>JBEGVG010000002.1:0-2640 GCA_041178445.1 Pseudomonadota bacterium | reverse complement strand
TCCGCGTCATTGTGGGATCGACCGCGGATTGCTATCGCGCCTTGGGCATCATCCATACCAGCTGGCAGATGGTGCCGGAGCGCTTCAAGGATTTCATCTCAACCCCCAAACCCAACGGTTATCGCTCCATCCACACCACGGTGATCGGGCCGGAAAAGCAGCGGGTGGAAATTCAGATTCGCACCCAGGACATGCATGACATTGCCGAACGGGGCGTGGCGGCGCACTGGCGTTACCGCGAGCATGTCCCCGAAGCGGGCAAGAAGGAGGAAAGTGTCGCCTATGGCTGGCTGCGGGACATGGTGGATCTGCTCGAGCGCGGCGATAGCGCCGAGGAAGTGCTCGAGCATTCGCGCCTGGCCATGTATCAGGACCAGGTTTTCTGCTTCACGCCCAAGGGCTCGCTGATCTCGCTCCCCAAGGGCGCCACGCCGATCGATTTTGCCTATGCGGTGCACACCGACATGGGCAACAGCGCGGTGGGCGCCAAGGTCAATGGCAACCATGTCGCCCTGCACACGCCGCTGAAAAATGGCGACCAGGTGGAAATCATCACCACCAAGGATTCCAAGCCATCCCCGATGTGGGAGCAGTTCGTGGTGACCGGGCGCGCCCGGGCCGAGATACGCCGCTTCCTGCGTCATGCCCAGCGCGACGAGCATGTCCGCTTTGGCCGCAAGATTCTGGAAAAGGCGTTCGAGGGCGAAAAGCGCGAACTGACCGACAAGGCCATTGAGGACGTGGCCAAGAAACTGCGCCTGCCCAAGGCCGAGGATGTCTATGCTGATGTCGGGCGCGGAGCGCTGCGCGGCAATGAAGTGCTGCAGGCCGTGTTTCCCGAACTCAAGCGCAGCGGCAAGGCGGCCAAGAAATCGAAACCGGGCGAGGTCAAGCCGATCTCCATCCGCGGCCTGACCCAGGGCATCTCCTACACGCTGGGCCAGTGCTGCCATCCCCTGCCGGGTGACCGCATTGTCGGCATCCGCACCCCGGGCGAGGGGCTGACGATCCACACCATCGACTGCGCCGAACTGGACAAGGCGCAGAACATGGACGACTGGCTGGATGTGGGCTGGGGGCTGGGTGCTTCCGACATGGGCCTGTCGGTGGCGCGCATCATGGTGCGGGTGAAGAATTCGCCCGGAAGCCTGGCCACGGTGATGACGGCCATCGCCGCCAATGGCGGCAATATCTTCAACCTGAAGGTAACGGCCCGCAATCCGCTGTTCTTCGAATTCACCGTGGATATCGAAGTGCGCGACGTGGCGCATTTGCAGAATATTCTGGGCGCGCTACGCGTATCCGACACGGTCGAATCGGTTGACCGTGTGCGCGAAGCGGAGAGTGTGCAGTAAACTATTCTCCATGGCCGGGCTTGACCCGGCCATCTAGGGCCGCAAATGACGGTGCTTGATCCCCTGGATGGGCGGCTCAGGGCCGCCCATGGTGAATAAAAGGAAGTGCATGAACGTCGAACAAGTTCTCAGTGAATTCAAGAAGTCGGGCGCGTTGCTCGAAGGCCATTTCATCCTGTCGTCGGGGCTGCACTCCGACAAATTCCTGCAAAAGGCACTGGTCTTCCAGGATGCCAAGCGCACCGCCAAGCTGTGCAAGGCGCTGGCGGCCAAGGTAAAGAAGGAAATCCCGGAGGAGGTCACCGCCATCGTCTCGCCGGCGGTGGGCGGCATCGTGCCGGGCTATGAAATGGGCCGCCAGATGGGCTTGCCGGCCATGTATGTCGAGCGGGTGGACGGCGAATTCCAGCTGCGCCGCAACTTCACCCTCAAGCGCGGCCAGAAGGTGCTGATGGTGGAGGACATCATTTCCACCGGCGTTTCCAGCCGTGAATGCATCGCCGCCATCAGGAAGACGGGCGCCAAGGTGGTCGCCGCCTGCTGCCTGATCGACCGTTCGGGCGGCAAGGCCAAGGTGGGCGTGCCGCTGATCGCGCTGGCGGAATGGAAAGTGCAGGCCTGGCCGGCGGACAAGCTGCCGCCGCACCTGCGCAACACCAAGGCGGTCAAGCCGGGCTCCAGAGGACTGGCTTGAGCAAGCTTCGCCTCGGCGTCAACATCGATCATGTCGCCACGGTGCGCAACGCGCGCGGCGCGCCCTATCCCGATCCCTTGCGCGCCGCGCTGATCGCGGCGAAGGCCGGCGCGGATTCCATCACGGCCCATCTGCGTGAGGACCGGCGCCATATCGCCGACAGCGATATCGAAAAGCTTTCAGCCCAGCTCGGCATTCCGCTCAATCTGGAAATGGCTGCGACCGGCGAGATGCTCGACATCGCGCTGCGCACCAGGCCGCATGCGGTGTGCCTGGTGCCGGAAAAGCGCGAGGAGCGCACCACCGAGGGCGGCATCGATGCCGCCGGTCAGCACAATCATCTCGCACCCATGATTGCCAAAATGCGCGATGCCGGCATTCGGGTCTCGCTGTTCATCGATCCTGTGACCCGGCAGATCGAGGCGGCCCATTCGCTGGGCGCGCCGGTGGTGGAGCTTTGCACCGGGGCTTATTGCGAAGCGGTGATCGCCGGCGACCAGCAGGCCGCTGGCGTGCATCTGGAAGCCGCGCGCACCGGCGCTGCGGCGGCAGGACGGTTGGGTCTTGAGGTCCATGCCGGCCATGGCCTGA
>JBEGVG010000001.1:0-12584 GCA_041178445.1 Pseudomonadota bacterium | reverse complement strand
CCGCGGTTCCGCCCAAGCCGGAGGTCCGCGTCATGGCGGCCAACATTCCGTCCATTCGTCCCACGCCGCGTCCCGACACCAGTTTCCTGACCGCGCAGCAGGCCACACAGATCAAGACCGCGGTGAATGCACCCCGTCCGCAGATACGCCCTTCCCTGCGCGAAGATGTCGGCGAAGGCGATGCCGACACCCCGCCCTCTGTGCCGGGGCGCAATTGGACCATCCAGATCGGTGCCTATGCCGACAAGGCGCTGGCCAGCGCCCAGCTCGCGGCCTATGCCGGCAAGGCGCAGGACGTGCTGGGGCGGGCCTCGCGCATCATCGCGCCGGTTCAGAGCAATGGGCACACCATGTATCGCGCCCGGTTCGGCCTGTTCGCGGAACGTGAGGCGCGCGATGTCTGCAGCCGCCTGACCCAGCGCGGCCAGACCTGTTTCGCGGCCGTGCAGACACGCTAGGTGCCTGAGCTCGTTTCGACCGTTTTGGACCTGCGCCGCGCGCTGGCGCTGTTGAAACCTGCGCGCATCGCCATGGTGCCCACCATGGGCGCCCTGCATGACGGCCATGTCTCGCTGGTGACTGAAGCCAGAAAACATGCCGAGCATGTGGTGGTCAGCATCTTCGTCAATCCCACCCAGTTCTCGCCGCACGAGGATTTCGACGCCTATCCGCGCACTCTGGATGCGGATATAGCGCGGCTGGGCGATGCGGCAACCGTCATCTTCACGCCTACAGCACGCGAGATGTACCCGGAAGGCCATGCCACCACCATCACCGTCGGCGGACCGGCGCATGGGCTGGAAACGGATTTCCGGCCGCACTTCTTCACCGGCGTTGCCACAGTGGTCGCCAAGCTTTTGCTCGCCGCCAGCCCCGACATCGCGGTATTCGGGGAAAAGGACTATCAGCAGCTGCTGGTGGTGCAGCGGCTGGCGCGCGACCTGGCGCTTCCCACGCAAATTCTGGGCGCGCCCACCCTGCGCGAGTCCGATGGCCTGGCCATGTCGTCACGCAACGCCTATCTCGCGCCGGAGGAGCGCCGCATTGCAGGCCGCCTCAATGTCATTCTGAAGGATGTCATCGCCGCCGCGCGGCAGGGCGATCTCAGGGCGGCGGAAGGCGCAGGCATCGACGCCTTTTACAAAGCCGGCTTCGACATGATCGACTATGTCGCGATCCGCGATGCCGCCACTCTGGATCACATCACGGCGCTGGATCGTCCGGCGCGCGTGCTTGCCGCGGCAAAGATCGGCAAGACCCGGCTGATCGACAATTTGCCCATTTAGCGACTCAAGAAAGTTCGGCGCCCTTCCGGACCAGCGCAAAGGGCTTCTAAGCGATTTCTCATGAGGTCGGCTGGCGGCTGCCTACAGCAATCCCAACGCCGCCAATTCGCGCTGCAACGACTCGGGCAGATCCTTCGCCCCCTTCGTCCGGGCCAGGTCCGGCGGCGCATCGGGAGCCTCGAGGTAGCGCCAGCCCTGAAAGGCCCGGCGCGGCCGGGCGACCACCGGAACAAGTTTCTTGTCATAAACCAGACCGCAATGGGGGATGCCGTTTTTCTTAACCTCTCTGAATGCCAGCAGTTTTTGCCGTGCAGCAATCTGCCCCTTGATCACCCAGTAGAGCGAGCCCCCGGCCAGGACCTCGTCGGCCCGTTTGGGTGTCATGCGGGTCACATGGATAAGTTCCGGCTTCTGTCCCTTGGCGCGTTTTTCCTTCAGCCGCTGTTTCTGCCAATCGGCCAGTTCGGACAGGCTATCGCAGCCCACGCAAAGCTTGATGATGTGAAGGGGCATGGAACCGGTCCTATCGGGGCGACCCCAAAAAAACAACAGGATCATTGCCCGCCCCGGCCGTCTCATGGCAATTTATCAGCCATAAAAAATACCAGGGAGCGCCATATGAACTTCAAGAAACTTGCCTTGTCCATGTTCGCCTTGAGCGTTTTCGCGACACCCGCCCTAGCTCAAGGCCGGTGGGGTGAGCAGGCCGCAGACAATGCCGCCCGCCGCGCCGAACGCGCCGCCGTCCGGGAGATGGAAGAACAATATGAAAAGGAGGTCGCCGCGGCCCAGGCGGCCAAGGCGGCGGCATCCACTGCTCCGGCCCCGGCGGATGTTGCAACCGCCGCGGCTGAACCGGCGGCCACCCCCACCCCGGCACAGTAGCTTCTGCAGTCCAAAAGGCCCGTCAGGTTTCTGGCGGGCCTTTCACTTTCTTTCAATCCTGTTGTGACAGGCTGGTGCCATGCGCCAGCTTCTTTACGTCAGCAGCACTCCGCGGGATATCGCGCCCGGCGCGCTCAACGACATTCTTGCCGCGTCCCGCGCCAACAACCCGCTGCTTGGTGTCACAGGCCTGCTGATCTACATCGATGGCGGGTTCCTTCAGATCCTGGAAGGCGAGGAGCGCGTGGTGCGCGAGCTCTATATGCGCATCTGTACCGACCGCCGCCATTGGGAGACACGCCTGCTGCTAGACCGTGAAGTCGAAAGCCGCGCATTTGCCGGCTGGAGCATGGGATTCGAGCGGCCCAGTCCCGACGATCCGGAAAGCGCCGGCATGTTCGGAGTGGCCCGCGAGGCCATTCTCGGGCGGCTGTCGCCCCAGGCCGGCCGCGTGATCGCCGTGATGCTGGAAACCTTCTACCGGGTCCAGCGCAGCGACGACCTGCGCCTGGCGGACGCTAAAGCTTCCTGAGCCAGATATTGCGGTAATGCACTTCGTTATTGTGCTGCTGAAGCATGATCACGCCGTCACCATGCGACTTGTACACCGGGATGCCGCGATATTCGGTGGGGCCCAGCAGCGGCACATTGTGCTGCACCAGCACGCCGTTCAGGAAAATGGTCATCCGCGCCGGTTCGGCGAGACTGCCGTCGCCATAGAAACGCGGCGCGGTATAAATGATGTCATAGCTCTGCCAGGCCGGCGCCGGCCGCTGCGCATTCACCAGCGGCGCATATTGTTTGTAGATCGAACCTGCCTGGCCGTTGACATAGGTGGGATTGTCCAGCGTATCGAGAACCTGCACCTCGTACAGGCCTTGCAGGAAAATGCCGCTATTGCCCCGGTCCTGACCCTTGCGGCTGGCGGGCAGCGCCGGGATCATCCATTCGACATGCAGCTGGACATCGCCGAACTTTTCCCTGGTGCGGATGGATGCCGCCTTGGTTGCGACGAAAAACGAATCCTTGCCGACGGTCCATTCGGCCTTGCCGCCATTGACGCTTTCCCAGTTATCCAGGTCGCGACCGTTGAACAGGACGATCGCGTCCGACGGTGGTTGGCCGGGTAGCGCGCCCGGCGTCACCTTGCGCGGCACCGGCGTCCACAACTCCGTAAGCTCGGGTTTGACCGGAGGATTGGGGGCTTGCGCAATGGCGATCGTGGGGAGCAGAGCCAGAAGCAGGACGAATTTCTTCATTTTCTTTTCCGCTTTTGATCTTGTTGTCAGACCAGGGCACCGTGACAGTGCTTGACCTTCTTGCCCGAACCGCAGGGACACGGGTCGTTGCGCGGCACGCCCTGCAGATTTGATGTGGCGTCATCGGGATGGGGGACGTGCCGCTCCGCCCCGATATGGCGGACATAGCCGGTTTCATCCAGGATCACCGCGCGATAACCCAGCCGGTGGTAAAAGTCGCTGGCTTCCACTTCATATGGCAGCGCGGCGGTGGGGGTTTTGGCCACCACATACATCGTCTTGGGCTGGCGCTCATAGCTGCCGCCCAGCCGCTGATAATCCGAGAGCCGGCGCAGGCCCGGATTCAGCGTGAAGCCGTGCCAGCAATCGCAATAGCCATATGCCAGCACGCCGAAGGAACGGTCGGGCGCGGCAAAGCTCAGGGGATGGCCATTGTTGTCGTTCCAGGGGCGCAGCTGCACCAGAAGGGTGGAAGGGTCATTTTCCAGAATCGCGCGGCTGCGCTCCATGAAACCGGAGCGGTAGAACTCCCAGTCATCCTCCAGATGGAAGATGAAAGGCGTGGTGACGCGGGCATAGGCCTGGTCGATCAGCTTTATCTGTCCCACCCGCTGATTGGTGCGAAAATGCTCGGCGCCGAAGCGTTGGCACACCGCCGACGGATCGCCGTCCCCATCCTCGGCCACCAGGATGCGCGCCACCCGCCCCTCGCTTTCATGTGCACGAAAGCTCTCCAGCGTGCGCGCCAGCAGGTCGTGGCGGTTGCACGATGTGACGACCACGGTAATGTCGGCTTCTTGCTGCATGAAGACGCTGATTTTAAGCTTCTGGCGCAGCGACGCAAGTAGGCCGGACTGAACGCATATGGTACCCCAGGACTTATTCGGCCAGGCCGCGGCGCTGCACCAGCACGGCCAGTTGGCGGAGGCCGAAAAGCTGTATCTGCAGATATTGGCGGGTGCGCCCAAGGCCTTTGCACCGCTGCACATGCTGGGCGTGCTCCGGGCGCAGCAGGGCCGCGCCGACGAAGCCTGCGAGCTGATCGCCGCCGCCCTGAAGATCAATCCGCGCGACGCCGGCGCGCTGGCCAATTACGGCAATGTTCTGACCCTGCTGGGCCGCTTTGGGGAAGCGTTGGAAAGCTATGACCGTGCGCTCACAATTGCGCCCGATGCCGAGACCTTGCGTAACCGCGCCCAGGCCCTGCAAAGCCTGAACCGGCCGCGCGACGCGCTGGCCAGCTATGACGCCGCCTTGCAGCGGGACCCGGCAGATGTGCAGTCCTGGTTCAAGCGCGGCGTGCTGCTGGGCGAACTTGAGCGTCCGGATGAATCCCTGGCCAGCTATGACCGCGTGCTGGCGCTTCAGCCCGGCCATGTCGAAGCCCTGAACAATCGCGGCTATGGCTGGTGGCTGTTCAAGCACCGCTATGTGCCGGCCATTGCCGACATGCAGAAGGCGCTGGCATTGGCGCCCGATCTTCCTTACGCACGCGGCGGCGTGTTGCACCTGAACATGTATGTTGCCGACTGGAGCCGGCTGGAGCGCGAGCGGGCAGCGATCTCGCAAGGCATCCGCGGCGGCGCACGCGTGGCCCGCCCCTTCATGCTTCAGGCGCTGTCGGATGATCCGGCAGAGCTTCAGGCCTGCGCCCGCCTCTATGTCCGCGACCTTTACCCCCCGGTTGCCGCGCCCCCGCACGATCCGGGCCTGCGCAAAGGGCGTAGCAAAATCAGAATTGGCTATCTGTCGGGCGAGTTTCGCGAACAGGCCACCGCCATCCTGATGGCCGGAGTTTACGAGCGGCACGACCGGGCGCAGTTCGAGATCATCGCCCTGGACAATGACAGTGCCGATCAGAGCGCCATGACGGCGCGGTTGAAGCAGGCCTTCGACGCATGGATCGATATTGGCGGGCTGACCAGCGCCGAGGCCGCCGCCAAAATCCGCGAAGCCGGGGTCGACATACTGGTCAATCTCAACGGCTATTTCGGCAAGCATCGCATGGATGTTTTCGCCCATCGCCCAGCGCCGCTGCAGGTCAACTATCTGGGTTTCCCCGGCACCCTGGGCGCGCCCTATATCGACTATATCCTCGCGGACCGGGTGGTGATCCCGCCGGGCGAGGAACGCTTCTATGACGAACAGGTCGTCACCCTGCCCTTGAGCTATCAGGTCAACGACGATCGTGGCCGACCCATCGCGCCCGTCCCCAGCCGCCAGGAAGCGGGACTGCCAGACGATGCCTTCGTCTTCTGCAATTTCAACCAGAGCTACAAGCTGACGCCCGGCACCTTCGCCAGCTGGATGCGGATTTTGAAACAGGTGGAGGGCAGCGTGCTGTGGTTGCTGGAAGCGGCCAAGCCTTTCGCCGAGAATATCGCAGCCCACGCATCGGCGCATGGCGTGGCGCCGGAACGCATCCTGTTCGCACCCGACCGCAAGCCCGAACAACATCTGGCAAGGCTGTCGCTGGCCGACCTGTTCCTGGACGGCCTGCCCTACAATGCCCATACCACCGCCAGCGATGCCTTGTGGGCGGGCGTACCCTTGGTGACGCAACGCGGCACCGCTTTCCCCGGCCGCGTCGCCGCCAGCCTGTTGCTGGCGGCGGACCTGCCCGAGCTGGTGACGGAAAATGCGGCGGACTATGAAGCGCTGGCGGTAAGGCTGGCGAATGATCCTAACAGGTTGCAGGCAATCAAGAGGAAGCTGGCGGAAAACCGCTCGACCTGCGCGCTGTTCGACACCGACCGCTTCCGTCGTAACATCGAGACCGCTTACCAGCAGATGTGGCACCGCTGGCTGGGGGGCGAGAAGGCCAGAGGCTTTGGGGTATAAAATATCGTGCCTTTTGTGACGGGCACAAAGGTCCGTTTGCGCGGGCGGACACGCTGGCTGCTGGTTCGCCAGACAGGCTGGGTATAGAACCGTTCCAGGCAGCCTTTGTCGCGAGTCGAAAAAGCGGCTGCCACCATGGAGCAAGTCCCGACATGGCTATCCCCCGATACCGTTCGGCTGAAGCATGGCCGCTTCTGTCGGCGGGCTTCCGCCCCTTCTTTCTTGCGGCCGGCCTCTGGGCCTGTTTCTCGATGGCGATCTGGATTGCGATGCTGAGCGGCGCGGTCGCGCTTCCGACAGCGTTTGATCCGATCGCCTGGCATTTCCACGAACTTCTTTTCGGATTCGTCGCCGCCGCGATCGCCGGATTTCTCCTCACCGCCATCCCCAACTGGACGGGGCGGCTGCCGCTCCAGGGCTGGCCGCTCGGCACCCTTGTTCTTCTCTGGCTCGCCGGGCGTGTCGCGGTCGCTTTTTCCGCCTGGACGGGACCTGCCGCAGCCATGGCGGCAGATCTTTCCTTCCTGATTGTCTTTGGCGCGATTATTGCGCGTGAGATTGTCGCCGGGCGCAACTGGCGCAACCTGCCTGTTCTGGCGGCGGTGGCGATGCTGTGCGCGGCGAATGCCATGATTCACGCCGGACTTTTCGGCCAACCCGAATGGGAACAGGCCGGAAAGCGCCTGGCCATTTCCATCATCGTCCTGCTGATTTCGTTGATCGGCGGCCGCATCATCCCGAGCTTCACCACCAACTGGCTGCGGCGGCAGGGCGCGGAGGATTTTCCGGTGCCGTTCGACCGCTTCGACCTGGGGGTGCTGGCCGTCAGCATTCTTGTCCTGGCGGTCTGGGTGGTCCTCGGGCTGAACACAGTGTCGGGAACCGCGCTCATCATCGCGGCCTTCATTCATGCCCTGCGCCTCGCCCGCTGGCGAGGTCAGGCGACCTTGCGTGAACCGCTTCTGTGGATTCTCCATATCGGTTACGCATGGCTTCCGCTGGGTCTTGCGCTTCTGGGAGCTGCGGCCTGGAAACCGGAACTGGCCACCACCGCGCTGCACGCACTCACCGTTGGCGCCATGGGAACGATGATTCTCGCTGTCATGACGCGCGCCAGTCTGGGCCACAGCAAACGGGAACTGACCGCCGGGCGCGGCACGGTGATTGTCTATCTGCTGGTCCTGATTGCCGCGCTGGCGCGCCTCGCGGCACCCTTTGTCGGGGCGGATTATGTCGCCGCAATCGACCTTGCTGGCGGAGCCTGGATTGCCGCTTTCGCGCTTTTCGTCCTGCTTTACAGCCCGCTTTATCTGCGCCGTTGATCGGCCATCATCCCGGGGTGGCGCGGAAGACGCCCAGCGGATCATGCGACCACGCCACCGAAATGATGTAGCCATAGACACAAAGCGCCACCAGGAAGGCGCCAACCCGCCCTGAAGGCGTGCGGGCAAACCGGAACGCGATCAAGCCCAGCGCGATATAGACGGCCAGCAGGACCACTTTTACGGTCAACCAGGCGTCGACGAACGGATATTGCTGCACAATGGTCATCAGCATCAGCGCCGCGGTCAGCAGCAGCGTGTCAATCGTGTAGCTCAGAAGCCGTACCGGCAGGGACATCGCGCCGGCGGCAACCCATCCCGGACCCGCGAACAAGCTCAGTCCGCGCAAGAGGAAAAGCCCACCGCTGGCAAACACCGCCACGATATGGACCAGACGGAGCTGCGGATAGAATTCGATCATCCGTCTCTCCGGCCAGCTGTCTCCGTCCCGCTCACTTCGGCCCATCGGGCGGATCGGCGCGCACCTTGTCACGCGGGCCTTCAGGCACGTCCTCCTGCTTTTCCGGCCGGGCAAAGAGCCACAAGCCGGCGACGAAGATCGCCAGCGCCAGCGCGCCGATCGAGAAAATCGTATCGCCGGGAACCCGCATCCAGATCAGCAGCTCGACCAGCGGCTGCTGCATGAATTCCGCCGACCGGGCATACCAATAGCCATGCTCCAGCGCGGCGAACAATTGCATCGTGCCAAGCGGCAGCAATGTCAGCAGCGCCATCAGCGCCAGGCCGATATTCAGGCACCAGAAACTGGTCCTCAGAATGCCGTCATGCCAAGCCAATTGGGGCTTCATGCCACGCAGGCAGAAGAGAACGAGCCCGATGCCGAGCATGCCATAGACGCCGAACAGCGCGGTATGGCCATGCAACGGCGTCAGGTTGAGGCCCTGCATATAGTAAAGCGACAGGGGCGGATTGATAAGAAATCCGAACAGGCCCGCGCCGACGATATTCCAGAAGGACACGGCGATGAAGAACATCACCGGCCAGTGATAGCGCCGCATCCATGTCGTGGAGCCGCCAAGCCTGTAGGTATGATAGGCCTCGAAGCCGATATAGGCGAGCGGCACCACCTCCAGCGCGGAGAAACTCGCCCCAAGGGCGAGTACGGGCGTCGGCGAGCCCACGAAGTAGAGATGGTGCAGCGTGCCGAGCACGCCGCCCGCCATGAAGATGATCGTCGCAAACAGCACGGCGACGGTCGCCGTTACCACCGCGAGCAGCCCCAGGCGCGTGAACAGGAAGGCGATCACCGCCGTGGCGAAAACTTCGAAGAACCCTTCAACCCAAAGGTGAACGAGCCACCAGCGCCAGTACTCGACCATGGAAATATGGGTGTGCTCGCCCCACATCAGCGCCGCCGCGAAAAAGACGCCGATCGCGACCGTGGAGAGGAACAGCAATCCCACGATGGAGCGGGATTCCGACTTGCTGCGCAGCGTGGGCCACAGGGCGCGGCCGACCAGCAGCAGCCACAGCATCAGGCCGATGAACAGAAACCACTGCCAGAAGCGGCCCATATCGGCATATTCCCAGCCCTGATGACCGAACCAGAAATTGTTCGCAAGACCCAGAATCTGCATGACCGCAAACCACTGTCCGGCGAAGGAGCCGACCGCGATGATGATCAGACAGACCCAGAGCACATTCACGCCCAGCCGCTGATAGGGCGGCTCATAGCCCGAAATCGCCGGGCCTATATAAAGGCCGGTGGCGAGCCACGCGACGGCGATCCACAGCACCGCGAGCTGGGTGTGCCATGTGCGCGTGATCGAATAGGGCAGAACCTCCGCCATCTCGTAGCCGTAAACTAGTTGACCTTCGATCTGGTAATGCGCGGTGATGGCGCCCAGCAGAATCTGGACAAGGAAGAGCGCCAGCAACAGCCAGAAATACTTCGCCGTCGCCAGCATCGAAGGCGTCGCCTTGAGGCTGCGCATGGGATCGGTAGCGGGGAGCCAGTGGGTCTCGTTGCGCTCATGCGTAACCGCATAATGCCAACCCAGAAGGGCAATGCCGGCCAGCAGAAACATCACGCTGAAGGCCGACCAGAGATAGGTGCTGGACGGCGGCCGGTTGTCCACCAGCGGTTCGCTGGGCCAGTTGTTGGTATAGGTGATGGTGTCGCCGGGACGGTGGGTCACCGTCGCCCAGGAGGTCCACCAGAAAAAGGCCGACAGCACGCGCCGATGCTCGGCGGATCGCACCGTGTTATTCTTCATCGCATAGGCTTCACGCAGCTCCGCCGTCTGCGGATCGTTACCGAACAGGCTCTGGTAATGCGCTGACACGGTCGCAATCGCCGCCGCCCGCTCGGTGCTGAGCGTGATGGTTGCCGTTTTGGGATCGTAGGTATTTAGACGCATCTGGTCGCGCAGCCGGCTTTGGAGGCCTGACTTCTGCTCGTTGTTCAGGGCCGCGAAATCGGCCGCGCCATAATCGCGCGCCGCCCACTGGTCGAGCAGTGCCATCAGTTCGCGATGCAGCCAGTCGGCGCTCCAGTCGGGCGCAACATAGCCGCCATGACCCCATATGGAGCCCAGTTGCATGCCGCCCATGGATTGCCAGACCTGGCGCCCGGTTTCGATCTCGGTGCGCGTATAGATCGTGCGGCCGTCGGTTGCGACGACCCGCTCCGGCATCGGCGGTGCTTTTTGGGAAATCTGACTGCCACTCCACAGCAGCACGCTGAAGGAAACGACCAGCAGGGCGCCGAGCAGCGTCCATAGCTTTCTTGTGCTTGTCACGCAGAACCCCTGTCCGTTAGCGATGCTTAGGGAGGTTTTCGGCTGGCGATGCTTTAGGGAGATTTCCGGCGGTCCGGATCAAGGTTGCTTTGAGGGAGCCGAGCCTCGCGATGCGAAAGTTTGCCCGGGACCTTGCGAAGACGAACAAATTTCGTTCAACGCGAGGTATCCTAGAACGGTTGTACGCTCTGAGGTCTCTTATCTTGTAAAAAGGGGCCAACTAACCGTTCTTCTTTTGGCGAGATATAATAGGATAATACCGTCGCCGCCTCGCGCCAGGTCACGCCTCGATCGTCCATAGCCCCGTACACGAAGGAGGTTCATTTGCTTGCACTTCGGTTGCTAATGGTCGCCTTTGTGGCGGCAGGGCTCGCTGTTCCCGTTGCTGCAGCGCAGCAGGACGCGGCCACGCCGATGCCGCTCGACTATTCCTTTTTCAAGAACTCGGTCCAGCCGATCTTCACGGCGAAGCGCCCGGGGCTGGTGCGGTGTGTTCAGTGCCATACGCACAGCACCGGCAGCCGTTTGCTGCTGCAGCCGTTCGCGGCAGGTGCGGCCAGCTGGAATGAAGAGCAGTCGCGGAGGAATTACGAGGTGGTCAGGAGGCTGGTTTCTCCAGGAAAGCCGACCGCCAGCCGGTTGCTGCTGCACCCGCTCGCGCGCCCCGCGGGAGGCGACCCGTTTCACGCCGGCGGCAAGCACTGGGATTCGCAGGACGCACCGGAATGGCAAATTCTCGCCGCTTGGGTGCGTGGCCAGACTGGCGCGCCACGTTAGCATAGACCACGCGCCCTCACAGAAGGAGGACTGTCATCATGTGGCACAATCAGAAGTTTCGCCGATACCTCATGGCATCCGGCGTGGTGCTGCTCGCCTGGCATCTGACCGCGGCGACCTCCGTCCGGATTATTCAGACCAATGCAGCCGGTGACAACGCCCATGTCATCGACCCCGCCACCAACAAGGTGGTCGGGACCATCGAGGGGGTCGAGATCGTCCACGGGGTGACCTCGGACGCAAACCGGATCTACTTGAGCAACGAAGCGCTCCACACCCTCGACGTGGTCGATGCCAAAACCCTGCAAGTGACGAAGCGGATCGAACTGTCCGGCAGGCCGAACAACGTCACGATCACCAAGGACGGGCGCAAGGTCTATGTCGGCATCCGGGAGGAGCCCGGCGCGCTCGATGTCATCGACACCGTATCGCTCACCCGACTCAAGACGATTCCCGTCACCGGACCAGTTCACAACGTCTATGTGACACCCGACGGCAAGTTCGCCGTCGCCGGCTCGATTCCCGCCTCGACCATCAGCATTGTCAACATCGCCTCGGATACGATGGTGCGCAGTATCAAGCTGAGCGCCGGTATCCGGCCGATGGTTTTTGACACAAATGCCGATGGCTCGACGCGGAACATCTACGTCCAGCTGTCCGGCTATCATGGCCTGGCAGTGGTCGATTTTGCCAGCGGCCGGGAAACGCAGCGGATCGAGCATCCGGCGATTGCGAATGAGCATCCGCACACCGACGGGCTCCAGGGCGCGCCGGCGCATGGCCTCGGCATACCGGCGGACGGCAAGACGCTGTGGTCAACCAGCAAGGTCTATGGCCACGCCTATGTGTATTCGCTGCCGGACCTGAAGCCGATGGGCAGCGTGTTCGTGGGTCAGCATCCTGAGTGGATCACCTTCACCCCGGACGGCAAGTTCGCCTATATCGGAACGGCGGGTGAAAACATGACTGTGGCCGTCGATGTGAAGACGATGAAAGTGGTCGCGAAGATTCCGGTCGGCCATGTGCCCAAGCGGGTCGGGACAGCCCTTCTACAGACCGAATAGGACCGCTCGCCTCCCCGGCAATTGCCCGTGCGGTCTGCAGTGTCGGACAGACGTCTTAAAAAGAGAGCATCCGTGGCAATGCTATTTCCCGCACGCCAGGCCCATCACGGCGGCGAAGCGGTCCTTGAACGACACCATCTGGAGCGTTCCCAGTTTCTCGGGCGTCACACCAGGGCCGGATAAGAGGAACACGCTCCGATAGTCGGGCCGCGTGGGCCAGAAGCCGTGATTGCCCTTGTTGGCGGACGGCGTGACGGCAGGGCCAATGGTGGCATTGCCGAACATCACATGCGGCGCCGGTTCGAAGGCCGCAAGCGCCTCGAACCCACCATGCAACAGCAACTCATCCGGCGGCACCGAGCGCCCCACCTCTCCTTTGCCAACTTGT